>CAZGSW010000072.1:0-18857 GCA_964528635.1 uncultured Rhodoplanes sp. | reverse complement strand
GTACGGCCTTGAGAAGTGGATCGGCTACGCCAACGATATCATTCCCGCGCCCAACCCGCCGCCGCGCGGCATGGCCGACCCGGCGGGCTGGATGGTGGACAACGAGCGCGCGATCATCGGCACGCCGGACGACGCGGTGGCGAAGATCGAACACATGCTTGAGGTCACCGGCGGCTTCGGCGGCGTGCTGGTGTTCTCGCACGACTGGGCGAACTGGCAGGCGACGCAACGAAGCCTCGAACTGATCGCCGAGGAGGTGCGGCCGCGGCTGCGCGGCAGCAACGCGCTGCGGCAGGCGAGCTACGACCGCAACGCGCCCGACCAGAACGCGCACCGCGCCATGGCGAAGGCGGGCACGGAGGAGGCGGTGGCGCGGTTTGAGGCGGGGAAGCAGAGGGGGTAGTGGGAGATGGGCGCTACGGCAAGCCTCACACCAGTTCAAGCCGCAGCGACCTCCCCACGATCTTCGCAGCGCGCTGAAGCGTCGCCAGGGTGACGTTGCCATCCTTCGGATCGAGCAACCGCCGGACCTGACTTCGGCTGGTGTTCATGCGCTGCGCCAGCCCGCTGCGGGACAGCTTCCTGACCTTCATCGCTTCGCCGATCTGCCAGGCGAGCACTTCCTTGACGGCCACGGCCTCAAACTCCTCCCGCTTGCCTTCCGCGGCGAGGAAATCGTCCAGCGTGCTAAGCTTGCGCGCGTTGCGCGGCTTCTTCAATTTCTTTTTCATGGCGGCTTCCTTTCAAGATTCGAACTCTCGTTTGCGACGTCGCGCCAAAGTCAGGTCCTGATCCGGCGCCTTCCGAGTCTTCTTGACGAACCCGTGAAGCGCCACGATCCGATCCTGATGAACACTGAACAGCACACGAGCAGTCCGGTTGCCGGGAAGTATGCTGCGCACCTCCCACAATCCATCGCCCAGTGCGCGGCACAGCGGCATGCCAACCGGCCACCGGTACTGGACACGCATCAGGTCTTGACCGATGGCACGGCGATCGGCCGCGTCGAGATCGCGCAGCCAGTCGCGGACGACCTCTACGCCGCCGCGCGTACAATAGAACACGACCGGAATTTTGCGGGGCGGCGCCGTGTCCATGGATTATAAATAATCCATGGACATCAAAATGTCCAGCCAGTATAGTGCAGATTGAATGCAGTGAATCCGGGACAGTCGACGCGGAATCTGCCCCGGATGTCGCTTCGCTCTATCCGGGCTACGGCCTCATCGCGCTGGATAACCGGGCCAACCGCTAAAACCCTCGTCGGCCAGCGTGTCACCGACACTCGACTCGATCCATTTCGCACGCCTCGCGCTCGGCCCCGTTATCCCTTGTAGCTTCAGCATATTCTTGCCCAAGCGTAGTTTTCTCTGTGACTTTCCCGGTCATACCAGCGTCTCACGAAAGGTTGCCCCGGATGTCGCTTCGCTCTATCCGGGCTACGAGAAAGAAAAGGCGTGGATGGCCGGGACATAGGCGAGCGAAGCGACGCCGTCCTTCGGATGACTATGCCCGGCCATGACGCGCCGCACGCGTTGAGCCTTCGTCCGTCAGCGTGTCCGCCTAACCCGCCTCCGCCACAAACTTGTTCCGCATCTTCCCCAGCCCCTCCACCTCGGTCTCCACCACATCGCCCGCCTTGAGGAACGTGTTGGTGCCCTGCCCCACGCCGCCGCAGGTGCCGCAGGCGAAGAAGTCGCCGGTCTCGATGGTGAGGATGTTGGAGGCGAACTCGATCTGCTCCTCCGGCGTGAAGATGAACTGCGAGGTGTTGCCGTTCTGCTCGACCTCGCCGTTCACGGTGAGGCGCAGGAACAGGTTCATGTGATCCTTCACGAACGCGCGCGGCACCAGAAACGGCCCCGTCGGCGCGAAGCGGTCGTGGCTCTTGCCGCCGAGCCAGTCGGAGCGCAGCCCCGGCCGGTCGGGGCGGATCTGCAGGTCGCGGCACGACACGTCGTTGGTGGTCATCCAGCCGGCGATGTGCTCGAGCGCCCGCTCCGCCTTGATGTGCTTGCCGCGCTTGCCGATCGCGCAGGCGATCTCGGCCTCCCAGTCGATCTTCTGCATGCCGCGCGGGATCTCGATGTCGTCGTTGGCGCCGGCCAGCGTGCTCGGCGCTTTCAGGAACAGATAGGGCCGCGTGGTCGATTTCTCGCCGGTGAACTTCGGCCCCTCCTTCGGAGTCATGCCGGCACGCAGCATCTCGTCGACGTGCTCCTGGAAGTTCTGCGCGGCGTAGAACATCTTGCCGGGCCGCGTCACCGGCGAATGCGGGGTCAGGCTCGCAACCTTGACGCCGGCGGCGCCCTCCTTCTCCAGGAACGCGACCATCTCCTGCAGCACCGCGAAGTTGGCGTCCCAGTCGTTGAGGAGGCCGTCGATGTCGGTGGCGCCCAGCGTGCCCTTGCGGCCGGCCGAGCGGAACGCGTCATGAGCCGTTGCGAGATCGATGGCGTTGTCGCCGAGCACGATGGCGGCGAATGTCTTTCCGTCGGCTTTGGCGAAGGTGCCGAGCTTGAAGGCGCTTCCGTTCATGATTTTCTCACCCTGCATTGCGTTTGCGGGCGCACACTAGAGCGGGACGGTTCGAAGTGAAAGCATGCCGGCTCCCTCTCCTGTCTCGCTCCCGTGTCCCGCACCCATGTCTCGGGCGCTGCGCAGCGCGAAGCGGCGCTGCAGACCGGACCCCGCCTTCAGGCGACACGAAACGGACCGGGGTCAGGCGGCCGGTCGAAACGGTCCGGGCGTTGTTGAGAGAGTGCCAACGGCGCCGGCAACATGTGACGGTGCAAAGCCGCCGATGACCCGCTGACAGTTCTTCCCGCGAAGACTACCCTTGGGTGCGCGCGTGCGGGGCGCGGACCCGCGGTTCGCCGGGAGGAAGCCCATGGAAAGCCTGATCGTCGCCATCATCGTCGGCGCCATCGCCGGCTGGCTTGCCGGAATCATCGTCAAGGGCGCGGGCTTCGGCCTGCTCTGGAACATCGTGGTCGGCGTGGTCGGCGCGTTTCTCGCCGCCTGGCTCTTGCCGCGCATCGGCATCGTGATCGGCGGCGGCATGCTTGCGGCGATCATCAACGCCACCATCGGCGCGGTGATCCTGCTGCTGATTATCAGCCTGATCCGGCGGGCCTGATACCGCCCTACTCCACCAGCTTGACGCTCCACGTCGTGCCGCCCTTGTCGGACGGCGAGAAGGTGACGTCGACCTGCGCCATGGTCCCGCACAGGTCATAGTGCCAGCGTTCCTGCCACGGCTTGTTGGGCTCGAACTTGGACGTGATCTGCGTGTCGGTGACGAACCGGCGCTTGCAGTCCTGCGGGGTCTTGCCCGCGAGCGCGGCCGTGGCTCCGACCGCAGCATCGCGCTGCAGACGGGGATCGGCGTTGGTCGTGCCGGGCAGAAGCTCAACCACTGTCGGCTGGGGCTTTTCGAGCACCAGCAGGAAGCTCCGCACCGCACGCGGCTTGCAGTCGATAATGAAGCGCTCGATCCACGACACCAGACCGGCCTTCAGCGGATAGGGAATGACGGCAACCAGCGCGAGGGCCGGATCGGCCGGGCACTCATATCCGGGAATGGTCTTGCGCGAACTCGCCACCATCTGCTGACGCACCGGTGAATATGTGCCGGAGAAAATCCTGTCGGCGGTCTCCGCTCCGAACGCCTGAACGACCGCGTCCTTCTTGGCCGAGATATAGCCCGCCGTCTGCGCCTCGACGGCCGCGGCCGGCAGGACCAGCGCCAGCACGGCGGCGGTCAGGACGGTGGACGCTTTCATGAATACTCCCTGGTTTCGTCTTGCATGCCGTCCGGCCCGACGATTTCGTCCAGTGCCTGGGCGAGCGCCGCGGGACTGACCGGCTTGCGCAGATAGACGCTCATGCCGGCGGCACGCGCCGCCGCCTCCTCGCCGGTTCCGGTTCCACCCGAGATGCCGATCATGGGCACCCGGGCGGCCGGGCCGTCGAGCGCACGAATCCGCCGCGCGGTCTCCAGCCCGTCCATGCCGGGCAGCACCACATCCATCAGCACGACATCGTGGCCGCCTTGCGACAGCAATTCGAGCGCGGCCTCCCCGCTGCCTGCGAACGTGACCCGATGACCGAATTCTCCCAGCACCGTGTTGAGCACGGCGCGGCCGTAAGGATTGTCCTCGACGCACAGCACATGGAGCGATCCGGTGCGTGCGGCCCGACCGGACCGCGGCGACTTCTGCTTCGGCAGGCGTCCGACCGTCACGACAAGCCGGAAGGTGCTGCCGCGGCCGGGCCGGCTCGTGACGGCGAGGCTGCCGCCCATCGCTTCGGCGAGACGCTTGACCGAGGCAAGCCCGAGCCCCGCGCCGCCGTAGCGCCGCGCCACGGCCGCATTGGCCTGGGCAAACGGCCGGAACAGCCGCTTGAGATCCGACGCAACGATTCCGATACCGGTGTCGGCAATGGAAAACGTGAGACGCAGCCGCCCGCGCGGAGCGCGCACCGCCGCAACCTTCAGCGTGACACGGCCACGCTCGGTGAACTTCACCGCGTTGTCGATCAGGTTCTCCAGCGCGCCGCGCAAGCGGACCGCATCGCCGGTTGCGCGATCCGGGATCGTCCGCGCTACAACGGCCGTGGCGGCAAGCCCCTTGCCTTCCGCCCGGGCACTCATCGACTGCGCCACCGCCTCGACCAGTGTGCGCAGCGCAAAAGGCTCGTCGCGGAGAACCAGGCCGCCGGAGCCGGCTTTGGCGGCGTCGACCACCAGAGTCGTGAGCCGGGCCAGATGAAGCGCCGCGTCCCTGATCGCGGCGGCCCAGAGCCGTTCGCGCTCCGGCAGTTCCGAGGCGGCGAGCAATTCCGACAGCGCGAGGATGCCAGTCAGCGGGGTGCGGATGTCGTGCGCCAGATTGGCCAGCGCGATCTCGGTGGAGCCGTGGCTGCGCGGCCGGCGACGCACGCGGGCCGTCCGCGATGCGGCTTTCGACCTTCGCTTACGCTCGTCCGGCACACGACCCCCGCCCACTCTCGCACCGACCATGACATGGCGGGACCTGCGGCGCTACCGATCGAGGCCCACCATGCGGCGGACGTCGTCCGCCGTCATCCCCGACGCGCGCAGTTCGCGCAGCGCGGTCGAGGCGCTCGACTTGGAGAGCTTGCGGCCGTCTGCATCCAGCACAAGGCGATGATGGTGATATTCGGGTGCCGGCAGGTCGAGCAGCGACTGCAGCAGCCGGTGCACCGAGGTGGACCAGAACAGGTCCTGACCGCGCACCACGTGGCTAACGCCCTGCAGGGCATCGTCGACCGCGACAGAGAGATGGTAGCTGGTCGGCGTTTCCTTGCGCGCGATGATGACGTCGCCCCAGGCTTCGGGCCGGGCGGGAACCGTACCGGTCTCGCCGTCCGGACCGGCGCCGGTCTCCATCCAGTGCAGTTCGCCAGCCCAATCGCACGCCGCAGCCATGTCGAGGCGCAACGCATACGGCGCCCCCGATGCGATGCGCGCCGCGCGCTCCGCCTCGCCCATCGACTGCGCCGTGCCGGGATAAAGCGGCACGCCGTCCGGATCGCGCGGCTCACGCGCGTGCGATTCGCGGTCCGCCACCAGATGCGCCAGTTCGGCGCGCGTTTCGAAGCTCGGAAACGTCAGTTTCATGTCGGCAAGGCGAGCGAGCGCCTTGCGGTATTCGGCGAAGTGCTCGGACTGCCGCCGCACCGGCTCCTCCCATTCGATGCCGAGCCAGGCCAGGTCCTCGCGGATCGCAGCCTCGTACTCCGGGCGGCAGCGGGTGCGGTCGATGTCCTCGATCCGCAGCAGCAGGCGGCCTCCCGCCGCGCGCGCCATGTCGAAATTCAGCAGCGCCGACAGCGCATGACCGAGGTGCAGGAAGCCGTTGGGACTCGGTGCAAAGCGGAAAACGGGTGGTGTCATAAGGACGAGGCTACGACATTGTTACGCCATCATCGCTGCCATGAAGATAGAATCCGGCGCAATGACATAACAACGAAGGTTATTTTCGCCATGACGAATTTTGCTTTGACGCGACGCGCGGTGATCGGCGGCGCAGGCTCACTGGCCGCCACGGCGGCGCTGGCCGGGACCGTGCTGTAATCTCCGTCGCATGAGCACCTTCATCCACACCGACGCCGATCTCGCCGCCGGCATGGCCGCGCTGGTCGCCCAGGACCCGCGGCTTGTCGCGGTGCTGGAGAAGGCCGGCATGCCGGCGCTGCGCCGCCGGCCGGCCGGCTTCGAGGGCTTGTGCCGCATCGTCTGCGGGCAACAGCTCTCGACCGCCAGCGCCGCGGCGATCTGGGGCCGCGTCGCGGCCGCCTTCGATCCGTTCCACCACGATTCGCTGCGCCGTTCGCGCGCCGACCGGCTGATGCGGCTCGGCCTGTCGCGGCCCAAGATCCGCACGCTGAAAGCGGTGAGCGTTGCCCTCGCCAACGGCGACATCGATCTCGACGCGGTCGGCCGCATGGAGGCCGATCAGGCGCACGCGACGCTCACCGCGCTGCACGGCATCGGCCCATGGACCGCCGACATCTATCTGCTGTTCTGCCTCGGCAACGCCGACGCCTGGCCGGCCGGCGATCTGGCGCTGCAGGAGGCGGCGCGCATTGCGTTCAACCTGCGCAAGCGGCCCGATGCGAAACGGATGGCGGCGCTCGCCGAAGCGTGGCGTCCGTGGCGCGGGGTGGCCGCACACCTGTTCTGGGCCTACTATCACGCCGTGAAACGGCGCGAGGGCATCGACGTGTCCGCCGCCGCGCCGTCCGCCGCGAAGAAGCCGCAGGCCCGGAAGACTTCGGGCCGCACCCGCACAATCAGGACAATCGACGTGACGACGAGAAAGGCAAAGACGAATGGCCGCTGAACTCAACGGCCCGCGGCTCGACCCGCCCGGCGGACAGGTGAAGCGGCTGGTGGTGTTCCTGCATGGCTACGGCGCCGACGGCAACGACCTGATCGACATCGGCCGGGCGTGGCAGGGCTTGCTGCCTGACACGGCGTTCGTGTCGCCGCATGCGCCGCGCCCCTGCGGCCAGGCGCCGAGCGGCCGCGAATGGTTTCCGCTGACGTTCCGCAATCCCGACGAACGCTGGAACGGCGTCAACGCCGCCATGCCGGCGCTCGAACAGTTTCTCGACACCGAGTTGAAGCGGCTGAACCTGCCGCCGTCGGCGCTGGCGCTGGTCGGCTTCAGCCAGGGCACCATGATGGCGCTGCACACCGGAATGCGCCGCGCCGTGGCGCCGGCCGCGATCGTCGGCTACTCCGGCATCTTCGTGCTGCCCGACAACGCGCCGCCCGACGCGGTGGCCGGCGACATCCGGTCGAAGCCGCCGATCCTGCTCGTTCATGGCGACGAGGACGACCTTATCCCGGTGCAGGCCTTGTTCATGAGCTCGCAGGCGCTGGCGGCCCTGGAGGTGCCGGTGGAGTGGCACATCTCGCCGGGGGTCGGACACGGCATCGACCAGGAGGGCCTCCGTCACGGCGGTGAATTCCTGGCCCGCCGATTCGGCCTTCGCGGTTGACGGCAGCCGGAACCGCAGGTGCGGGCCGCCGCCGATTCGCACACAGGCCGGCCCTTCAGGCTGCTTCACAATCCTGTCGTGCTGGCGCTACAATGATGCGTTCGCCGTGGTGGCGCGCGGCGAGGGATGGCTTCAGGAGGAGCCTCGTTTGACTGCGCAGGGACTGACCGGCGGCTTTCCGGCTCTGGTGCTCAATGCGGATTTCCGCCCGCTAAGCTACTACCCGCTGTCACTGTGGTCGTGGCAGGACGCCATCAAGGCGGTTTTCCTGGACCGGGTGAACATCGTCGAGGAATACGACCAGCTCGTTCACAGTCCCAGTTTCGAAATGAAGCTGCCGAGCGTCGTTTCGCTCAAGACATTCGTGAAGCCGTCCACCAATCCCGCGTTCACGCGGTTCAACGTGTTCCTGCGCGACCGCTTCTCCTGCCAGTACTGCCACTCGCGCGAGGATCTCACGTTCGACCATCTGGTGCCGCGCTCGCGCGGCGGCATGACCACCTGGGACAACGTCGTCGCGGCCTGCTCGCCCTGCAATCTGCGCAAGGGCAGCCTGACCATGGCGGAGGCTCGGATGTGGCCTTCGCAAATGCCGTTCCAGCCGAGCGTGCAGCACCTGCACCGCAATGGCCGGCTGTTCCCGCCGAACTACCTGCACGATAGCTGGATGGACTATCTCTACTGGGATACGGAGCTGGATCCGTAAGTTCGCCAGACACCACACACTCGGTGTCGTCCCCGCGAAGGCGGGGACCCATGCTTCGTGGTCTGTCGAGGGTATGATGGTTATGGGCCCCCGCCTGCGCGGGGGCGACAGACGATACAGCGCGAATTTACTCCGCTTCCTGCCGCTTCCAGGCCCGCCACGCACCCAGCGAGCCCCACGCCGCAATGGCGGACATCGCAAGCGAGATCAGCACGTTGTAGCCGGCGAACGAAATGCCGAGAAAGCGCCACGCCGCCTCGTCGCAACGGATCACGCGCGTGCTCTGGATGAGGTCGGCGAGCCCGCCGGCCGGACCGAAGCTGCCGAACGAGCCGGCGCAATCCTGCGGACCGGGCCACCACTTCCATTCCACGCCGGCGTGATAGGCGCCAAGCCCCGCGTTGTAGAGCATCGCCAGCGCAATGGCGGCGAGCGCCAGCGTCATCACCTTGCGCGACGAGCCGACCGACAGCCCGAGCAGCACAAAGGCAGCAAGCGGGATCGACACGTAATAGGCGATGCGCTGCTCCAGGCAGAGCGGGCACGGCCGGTAGCCCAGCGCGTACTGGAAGAAGAAGGCGCCTGCGATGGTGGCAAGCCCGATCACGGCCACCGCGACCGCCGCGGCGGCGACCGGCTCGGAGCGGATGCGTTCGATCGAGAGAGTGCTCATTCGTCACCGGCGTTGTCGCGATCCGGCACCCCGGATGAACGCGCCGCGTCCTGATACCACGACGCCGAAGTCACTGGCCAATCAACGAATTTTGAAAACGGGCCGCAGGCTTCACCTCGCCCGATGCGCCCGAAGAAACCGCAGACAATCGTGGATCGGTTGCGTGAGCATTGCCGCGAACATTACATGGAGACGGGAACAAAAATATCCGCAGGCCGTACCCGGAAGACACTGTTGCTCTCGATCAAGGAGAGAAAGCTCTTGCTCGCGAATAGCAATTCCCAGTTCTCGCGCGCTTTCCAGCGCGTTACGTCGATATAATCAAACGTTGTGTCCTTGAATGTTGCCCTCAACAGGGTTCCCTCCAGAAATCCGGGTGCCCGGCTCATGTAATCCGCGAAGGAGCGGAATGCCCGAACAAGCTCTTCGTCGGATTTTCCGGACTCGCGGATGATCGGAAGGACGACCACCACCCCTTCGGACGCCGCCGCCACCGCCGGACCTGCGAGGCTAGTCACGGCAGCTCCCGACAACAACGAATGGCTCACGAGAAAATTGCGACGATTCATCCTTCACTCCCAGACGTTCAAAATTCACGGCCTGACGCTACACGGCGGGCGCCGCTTCGTGAAGATACGGGTCAGGGCACATCGTCAGACCGTGCCGGACCGCCTTCGCCTTCGAGCCGGCCGATCTGCTTGACATCGCCGCGCGTGAACTTGAGCCGGACGCCGGCACCCATTCCGCCGGATTCGGGAATGAACACGGCACCGAACTCCGCCAGCGCCCGCGCCAATGCCTCCGATTCCTCAGGGGGCAACCATGCGGCGTCCGACGATTCCAGGGTCCGGATTGCCTCGGCACCGATGCCCGACTTGCCCGCAAGGTCATCGTGGCTGATTCCGGTCAACGCGCGTGCTGCAGCAACCAGACGCCCAGACAACTGCAGTTTCATCGCCGCACCTTTAATTTTAATTTCTGGCCGCCTTGGCTTGCCCGAACTTTCAACCCGCTCGCGCCGAGCATACCTGAACGGCGCGGCTGTGGTGAAAATCCGGAGGTCGGAAGTAAAGGGATGGTGCCCCTGGCCGGACTCGAACCAGCACACCTTGCGGTACCTGATTTTGAGTCAGGCGCGTCTACCAATTCCGCCACAGGGGCACGGGGGCGAATATAGTCGAGGGGCCCGGCCGGTCAATGTTGCCGGCGTCAGGCCTCTCCACATGTGTCCCGGGCAACTGAGCGAAGCGAAGGAGACCCGGGACACCGGTTTCTTCCCGTAAAAGAAGCAAGCAAGCGGGGCCCGGATCAGCAGCGCACCGTTGCACGCTGCGCTGCGTCCGGGACACGCGCGGAGAGACCCTGTTCTCCTTACGCCGCACCACTTATTGCGCCACACCACTCTACGCCGGCGGCACCACCAGCGAATAGCGCTCGTCGGCGGCGAGCACGCGCGCCTCCGGCACGCCGAGCTCCTTGCGCACGATGTTAGTGCCGAGCACCAGCGAAACGCACTTGTAGAAGGCGTGGCGGCGGCTCATGCCCTCGCGGCCCATGCCGCAGTCGGTGGAGATCATCAGCCGCTCCGCGGGGATGTGCTTGAGCGCACGGCGGATCTGCGCCGCCACCTCCTCCGGCGACTCGACCTGCAGCGTGTGATGGTCGATCACGCCGATCGAGATTTTCTTGTCCTTGATGATCTGGCCGGTCAGCTCCAGATCGGCGCCGTTGGACGCGGAGGTCTCGAAGGTGATGACATCGGCATCGAGCTGGGTGAAGGCTTCGAGCGAGTTCCTGTAGCTCTGCACCTCGGCGAACATGCGCTGCTGCGAAGGGTTGCCCCAGCAGGAGTGCGCCCACACCTCGGTCTTGGCGCGCAGCCCCTTCACGGTGCGGTTGAACACCTCGATCAGCAGCTTGGCGTTGATCTCGCCGCCGGAGATGCCGCGCGCCAGGATCAGGTGAAGCTGCGGCTCCTCGATCTGGATCACCGGGCAGCCCGCATCCGCCAGCTCGTGGTACTCCTGATTGAGCGCCTCGGCGATCGCCATCATGCGATCCGGCACGCTGTTGTAGTGGCGATCCTGCACCGAGAACGCGATGATCTCGGCCGACACGCCGCCGAACTTCACCGGCCTCTCGGTGAACCGCTGCGCGGTCTTCCACATCGCGGCGTACTGCAGATTGCCGCGGCCGATCGGACCGGTGACCATCGGCATGACCCGCGATTCCAGATAGTCGTGCAGGATGTGGCCGCGCGGAAAGAACACGCCGCCGCGCCCGGCCGGCGTCGGCCGCGGATCGGCCTGGTCGAAGCCGGTCATGTGGTTGATCGGATAGCCGGTCCAGCTCTGGCCGCCGACGTCGTCGTCGAACCGGCAGTCGCCGTCGGACAGAATGTCGAGGCCGGCGAGCTCCTGGTCGCGCAGGTAGCAGGTCAGCGCGTCCTCGTACTGCTCGCGGAAGCGGCGCGTCACCATCGCCTGGAGGAAGTGCCGGGTGCCGAGATTCTCGGTGTACCAGCTCGGCCGCGGCAGCGAGCCGGTGATGGTGGTCGGCAGAACGATGTCCTTGGTGGCGCGGTACATGGCAGTCCTCCCTCAATCTCTGGGCCGCGAGCATAGTCGACCGATCGGATGAATCGATAGCGCACGCAGCGTAATGGGCTTGCGCCCAACCTCCGTGCTCTCAACCGGCCTCACCCTGAGGAGCGTCGCGCCAGCGACGCGTCTCGAAGGGCGAGGCCGCCCCACAGCGAAGCAATGCCGCCTTTGGGCGGCTACGGGCCACCTCGATCCTTCGAGACGCGGCCTTCGGCCGCTCCTCAGGATGAGGCGAAGCAGCGTCTGCCGCCTTGTCCGCGCCACGCCGATGGCCCTATCCTTCCGGCAGCCCGCAAACAGAACGGGTCAACGAGGGAAACGCGCCGGAGGTCGGCACATGACCGACGTACCCGCCCATGCGGGAGACGCACTGCTCGCCGCCTCGGCGGGACCGGCCCGCGAATCGCGCTGGCGCGTTGCAGCGCGCACCGCGTTTCCGTTTCTGGTCGTGGCCATCGCGTGGGAGATCACCGCGCGCTCCGGCATTTTCCCCGGCAAGCTGTTTCCGTCCCTGGTCGAGGTGGGCGCCGCATTCTGGCGGCTGACCGCCGACGGCATCCTTCTCCATCACACGCTCGATACGATCATCCGCCTGCTCGGCGGCTTCGCCGGCGCCGCCATCGTCGGCGTTACCATCGGCATCCTGATGGGGCGCTCGCGCCGTGTGGAGGACATCTGCCTGCCGCTGGTCAGCATGCTGGCACCGATCCCCGGCATCGCATGGGCGCCGCTGTTCCTGCTGTGGTTCGGGCTCGGCAACCGTCCGGCCATCCTGCTGGTGGCGTTCGTCTCCGCGTTTCCGATCATCTTCAACACCTGGACCGGCGTGAAGGCGGTGAAGGAAATCTGGGTGCGCTCGGCGCAATCGATGGGCGCCGACAACCGCAACCTGTTCCTCAAGGTGATCGTGCCGGGCTCGCTGCCCTACATGCTGACCGGGCTGCGGCTCGGCCTGGCGCAGGCCTGGCGCGCGCTGGTCGGCGTCGAGATGCTGGCCGCGGTGCCGTGGGGACTCGGCTGGATGATCTTCGGCGCCCGCGAATTCCTCAACACCGACGTCATGCTGGCGGGCGTCGTGGTGATCGGGATACTGGGCCTCGCCCTCGAAAAGCTGGTGTTCCAGCGGCTCGAACGCTTCACGGTGCAGCGCTGGGGGATGATGACATGACCGCGATCGTCACCCAGGACACGCCGGCGGCGCATGTGCCGCTGATGACCCGTTACCGCTCGGCGATTCGTGCGGCCATGACGGTCCTCGTGTTCGCACTGCTCTACGAGGCGATCGCGCGCTCCGGCTATTTCCCGGCCGTGCTGATGCCGACGCTGTCCAGCATCGGCTCGGCACTCTGGACCAACCTGATCGACGGCACGCTGATCGCGCACGCCGCCGCGACGCTCTATCGCGTGCTGCTGGGGATGAGCATCGCAGTCGTGGTGGCGCTGCCGCTCGGCATCCTGATGGGACGCTACAAGCCGGTCGAGAATTTCATGATGCCGCTGGCCAGCGCGCTGATGCCGATCCCGTCGCTCGCCTGGGTCCCGGTGTTCATCCTGTGGTTCGGGCTCGGCAACACGGTCGCCATCCTGATCGTATTCTACGCCGCGCTGTTCCCGATGCTGCTCAACGTCTGGGCCGGTGTGCGCGCCGTCAATCCGCTTTGGCTCCGCGCGGCCGGCGCGATGGGCGCCGACGAGAGGAAGCTGTTCTGGAAGGTGATCGTGCCGGGCTCCTCGCCGTTCATCATCACCGGCGTTCGCCAGGCATTTCTGCGGGCGTGGATCGCGGTGATCGGCGCGGAATTCCTCGCCGCCTCCGACTGGGGGCTCGGCTGGGTCATTTTCGACGCCAAGGAATTCCTCAACGCCGACCTGATGATCGCCTCGCTGATCGTGATCGGCTTCATCGGCTACGTGTTCGAGCGCCTGATGTTCGGCTCGATCGAGAAGGCGACCGTGCAGCGCTGGGGCATGGTCAAGGTGGCCAAGGGCTGAAGCCGTCCGTGCGAAATATAGCCGGCATCCAGCGATGTCCCGTTTTGGTACGGATATGTCGGAAAGTTTCAACTTATACAAAGATATATATGGTTAACGGAACCGCGCTGAGTTAAAAGACATACGGATGCGGCGTGTAGGTTGGGCCTTGAACCTATGCTCCGTGCGGTGAGTGCGCTGGCAGTCGGCGCAACGATTCTGATCTCGGTCTGGTCGGGCGGTCAAAGCATCGCCAACGACGCATTTCCGTTTTCGCACTCCCGTCGCGGCGGTGAGTACGCCGCCCCGTTCGTGCCGGCACACAACACCGTCGGCGCCGCTTATGCACCGTCAAATCCGCTGGTGGCGCTGGGTCAGCGGCTGTTCTTCGACACGCGTCTGTCGGGCACAGGCGGCAAGGCGTGCGCCTCCTGTCACCTGCCGCGCTACGTCTACGCGGAGCCTCGCTGGGTCGCCATTTCCGACAACGGCAAGATGGGGCGGCGGAACGTGCCGAGCCTGCTCGATGTTGCATACGCACCCTGGCTGATGTGGGACGGCCGCTTCCCGTCGCTGGAACAGCAGGCGTTCGGACCGTTCGCGAGCGGCGAGATGGGTATTCCGATTGAGGAGGCCGCGCGGCGCGTGAACGGCGATCCGCAGTACGCATCGCTGTTCCGCGCCGCGCTCGGCTCGTTCGCCACGCCCGTCGGCATCGCGCAGGCGCTGGCCGCGTACGAACGCACGCTGGTCACGCCGCCGAGCCGGGTCGACCGCTTCCTGGAGGGCGATCATCGCGCGCTGTCGCCGATCGAGCGCGACGGCTACCAGGTGTTCACCCGCCGCGCCGGATGCGCCAACTGCCATCAGGTTTATCCGACGCAGGCGATCGGAAATCCGGGCCGGCGTGCGCTGTTCACCGATTTCCAGTTCCACAATCTCGGGGTCGGCTACCGCAGCGGTTATGCCGATACGGGCCGCCACGAGCAGTCGCGCAGCCCCGCCGACTGGGGCGCGTTCCGCACGCCGTCGCTGCGGCACAGCGCGAAGTCTCCGCCGTACATGCACGACGGCAGCTTCAACACACTGAACGAGGTGGTGGAGTTCTACAACGCCGGCGGCATTCCCAACCCGAACCTCTCGCCGCAACTGCGGCCGCTCGGCCTCAGCAGTCACGAGAAGTCGGCCCTGGTGGCGTTCCTGCGGGCGATCGCGGATTGAAGGCGGCGGCCGTCAGGCCGTCACCAGCAAGAACGTGCCGTGGATCACGTAGTAGCTGGCGATCACGGTGATGATGCCGTTGGCCCAGCGGCGGAACTGTGTGTCGGACATCGCCTCGAGCACCCGCGTGGCGAGCAGCGTACCGACCATGCATGAGACCACGGCGAGGATCGCGACCACCGGATCGACCGTCGCCGTCTGCTCGATGATGCCGCCGAAATAAACGAGCTTGGCGAGATGGCCGAACACCTGGCAAGCCGCCTTGGTGGCGACGATCTCGCGGCGGTCGAGCCGCCCGCCAAGGAAGAACGAGTCGATCAGCGGGCCGGCGACGCCGGTGAGGAGGATCAGACTCATGCACACCATTCCGTAGAGCGCGCCCTGCAGCGGGCTTTCCGGATCGGCCTGCAGCCGCGCCGGCGCGAAACGCACCATGAACGGCGACACCCCCAGCAAAAGCAGGGCCAGCGCCTTGTCCGGCACGTAGCGCCACACCGACCAGACCGCGAGTGCAATCAAGCAGCCACCGATGTAGGCCGCCACCGGCTTCCAGCGGATGTGCCGCCACCACAGCAGCCCGCGCCATCCGTTGGAGGCGAGCTGGGTCACGCCATGCAGCATCATCGCTTCGGGAAGCGGCAGCAACGCCAGCAGAATCCCGATCAGGATCATGCCGCCGGCCATGCCGAAAATGCCCGACAGGAACGACGTGCCCACCATGGCGGCGCACAGCATCGCGATCGTGACAAGACTCATCCGGCCCCTCCGCGCCGCATCCATCGGACATCGGATCGCGCGCGGCAAACGGGATTATGCTAGGCTGAGCATCAGTTTTCCTGATGGTGGAGCCGGATGCGCAAGCTGCCGCCCCTCAATGGCGTGAAAGCCTTCGAAGCGGCGGCGCGCTCCGGCAGCTTCGCGAGGGCGGCTGAGGAGTTGCACGTATCGCCCGCCGCGATCAGCCGGCTGGTGCATCTGCTCGAGCAGCGGCTCGGCTTTCCGCTGTTCGAGCGCAAGGCAAACCGGCTGGCGCCGACCGAAGCGGGCCGGACCTATCAGGCTGGACTGACCCGGCTGTTCGATCAACTCGCCGCGCTGACCGCCGAGATCTCGGATCGCGCGGGCCCCCGACCGCTGACGGTCGGCGTCGGCCCCACCTTCGCGATGCTCTGGCTGATCCCGCATCTCGCCGATTTCCAGAAGCGGCATCCCGACATCGAGGTGCGGTTTGCGACCGGCGGCGTGGCCGCGCCGTTCAACGACGACTGGACCTGCGGCATCCGGCTCGGCGACGGCGACTGGCCGGGCCTTGCCGCCGAGCGGCTGTTCGCGGCGGACCTCATTCCGGTGTGCGCCCCGGCCATCGCGAAGCGTCTGAAGACGCCAGCCGATCTGAAGAATGAAACGCTGCTGCGGGTCGCCCATGCGTCCGGGGACTGGCCGCACTGGCTCGATGCGTTCGGGCTTGCCAGGATCAGGATCAGGGGACCCGAATTCGAATATTACGCCCAGGCGCTGCAGGCAGCGGCCGAAGGCGTCGGCGTCGCCGTCGGCATACGGCCCTACGTGGACGACGATCTGCGCACCGGCCGGCTGGTCGCGCCGTTCCGCCAGTCGGTGCCGCAAGGCAAGCAATGGTTCCTGCTCTACAGCAGCGCCCGCGAAACCGAACCGGCCTTTGCTGCGTTCCGTCGCTGGATCGTGCAGACCGCGCGAAACGCAGCACCATGATCCGGCCGTTCGCCCTCTGTGTCCTGTTGCTTGTTGCGGCCGCTCCCGCCACGGCGTCCCAGCGATGCCCGCCGAATTCGCATGCGGCTGCCGTTGCGATTCCCGGCAACCTGCGAACCGCACAGTGCTTCTGCAACCGGGGTTTTGTCAGCGTGAACGGCGTGTGCCTGCCGGTCGTGCAGAGGCCGGCACCCCGGCCGAACACGGCCGATCCGTCCGGGCGGCTGGTGCCGCCGGCCCGGTAAGTTCATGCCGTTCCGGCAGACGCGATCCGCTTTGCTCGCCCTATCGACACACCACGCTGCAATGCTAGTGGTCTGGTTCCAACATTCGCATCCCGTTTCGGCAGGCGCGTTTGCGAATGTTGGAATCAAAAGACCACTAGCAGGTATAAGTTGCTGGTGGAGCTTTGGATTTGACATTCGCTTCGCGAGTTCGCGGTACTATGGGTAGCGAATGTCAAATCCGCTCCACCAGCGTCACGCCGCAATTGCAAGGTTCCAAAGCAGGTCCCCATGAACGCACCCGTGCAGAACATGCCCATCTATCAGGCTTTGGCTCAGGCCTTTCAGGCCGAGGGCGTCGATCACCAGTTCACCCTGATGGGCGACGGCAACATGCACTGGTCCACGGCGATGAAGAACCTGCCGGGCATGACCACCACCCACGCCCGGCACGAGCACTGCGCCACCATGATGGCGGCTGGCTACGCACTGGCGACCGGCAAGGTCGGCGTGTCGTCGGTGACATGCGGCCCCGGCCTCACGCAGCTCATGACCGCGCTGACCACCGCCTCGCGCGCCAACATCCCGCTCGTGGTGTTCGCCGGCGAGGCGCCGATGCATGCCAAATGGTACAATCAGTGGCTCGACCAGCCGCCGTTCGTTGCCGCATGCGGCGCCCACTATATCGCCGCCCACAGCCCGCAACGCATGTACCAGTATGTGCGCGAGGCCTTCTACATCGCCCAGCATGAGCGCAAGCCCGTCGTGATCGGCGTTCCCTACGATCTGCAGAAGCAGCCGCTGCCGAATCTCGGTGCTTACCAGCCCGCGAGCGAC
Organism: uncultured Rhodoplanes sp.; assembly: GCA_964528635.1. Classification (GTDB taxonomy): domain Bacteria; phylum Pseudomonadota; class Alphaproteobacteria; order Rhizobiales; family Xanthobacteraceae; genus Z2-YC6860. The sequence continues at coordinate 1,355 of CAZGSW010000072.1, read as the reverse complement.
ATCCTGCCGAAGCCGGAGCCGTCGCCGCCCAATCCGAAGCAGGCCGATCTGCTCGCAGAGAAACTGGCCAATGCAAAGTGCCCGATCGTCATCGCCGGGCGGGGCGCGGTGCGCTCGGGCGCGGCGAAGGACATCGAGGAGATGGCCGAGACCGCCGGCGCCTTGCTCGCGACCACGCTGCTCGGACGCGGCATGTTCGACCACAATCCGTTTTCGGTCGGCATCTCGGGCGGGTATTCGCGAGCCATCACCCATGAGCTGAGCCCGCAGGTCGACCTCGTCGTCATGCTCGGATCGAGCGCGAACTACTACACGGTCGATGGCGGCAACCTGTACCCGAACGCCGAGTTCGTGCAGGTCGACCTCGCACCTCAAGGCATCAACGGCGGCATGCAGGTCGCGGACATCCACATCCGTGCCGACGCGAAGCTCACCGCACAGGCGGTGACCAAGAAGCTCAAGGAGCTGGGCAAGCCCAAGTCCACGATCCGGACGCCCGAGCTGGCGAAGCGCATCAAGGAAGAGCCCGCCGACAACAACACCTATTCCGTGGAGCCGGGGCTGCTCGATCCGCGCGCCATCATTGCCGAGCTCGATCGCGTCATCCCGAAGGATTACGACAGCATCAGCGGCTCCGGCCACCAGTCGTACTTCCACACGGTGATGCGCGGCCGCCCGCCGGAGAAATATTTCGCGGTCCGCGAGTTCGGCGCGATCGGCAACAGCATCTCGCTGGCGATGGGCGTCGCCATGGCGCGGAAGAACGGCAAGACCGTGCTGTTCGAGGGCGACGGCAGCCTGCTGATGCACATCCAGGAGCTGGAGGTGATGCAGCGCCACGGCATCAAGATGCTGATGTGCATCATGAACGACGGCGCCTACGGCGCTGAGATCCACAAGCTCCGCCACGACGGCGTGGACGACAGCGGCGCGATCTTCGGACGCACCGACCTTGCCGCGATCGCCAAGGGCTTCGGCTTGCGCGGCCACACCATCACCGACATCAGCCAGATCGAACCGCTGTTCAAGGCCTATCAGGCGCAGGACAAGGCCGAGGTCTGGAATTTCCAGGTGTCCGACAAGGTCGTGAACCCGACCATGAACCGGCAGGTGAAGCGCGGTCACGGCAAGATGTAGCCCGCAAGGGACGCGGACGATGGAGCTGCTGACCAGTCAGGGCATCTTCGGTGTCGTCGCGGCGATCGCCGGCATCGCAGCCGGGATTTTCCTGTCGCGGATCATCCGCCGCCGCCGGGACGCCACCGCACAGAAGAAGCGCGACGCAACCCCGAAGGTCTATGCCAGCCGGCAGGAGATGCGGAAGGCCGAGCGGGAGCGGGCGAAGAAGGGATAGC
>CAZGSW010000071.1:0-18873 GCA_964528635.1 uncultured Rhodoplanes sp. | reverse complement strand
GTGAGCACCTGCGACACCAGCAGGCCGCCGATGATGGTGATGCCGAGCGGCCGGCGCAGTTCGGAGCCGGGCCCCGCCGCCAGCACCAGAGGCAGGGCTCCGAGCATCGCCGCCAGCGTGGTCATCATGATCGGACGGAACCGCTCGCGGCAGGCTTCGCGGATCGCCAGATGCGGCGGCAGGCCGCGCTGGCGCTCGGCGTGCAGCGCGAAGTCCACCATCATGATTCCGTTCTTCTTCACGATGCCGATCAGCAGGATGATGCCGATGAAGGCAATCACCGTGAGCGGCGTACCGGACAACTGCAGCGCCAGCAGCGCGCCGAGACCGGCCGGCGGCAGCGTCGAGATGATGGTCAGCGGGTGCGCCAGGCTTTCGTACAGCACTCCAAGGATGATGTAGACCGCAAGGATCGCGGCCAGGATCATCAACGGCTGCGAGGCGGACGACAGCCGCGCCAGCCGCGCGTCGCCCGCGGGCTCGGCGCGGATCGATTCCGGCAGGTGCAGTTCGGCGACGGCGCGGTCGATCGCGCCCTGCGCGTCGTTGAGCGTCACGTCGGGCGCGAGGTTGTAGCTGATGGTGACGGAGGGGAACGAGCCCTGGTGGTTGATCGTGAGCGGCGACAGCCCGCGCTCGACCCGGGCCACGCTCGCGAGCGGGACCTGCACGCCGTCGCGCCCCGCCACGTAAAGCCGCGTCAGGTCGGACGGATCGCGCTGGAACAGCGGATCGATCTCGAGGATGACGCGGTACTGGTTGCGGTCGCTATAGATGGTCGACACCTGACGCTGCGCGAACGCGTTGTTGAGCGCATTGTCGATGTCCTGCAGCTTCACGCCGAACCGCGCCGCCGCCTGCCGGTCGATCACCACGTTGGCCTGCAGGCCGTTCTGCTCGCGGTCGGTGTTGACGTCGACGATCTCCGGCACCGTCCGCACCTTGGCCACGACCTTCGGCACGTTGGCGAGCAGTTCGTCGAGGTTCGGACTCCACAGCGTGTACTGATAGGACGAGTCGGACTGCCGGCCGCCGCCGCGCACGTCCTGCGTGGCGAACATGAACACCCGCATGCCGCCGACGTCGAGCAGCTTCGGCCGGAGCCGGTTGATGACCGTCTGCGACGTCACGCCGGGCCGCTCGGCGGGCGGCTTCAGGCTGATGAACAGCCGGCCGTTGTTGACCGCACCGGACCAGCCGGAGCCGACCGAGGAGCCGACATAGGCCACCGCCGGATCGGACAGCACGATCCGGGTGGCGCGCTGCTGCAGATCCTTCATCGCCTCGAACGAGATGTCGGGCGAGGCACGGGTGCCGCCGAAGATCAGGCCGGTGTCGTCCTGCGGGAAGTAGCCCTTCGGCGCCTTGACGTACATTGCGACCGTCAGGCCGATGGTGACGAAGAACACGATCAGCGTAAGCCAGCGGAACCGCAGCACCACCTCCAGGCTGCGCATGTAGAGCGAGATCGCCGTGCCCAGCGTGCGCTCCACGGCACGGTCGAGCCAGGTGGCATCCGGGCTCGGCGCGGCCCGCACGTAATGGGCGCAGATCATCGGCGTGAGAGTCAGCGACACCACGGTCGACACCACGATGGCGAACGCCAGCGTCACCGAGAACGCCGTGAGCAGACGCCCGACCACACCGCCCATGAAGAACAGCGGGATGAACGCGGCGATGAGCGACGCGCTGATCGAGATCACCGTGAAGCCGATCTGCCGCGCGCCCTCGATGGTGGCGCGCAGCGGCGTCATGCCGCGCTCCAGATTGCGGAACACGTTCTCGATCATGACGATGGCGTCGTCGACCACGAATCCGACCGCGACGACGAGCGCCATCAGGGAGATGTTGTCGATCGAATAGCCGAACACCCACATCAGCGCGAACGTGCCGCACAGCGCGAGCGGAACGGTGACGCCGGCCGCGACCGTCGCCGCCAGCCGGCGCAGGAACATGAAGACGACCATCATCACCAGCGCGATGGTCGCCACCAGCGTGAGCTGCATCTCGAATACGCTGGCGCGGATGGTCTGGGTGCGGTCCGACAGGATGTGGATTTCGGTGTCGGGCGGAATCCAGCGCTTCAGCTCGGGCAACAGCGCCTTGATGCGGTCGACCGTGTCGATCACGTTGGCGTCGGCCTGCCGCGTGATGACGAGCAGCACGGACGGCTGCAGGTTGAACCACGCCGCCGAGCGGGAATTGCGGACGCCGGCCTCGACCGAGGCGATGTCGCCCAGCCGGATGACGTTGCCGCCGACCGTCTTGACCACGATGGAACGGTATTCGCTCGGCGAGCGAAGCTGGTCGTTGGTGCCGATGCTGCGCGCGAAGTCCGGTCCGTCGAACGTGCCGAGCGGACTGATCGCGTTGGCGTTGGCGATCGCGGTGCGGACCTCCTCGAGACTGACGCCCATGGAGGCGACCGCCACCGGATTGACGCGCACGCGGATGGCGGGCTGCTCGGCGCCGCCCACGCTGACCTCAGCGACGCCTTCGAGCTGGGCGATGCGCTGCGCCACCACGCTGTCGGCGACGTCGTAGAGATAGCTCGGCAGCGTCTGTGTCGAGGTCAGCGCCAGGATCATGATCGGCGACGACGCCGGATTGACCTTGCGGAAGTTCGGCAGCGTCGGCAGGTCGCCCGGCAGATCAGTCAGCGCGGCGTTGAGCGCGGCCTGCACGTCGCGCGCGGCGCCGTCGATGCTGCGATCGAGATCGAACTGGATGGTGATGTTGGTGCTGCCGAGCGAGCTGCGCGACGTGATCTCGCTGACGCCGGCGATCTCGCCGAGTCTGCGTTCCAGAGGGGCAGCCACGGTCGCGGCCATGATGGCGGGATCGGCTCCGGGGCGGCTCGCGGAGACGCGGATGGTCGGAAACTCGACGGTCGGCATGCTGGCCACCGGCAGGAACCGGTAGGCGACGAGCCCGATCAGCGTGAGCCCGATCGCAAGCAGCGCGGTGCCGACCGGACGGCGGATGAACGGATAGGAGAAGTTCATGGATGAACCTCTCTATGAGAGTTCGCTGCTCTATGAGCGTTCGCTGCGCGCGAATACGACAGGTGGCGCCACAGCGTCCCCTCCCCCGCTTGCGGGGGAGGGTTAGGGAGGGGGCAACGGCAAGCGCCGAACCCTTGGACGCCGAACTCGCGGCACACCCCCACCCCAGCCCTCCCCCGCAAGCGGGAGAGGGAGCAGACTACCGATGCCGCGCCAGCGACGCCCATCGCCGTCACTCCGCCGGTCCCGGCGAGGGCCGGCGCGCCGGCGGCACGAAGCCCTGCGGGCGGCTCCAGCGCTGCCGCAGCCGCTCCATCCAGAGATAGACCACGGGCGTCGTGTAGAGCGTGAGCAACTGGCTCAGCAGCAGGCCGCCAACGATGGTGATGCCCAGCGGGTTGCGCAGCTCCGATCCGGTGCCGCTCTCCACCGCCAGAGGGATCGCGCCAAACAGCGCGGCAAGCGTGGTCATCATGATCGGGCGGAACCGCAGCAGCGCCGCCTGCACGATGGCGTCGCGCGGCGACATGCCCTGCGACCGCTCGGCGTCGAGCGCGAAGTCGATCATCATGATCGCGTTCTTCTTGACGATGCCCATCAGCAGGATGATGCCGATCAGCGCGATCACCGACAGGTCATGGCCGAGCAGCATCAGCGCCAGCAGCGCGCCGACGCCGGCCGACGGCAGCGTGGTCAGGATCGTGAACGGGTGGATGAAGCTCTCGTACAATACGCCGAGCACGATGTAGATCGTGATGACGGCGGCCAGCACCAGCCACGGCTGCCCCGCCAGCGAGCGCGCGAACTCGGCGGCGTCGCCGGAGAACGTGCCGGTGACGGACGACGGCATGCCGATCTCGCGCTCGGCCTCCTCCACCGCCCGCACCGCGTCGCTCAGCGCCGCGTGGGGCGCGAGATTGAAGCTGATGGTCACCGACGGGAACTGGTCCTGGTGGGCGATCGCAAGCGGCGCGGTGACGTGCTCGAACCTCGCCACCGAGCCGAGCGGCACCTGTGTGCTGTTGGCGCCCGGGACATATAGCCGGTTGAGCGACGCCGGGTCCTGCTGGTACTCCGGCAGTGCCTCAAGGATCACGCGGTACTGGTTGGCCTGGCCGTAGATGGTGGACACCTGCCGCTGGCCGAACGCCGAGTTGAGCGAGTCGTTGATCGCCTGCATGGAGACGCCGAGCCGGCCCGCGGTGTCACGGTCGACCCGCACCATCATGCGAAGACCGCCCTCCTGCGCCTCCGAGGCGATGTCGCGCAGCACCGGATTGGCCGCGAGCGCACCGGTCAGGCGGTCCGACCACTGCAGCACGTCCTGCGAGCTGCTCGCGACCAGCGTGTACTGATACTGCGCGCGGCTCGCCCGCGTGCCGATCTGGATGTCCTGCACAGGCTGGAAGAACACGGTGATGCCGGGGATCGGCGCGACCGCGGCCTTGAGCCGCTCGACGATCTGCTCGGCGGTGGCGGTGCGTTGCTCGCGCGGACGCAGCGTGATCGCAAGCCGGCCGGCGTTCGGCGTCGGGTTCATGCGGCTGACGCCGAGGATCGACACCACGCCGGCGACGTCCGGGTCCGACCGGATCGCGGCCTCGACCTTGCCCTGCAGGCGCTGCATGTTGGCGAACGACACCTCGGTGCCGCCCTCCGACACGCCGACGATCAGGCCGGTGTCCTGCGGCGGCAGGAACCCCTTCGGGATGATGACGTAGAGCCAGACCGTGACGAACAGCGTCGCCAGCGTCACCAGCAGCGTCAGGACCTGGCGCTGCAGCACCCACTCCAGACTGACGTGATAGCGCCCGATGATCCAGTCCACCGCGCGATTGAAGAAGGCGCTCACGGCGCCGCCGGCGGACTCGGTGCGGTGGCGCAGCAGCTTGCTGCACATCATCGGCGTCAGCGTCAGCGATATGATGGCGGACACCACCACCGCGATGGTCAGCGTCAGCGCGAACTCGCGGAACATGCGGCCGACCAGCCCGGTCATGAACAGCAGCGGGATGAACACCGCGATCAGCGACAGCGTCAGCGAGATGATGGTGAAGGCGATCTCGCGGGCGCCGCGCAGCGCCGCGTCGAGCGGCGACTCGCCTTTTTCGATATGCCGGACGATGTTCTCGATCATGACGATCGCGTCGTCGACCACGAAGCCGGTGCCGATGGTGAGCGCCATCAGCGACAGGTTGTCGAGCGAGAAGCCGCAGAACCACATCACGCCGAACGTGGCGATCAGCGACAGCGGCAGCGCCACCGCGGCCACCACGGTGGCGCGGACGCTGCGCAGGAACATCAGCACCACCAGAACGACCAGCACGACGCTGAGAATCAGCGTGAACTGCACGTCGCGGATCGAGGCGCGGATGGTGTCGGTGCGGTCGTGCACCACCGTGAGGTCGACGCCGACGGGCATCGCGCGCTGCAGCCGCGGCAATTCGTGCCGGATCCGCGCGACGGTCTCGATCACGTTGGCGCCGGGCTGGCGCTGCACGTCGATCACGACGGCCGGCGCGCCCTGGTACCAGGCGCCGACCTTCTCGTTTTCGAGGCCGTCCACCACGCGGGCGACCTGGCCGAGCAGCACCGGGGCGTCGTTGCGGTAGGCAATGATGAGGTCGCGGTAGGCCTGCGCGCTGGCGAGCTGGTCGTTGGTGGCGATGGTGTAGGACTGGTGCGCGCCGTCGAGCGCGCCCTTGGGCCCGGACACGTTGGCGCCGACGATGGCGGTGCGAAGGTCTTCCAGACCGAGCCCGTAGCCGGCCAGCCTCGACAGATCGGCCTGAACCCGGACCGCCGGACGGATGCCGCCCTGCACCGACACCCGGCCGACGCCGGTGATCTCGGCCAGCCGCTGCGCCATCAGCGTGTCGGCCATGTCGCTCATCTCGCGCAACGCGATGGTACGCGAGGTCAGCGCCAGCGTGATGATCGGCGAATCGGCCGGGTTCACCTTGGAGTAGGTCGGCGGATACGGCAGGTTGCGCGGCAGCGTCGAGCCCGCGGCATTGATCGCCTGCTGCACGTCCTGCGCGGCGCCGTCGATGTCGCGGTTGAGATCGAATTGCAGCGTCACCTGGCTGATGCCGAACGACGACGACGAGGTCATCACCGACAGCGACGGAATCTGGCCGAACTGGCGCTCCAGCGGCGAGGTGACCAGCGCCGCCATGGTGTCGGCGCTGGCGCCGGGAAGCTGGGTCGTCACCTGGATGACGGGGAAATCGACCTGCGGCAGCGACGCCACCGGCAGGTTCCAGTAGCCCAGCCAGCCGCCCAGCATGGTGGCGATGCCGAGCAGCGAGGTCGCGATGGGGCGGCGGATAAAAGGTGTCGAGACGCTCATAGCCGCGCGCCCGGCGACGGCGCCTCGGAGCGGCGATCGCGGCGCTGTCCGGGCGCACGCCGCTCGCGGCGCGGCGACGCCACCGGCTCGGTGCCGGGCGGCGGCATGGTTTCGGCGTTGGTCACGGTGACCGCGCTGCCGGCGGTGAGCCTCGCGAAGCCGGTCGTCACCACGCGCTCGCCGGGCTGCAGACCGGTGGCGAGCACCGCCTCGGTCTCGTCCTGCTGGGTCACGGTGACGGGGCGCACGGAGACGGTGTTGTCCTGGTCCACCACGAATACGAAAATGCCGTTCGGCCCGCGCTGCACCGAAGCGGTCGGCGCCACCACCACCTGCTGCAGCGTGTTGATGAGCAGCCGCACGTTGACGAACTGGCCGGGCCAGAGCTGCAGGTCCTTGTTCGGGAACTCGGCCTTCAGCTTGATGGTGCCGGTGGTCTGGTCGACCTGGTTGTCGACCACCTGAAGCAGGCCGCGGTCGATCACCGTCCTGTTGTCGGAGCCGAACGCGTCGACGGTCGGTGTGCCCTTCGCCAGCGCGCGCGACACGTCGGCGAGCTGCTGCTGCGGCAGCGTGAACAGCACCGAGATCGGGCGGAGCTGGGTGATGACGACGAGGCCGTTGGGATCGGAGGCGCGGACGATGTTGCCCTGGTCGACCTGGCGGATGCCGGTGCGGCCGGCGACCGGCGCGGTGATGGTGGTGTACTGCAGGATGGCGCGGGCGTTATCGACCGCGGCCTGGTCGACGTTCACCAGCGCCTCGAGCTGCGCAACGGTGGCCTTCTGGGTATCGACCTGCTGGCGTGCGACCGAGTTCGACTCCACCAGCCGCGTGTAGCGCTCCAGATCGATCCGCGCGTTGGCGAGAGTGGCCTCGTCCTGCGCCTTCTTGGCGACCGCCTGATCGAGCTGGGCCTGGAACGTGGTGGGATCAATCCGCGCCAGCACCTGGCCGCGCTCGACCTCCTCGCCCTCCTTGAACGCGATCTCGATCAGCCGGCCTTCGACCTGGGCGCGCACGGTGACGGTGTTGAGCGCGCGCACGGTGCCGACGCCGTCGAGATAGACCGGCACGTCGGCGCGCCTGGCCAGCGCCGCCACCACGGGCACCGGCCCATCGAGCGCGAAGCCTCCCCGCCGGCCTTGCTGCTGCTGCGGGCGCTGGATCTGCGACCACACGGCCACGGCGCCGCCCACGACAATAGCTGCGATAACCACGGTGGTGAGAAAGCGCCGGATGCTCATCAGCTCCCGCCAGAATCGGCCGAACTCGTAAAATAACCGCGACGCCCGCTGAATCACAGAGCATTACGGGAATTTCATGCGGCCCGTCAGCGGGTTAATGGCCGTTCAGAAACACGCGAGCGGCGGCGAGCTTATTGCGCGGTCACGGTGCGCTTCGGCGGCAACGGCCAGCCGCCGCCCAGCGCCTGGAACAGCGCCACCACGGCCTGCAAACGGGCCAGCCGCGCCTGCTGCAGATTGTCGTCGGCCTGAAACAGCGATTGCTGGGTGTTTAGAACCGTAACAAGGTCAACCGCGCCTTCGCGCAGGCGCGTCTCCGAAATCTCGAACGCGGTGCGGGAGGCACGCACCACCTCGCGCTGCAGCCGCTCGCGCCGCGACGACTGCTGAACGGCGATCAGCGCCCGCTCGACGTCGCCGAACGCAGCGACCACCGAGCGGCGGTAGAACTGCAGCAGTTCGTCCTGACGGCCGCGCGTCAGGTCGAGCTGTCCCTGCAGACGGCCGCCGTCGAAGATCGGCTGCGTCAGTCCGGCGGCCACGCCGAACAGCGCCGACTCCGGACGCAACAGCGTGCGCAGCGCCGCGCTGGCATAGCCGCCGTCGGCGGTCAGTGTGATGCTCGGCAGCATCGCGGCGCGCGCCGCCTCCACGTCGGCGTTGGCGGCGGCGAGATCCGCCTCGGCCTGACGGATATCGGGCCGCTGGGTCAGCAGGTCGGACGGCAAGCCGGGAGTCACCGGCGGAATGGCGATCGGCCCCATTCCGGTGAGCGCGACCCGGAAGTGCGCCGGCGCGCGGCCCAGCAGCACGGCAAGCGAAGCGATGTTCTCCTGCAGTTGCTGTTCGAGCAACGGCAGCGCGGCGCGCAACTGGTTGACCAGGCTCTCCTGCTGCGCGGTGTCGAGCGCGGATGCGGTGCCGGCGTTGAATCGCTCCTGCACGAGATTGTAGACGCGGACCGCCGAGTTCAGGTTGCTGCGCGCGGTGGTGAGACGGTCATGCGCCGACTGCACCAGGAAGTAGGCGTTGGCGACGCTGGCCGCGACCGTCAGCGCGACCACCTCGCGCTCGAAGCGGGTGGCGACGGCGGCGTTTTCCGCGGCGCGCAGCCGCGCGCGGTTCTTGCCCCAGAAATCAAGCTCGTAACTTGCGCTGAAGGAGAATGAATGGCTCGACCGGTAGAACGGCGTGCCGACACCGCCGCTGCCGGTGGTTCCGGACGAACGCGAGCGCGACACGTCGGCGTCCGCACCGATTGCCGGCAGGAGACTGGCGCCGGCCACGCGGGCGAGCGCGTCAGCCTGCACGATGCGTGCAACCGCAGCCGCTATATCCAGGTTGGAGGTGAGCGATTCCTCGACCAGGCCGGTCAACTGGCTGGCGCGGAATCCGCGCCACCAGATCACCGACGGCAATGCGGCATCATGGCTGCGCGATGCGAGCTTGTAGTGCTTCGGAACGTCGAGCGCGGCGTCGGGTTTCTCGGTGCCGAGGAACAGGCAACCGCCCAGCAAAGGAGCCAGCGCGAGCGGAACCAACAGCTTTGCCGCGGCACGACGGACGCGCGGCAACGCAAAACGCTGCGACTCGGACAGACGCATACCCCGACACAACCGTCTGGACGCCACACACCGGAACGCGCGTCCGAGGACGTTGAGGACGCGCGGAAACCCGAAAGCTATCAACCTATTGGCTGCGCACCCAACTAAATTGCCGGTAATGCTTGGGACCTGTGGATAGATTGCGGCGGCAGCCCGGCGACCGCCGCCGCGTCGGGGAGACCCGCAGCGTCCTGTCCGGCCCCTGCTTATCCGGCTTCAGCGCTCATCGACGATGCGGGTGCGCAACACGCCGATGCTGCTGATCTCGACCTCCAGCACGTCGCCCGGCTTCATCCAGAGCGGCGGCTTGCGACGATGGCCGACGCCCTCGGGCGTCCCCGTCGCGATGATGTCGCCCGGATGGAGCTCCGTGAACTGCGAGCAGAACGCGATGATCTGCGGCATCGAATAGATCATCTCGCCGGTGCCGGCGTGCTGCATCTGCTGGCCGTTGAGCCGCGTGGTCAGCGTCAGCGCAGTGGGGTCGGGAACCTCGTCCACCGTCACCATCCACGGTCCGAGCGGCCCGGTGGCCGGCCAGTTCTTGCCCGACGTGACGGAGAACTTCTGGTAGTCGCGCACGCTGCCGTCGACGAAACAGGTGTAGCCCGCGACGTGTTCGAGCGCGCGGCTTTCCGGAATATCGCGGCCGCCCTTGCCGATCACGGCGGTGAACTCGCCCTCGAAGTCGAAGTTGTCGGAGCGCTTCGGCCGCACCATCTCGCCGTCGTGGCCGACCAGCGTGTCGGTGAAGCGGATGAACATGCTCGGCTGCTTGGGCAGCTCGCGCCCGGTCTCCGCGGCGTGCGAGCGGTAGTTGATGCCCGCGCAGAGAATCTTGCGGGGCTCGGTGATGACCGGCAGGAACGTGATGTCGGACAGCTTGTGGTCGGGCCCGGCGCCCTTCGCGGCGGCGCGGACCTGATCGAGTGCGCCGGCATCGAGCGCGTCACGCAACGTCTCGATCTTGCCGAGACGGCCCGTCATCGTGACGACGCCGTCGCCGGCCACCACGCCAAAGGCGGGCTTGCCGCCTGCGATATAACTGGCGAGCTTCATTTCAACTCCATGCTGCTGGAAACGTCACGCGTCAGTCGACCGAAACGAACAGTTCGTCAACCCTGGGCGCCCTGGTTATGACGCCCTGCTCTTCCAGGTATCGCACCAGCGCCTCCAGCGTGGGCCGGTTCGGCTCGACGCCGTAGGGCCACGGATCGCCGCCGAACACGGCGTCGATGTCGTCCAGTTCGGCATGCATCCACGGCAGCATGTAGCGCAGCGTGCCGCGGTAACGCATCCTGGCCTGCTCGGCGTCCTTGGCCTTGTTGAACGCGCGATAGAGCGCGCCGGCGATCTGCGGGTTCCGTTCGTGCAGTTCGCGGCGGATCACCACCAGATGCATGATCGGGAAGATCCGGGTGCGCCGGTAGTAGTCCATCTCGGCGGCGCGGTAGTCGGGATAGACGCGCACGATATCCGGGTTGCGGCCGAACGCATCGGGGATGCCGGTGCCGATGATGGCGTGCAGTTCGCCCGCCTCCAGCAGATCGCTGAGCGATTTGCCGGACGTGTTGGCGCTGACGGCGAGCTTGCGCACGGTCGGCAGGATGGTCGGATTGCCATGCGATTCCGCGCTGTTGATGTCGCCCTCGACCCATTCGCAATTGGAAAAGTCGACGCCGTGCTCGTCGCGCAGCAGGCCGCGGATGAAGATCGCCGCGGTCATAGTGTAGACCGGCACGCCGATCCGCTTGCCCGCGAGGTCCTTCGCGCTTTTCACGTGCCGGCGGTTGACGAAGATGAAGCTGTGCCGGAACACCCGCGAGGCGAACACCGGAATGGCGACGAACGGACACTGCCCGGCGGTGAAGCGCGACACGAACTCCGACGACGAAAACTCGCTGACGTCATAGGCCTGGCGCGCGGCCATGTTGTCGAAGATGACGCGCGGATTGTCCTCCACCTCGAATGTCAGGTCGACGCCCTCGACCGCAACTTCGCCGGTGTAGAGCGGCAGCATGCGGTCGTACAATCCGCACGCGAACCTGACTGGCACCCTGGACATTTCCGCTCCCCTCACGATGCCGGCCGGTCCGGCTTCGGGCAGTGTAACAGGCGGCTCGAAAGCGGCTACACTCGCGCCCGCCCGTCTGCGCGATGACGGTCATGCAAAATGGGAGAACCGGGATGCTGGCGCTGTACCACAACGACATGTCTAGCTGCGCGCAGAAGGTCCGGCTCTGCCTCGCGGAGAAGGGACTGGAGTGGGAGAACCGCCATCTCAACCTGCGGGCCGGCGAGCACCAGCAGGACTGGTACGTCAAGCTCAACCCGCGCGCTGTGGTGCCGACCCTGATCGATGGCGACATCGTCGTTCCGGAGTCCAACGTCATCAACGAGTACCTCGACGAGCGCTTTCCCGATCCGCCGCTCAAGCCGGCCGATCCGTACGGACGGGCGAAGATGCGGCTGTGGACCAAGCAGCTCGACGAGGGCGTGCATGACGCCGGTATCGCGGTGCTGAGCTTCGGCGTGGCGTTCCGCCACCAGTATCTGAGCAAGGGCGAGGCCGGGAAGCAGATGCTGGAAAGCATTCCCGATCCGATCAAGCGCGAGCGACGCCGCGACGTCATCGAGAAGGGACTCGACTCGCCCCACTTCCGCAGCGCCATCCTCCGGCTGCTCGAATTGTACCGCGACATGGACAACGCGCTGGGGCGGCACGCCTGGCTCGCCGGCGACGCCTACACGATCGCCGACGCGGCGTTCACCCCCTACGTGGTCAGGCCCGACCATCTCGACGTGCTGGGCCTGCTCGACGGCACGCCGCGGGTCGCGGACTGGTACCGCCGCATCAAGGCGCGGCCGAGCTTTCAGGACGCCATCGTGCGCTGGGAAAACCCGGACTACCTCGGCCTGATGCGGCAGAAAGGCCGGGAAAGCTGGCCCAAGATCAGGGAAATCGCCGCCAGCCTGTGAACTTATCCACAGAACTCACAGGCATCGTCCGGTATCCCGGTCCGGACAGGAACGGAACACAGCTTTGTCGCATTGGCTACGTAACGCCAACTGACAGTGGTGGGGCGGGATGCAACGGAGTTGTGTCATGAGCCGAACTTTGGACCGATCCCATTACTACGTGATCTTCGACGGCGGTGCGTGGAAAATTCAGTGCGACGGCGAGAATTCCGAGCCGTATTCGCGCTGCCACGAAGCATTCCGGGACGCGGTGGCGCTTGCCCACCTTGACGAGACCAACGGCCGCGAGGCCGCGGTGATCGTGCAGGGCAAGGACGCCACGTTCCGGCCGGCGTGGGAATCCAGCAAGGACAACTATCCGCCGCCGCTGGTGCCGGAACTCTGAAGGACAACACACGGATCGCAGCAGGGAGCGGGGGATGATTTCCCCCGCCCCCGCTGACGAACCGCTTGCGAGCCGATACACTTTGGCGAAACGCACAGCGAGCGTTCGCCATGCCGGCTGGAACCGAGAACCAGGACACGCCGCGCCAGGGGGAAGCACCACGGGTGCTGATCGCCGAAGACGAGCTGCTCGTCGCCTGGCATCTTGAATCACTGGTGCGCGATCAGAAGTGCGAGGTCTGCGGCCTGGTGCCGGACGGCCAGGGCGCGATCGAGCAGGCCGGCGACCTTCATGCCGATCTGGTGCTGATGGACATCCGACTCGCCGGACGGATGGACGGCATCGAGGCCGCCCGGCAGATTCGCGCCAACCGCGGCACGCCGGTCATCTTCATCACGTCGTACGGCGATCCCACCACCCGCGCGCACATCGAGCGCGTGGTGCCGGGCGCACCGGTGCTGGCCAAACCCATCACCGGCGACAGCCTGCGCGAGGCCATCGCCGCGGTGATGAAGCCGCCGCAGGCTTGAGGGCGTCCAGTCCTCAGAACCGTACCGAAATTGCAGCCAGCAAAATTCATCGCGTGGAATTGAGTCTCCGTCATGCCCGCGCCTGTCGCGAGCATCCACGCCTTTCTATCGGTTCCGCAAGCAAGGCGTGGATGGCCGGGACAAGCCCGGCCATGACGATACGGAAGGTTCGGCGCGTTTCTCAGCTCACCGCGACAGGCGCCAGCGCATCGATATCGGTGACGACGTCGATGATGGCCGGACGGTTGGCGGCGAGCGCCTGCGCCAGCGCGCTCTCGATGCCGCTCGGATGCTCGACCCGGATGCCGAGCGCGCCCATCTCCTCGGCGATCCGCGCGAAGTTGGTCTTGCGGAAGGTCCACAGCTCGCGCGCCTGCTCGGTCTGCGTGCCGCCATAGACGCGGTCGAAGCCGCGCTTCGACTGATTGCCGCCACCGTTGTTGTTGACCACCGTCACAGCGTTGATCTTCCAGCGCACCGCAGTCTCGATGTCGCCGATGTGGTACCAGAAGCCGGCGTCGCCGGTGAACGTCACCACCGGACGCTCCGGCACGCCGCACTTGGCGCCGAGCCCGGCCGGAAACGCCCAGCCGAGATGGCCGGCCGAGCGCATGTAGCTCTGGGTCGGCTTCTTCAGATCGTACATGCCGCCCATCCACATGCCGGCGTGACCGGTGTCGACCACGACGATGGCGTCGTCGGGCAGGTGCTTCGACAGCTCGTGGCAGATGCGCTCGGGGCGGATCGGCACCGCGTCGGACGTGAGCGCGCTGTCGTACTTGCCGTACCACTCCTTGCAGAACGCCTGCGCCTCTCCGACCCAGGTCTTGCGCTTCGCGGCGGTGGACTTGTCAGCGGCCGCCAGCATCTTCGCGAGCGTGACCTTCGCATCGCCGTTGACGCGCGCCTGCAGCGGATAGTTCATGCCGAGCGCCTGCGGGTCGATGTCGATCTGGATCGACGGCGTGCCGATCTTCGGCACCGCCCAGAAGTGCGTGGTCATGCCGCCGGTGGTGGTGCCGATGAAGCAGACAAGATCGGCGGCGTTGACCACCTTGTTGGCGCTCTCGCGCGAATAGGTGCCGACCACGCCGCACGACAGCGGATGGCTGCCGGGGATCGTATCCTTGCCGTTGAGCGAGGTGACGACCGGGACCTGCAGCGCCTCGGCCAGCGCGACCAGTTCGCGCGCGGCGCCCGAGTGGCGCACGCCGCCGCCGGCGACGATCACCGGGCGCGCCGCCTCCTGCAGCACCTTCACGGCGGCAACCACGCTGGCCTGATCCGGCTCCGGCCGGAACGGCGGGACGCGCGCGAACTCCGGCTCGATCAGGGGCTCCATCTCGCCCTCCTCGCCGTCGATCTGGCCCTCGTTGCCGCGGAACTGCAGATGCACCGGCCCGGGCCTTCCCGTGGTCGCAACCCGGAACGCCTGCCGCACCATGTCGGGAAAGCGGTTCACGTCGTCGACGGTGGCGTTCCATTTGGTGACCGGCTCGAACGCCGGCACGTCATCGACCTCCTGATAGACCTGCCTGAACTTGGTCTTCGGCTCGCGGCCGCCGGTGAACGCGATCACCGGCGAATGGGCGAGCCATGCATCGCGAAGCCCCGCGGCAAGGTTGAGCGCGCCGATCACCTGCGCCATGCAGATGCCCGGCCTGCCGGAGGCGCGGGCGTAGCCGTCGGCCATGTAGGCCGCCGTCGCCTCGCTGTGCACATGAAGCCGCTTGATGCCGGTGCGGCTTTCCATCACCGCGAAGGTCTTGCGCAGCACGGCGGGGACGTGAAACACGTGCGTCACGCCGTAGGCGGCCAGCATGTCGGCCATGCACTCGGCGCCCAGCATTTTGCGATTGTGGCCCAGCGTGGTCATTTGTCCGCGTCTCCTCCATTGGCGCGCGGAGGATGGCACGCGATGCGCTGCGGGCAAAGGTCTCCGCGTCATTTGGCGCCGCAGTTGGGGTTGCGCGGCCTTGTCGGCATGACCAGCCGCTTTCGAACTCGTTCATGGTTTCAAAAACGAAACAGCCGCCGTTTCCGGCGGCTGCTGTCTCGATGTGGTGGCGGGTCGCGCGTGCCGCCGGTCAGCCCTTCAGGCTCGGATAAAGCTGAAGCGCGGTCTTGCCGAAGATCCAGTCCTGGTCGCTCGATTTGGCGAACGAGAAGGCACGCTGCGCCGCGGTGAGGATTTCCTTCATGGTGCCGACCGAGTTCGGGAAGTTGGAGCCCCAGCCGATGCGGTCGGCGCCGAACGCGTCGATGAACTTCGGGAAGAACGTCTCCGGCGCGCCCTTGCCCCAGCCGGTCTTCGGCGTCACGTTGATCGGGGTGATCTTCAGGTAGACCTGCTTGTACTTCGCCAGCGACAGGAATTCGTCCGCGGACTTGTAGGGTGGTCCGTCCTGCGGCGACGTCTGCGACAGATGGTCGAGGATGATCGTCACCTTCGGGAACCTGTCCATGATCTGGCGCAGCAGCGGAATGCCCTGCTGCTTCATCTGCACGCAGACCGGAATGTTCTTCGCTGCCGCGTGCTCCCAGAACGGATAGGTCGCAGGCTCGGCGAACCACGTCGCCTGGTTCGGCAGCGTGCTGCCGGTGGTGAACAGGCGCATGCCGGTGCAGCCGCGCGCCAGCCACTTGTCGAAGGTCTGCACCGCATCCGGCGCCAGCACGTCGATCGAGTACACGCCGGTGAAGCGCTGCGGCACCGCCGCCACCGCGTCGGCGACGTAGCTGTTGTCGTAGCCGTAGGCGGTCGAGGAGTGCACGATCGCCGCCTTGGCGACGCCGGCATCGTCCATCGCGCGAAGCAGATCGTCGTAGGTGGTCGGCCGTTCGGTGGACCAGGTGGACTGGGTGCCGCCGAGCGGATCGAGCGGGTATTTCTTCGTGTCGGGCGAGACGATGTGCGGATGGATGTCGATCACGGATGCCATGGGTTTCCTGCTGACTTGAACTCCGCCCCGTTCCCGAAGCGTGTCGCATGGGGCGGCGGCCGGGTCTTAGCATAACGGACACCGCAGCCGCGACCGGCGATTGCCAAGGGGCGGCCACGACCCGGCTGCAAGAGCGGCGGCCGCTCCGTGACACCCGCAGGTGCTCGGCATTGGCCGGATGGGGCGCCGGAGCAAAACTCTGCGCAGGGGAAACGGGGACGCAGACATGGAGAAGCCCGGCATTTTGCAATACCAGGCTTCCCATTCTCACATTCGATGTTATCGAGTTTCCTCGATTGACCGATGTGAGTTCAGGGAGAACGCGGGAAACGGCCTGCCGTTCCCCGCACCCGCCTAATTTTTTGTTTCGGCGGATCGTCGCGGCGCAGCGGCGGATCGCTTTCGCCGCGCTGGCGGCGGGAACTCGACTGCTGGGCACGCGACTTGTCGGCCGGCACGTCCTGGCCGCGCCTGTCCCGCACGATGCCCTGCCCGAATGCCTGCTCGTGCCTGCGTTCTGGAGCGGGCTTGGCGTGAGGCATGAATGGCTCCATCAGGCCCGGCGCGGGCCTCTCATGGAAACCAAATCAGCCGCCCGCGGGTTCCGCGCCGAACCCGCGCACCCTGCCGGAAGCCTATTCCGCTGCCACCGGCCGGAAGCCGGCGTCGTTGGTGCCGCGTTCCGCCACCTTGGAACCGTACAGCAGCCCCTCTTTCACCTTCGGCATGGTCTTCACCACGTCGGTGATGACGAGGCCGTGGGTCGGACACACCGTCTTCACCTTCAGGCTGTCCATCAGCATGTCGAGGCGGGCGACGTAGTTCCGCATGTCGGCCCACTTGGTCCACCACAGCGCAAGGTCGGCGAACACCGCCGTGGTGTCCTCCAGGTCGAGCGAGGTCGCCTCCTCCGCGACCAGTCCGCAGTGATGGTCCTCGTGATAGTGGCTGTAGGCGAAGCCGTCGCCGGGGAACAGCACGCGGTCGCGGGTCTCGAAGCCCCACCAGGTCGAGCGCATGTCGCGGATCACCGGCTCGACGGCACGGAAAGAACGGCCGCCGAGATCGATCTCGTCGCCCTCCTTCATCGCCAGCATGCGGTGCTCGTACTGCGGGAAGGCGAGGTGATAGTCGCTGACGTCGCCGCACAGCTTTGCGTCCGGAAAGCGCGACAGCACGCGGCCGAGCCCGCCGCAATGCGGCGTCTCCTGATGGGTCACGAACAGGTATTTCAGCGGTGGACGGCCGACCAGCAGCTTGTTGAGCTGGCCTTCGGTGATCGGGAAGTCCTTGGGATGGCCGCTCTCCACCATCATGCAGGCGGTCTCGCCAACGATCAGGAACGAGGCGTTGCAGCCGTGATAGATCTTGCCCTGCTGGCGCTGCTCCAGGCATTCGCCGAGCCAGAAGATGCCGGGTGCGACCTCGCGCGGCAGCGGGTTGGGACGGTCGAGCGTACCCTGATGACGCATTGCCATTTCATTCACCTCAGTTCGTCGCGGCCGACGTAGCGCGACACCGCAACCGTCTTGTCGAGCGATTTCAGCACGTCGTCGACCAGCTTGATGTGCTTCTGCACGGTCTTCCTGCCGCGCAGGATGCAGCCATAGCCCGGCGCGATGGTTTCGATGTCGTGCTTGTCGAGGATCGCGTTCATGCCCTTGCGCAGCGCCGCGGTGTCGACACCCTCCAGCCACCAGTAGCGGGTGTTGAGCAGGAACGAGCGGACGTGATCGAAGTCGGTCGGATCGTCGTCGCCGTCCTGGATGATCCACGGGCCGTCGGGGCGGTCGCGCCAGGTGTGGGTGTACATGTCGGACGTGAACAGCGTTTTCGTCGCGGCGTCGTAGATCCAGCGTGTCGCGATCAGCCGGATCGGCGCCTGATAGACCACCACCGGACGGCCCTGCGAACCGATCGGAATGGTTTCTTCACGGGCGATGGTGGTGATGTTGAGCCGGTCCAGCGTGTTCTGACCGGAGTCGGAGCCGGCGCCGAAGTCGAACCAGAACGCCGCGTCCGGATTGCCGGTAAAGCATTCCTTGACGTTGAAATACTGCACGAACGGATCGATGTTCTGGATCGACATGAATTCGTTGAGCCGCAGCGGCAAGAGCGACAGCGGCAGGGTGCGCGGGATCAGCGACTCGATCTGGGCGCGCAGCGCCGGCTCGTCGCCGCCGAAACCGGTGTCGATCAGCCATGCCGCATCGGGCTGGCGCAGCAGGTAGCAGTTGGTGACGGAATGGCCCCGCGCGTCGGCCGGGTATGAGCTGACCCGTCCGTCGAGCTCCATCGGGTTCTGCAGGGCGAACAGCGAGCCCTTGCCAAGCTCCCTGATCTTGGGATTTCCGGTACGGTCGAGCACGGCGTTTCCCCTGGCCGCTGTTTCCGCGGCCCCGACCCTCATAGCAAAAGCCGGCGCGCAACGCGAACCCGGCAGACGAGCGGCGCTGCCCCTTTTAGCGGGGCAGGAATTCGCCTGCCGCAGGACGCACGGGGACTCGTGTCCCGCGAACTCCACGGATAGGTTTCGGGCAGCCGCTCGCGAACCTCAAGGATGCCGGACATGCCCTCGCCTCCCTTCAAGGCCGACACGGTCGGCAGCCTGCTGCGGCCGAAGCGGCTGCTGGACGCCCGCGCGGCGCATGCGGCCGGCACCCTGCCCGATGCCGGATTGCACGAAATCGAGGACGACGAAATCCGCCGCGCCGTTGCGCTGCACAAGGAATGCGGCTTCCGGCACACCACCGACGGCGACTTCCGCCGCCGCCACTGGTTCATGGACTTCATCGAGCGGATCGACGGCCTGCGGTTCGGCGAGCCGCT
>CAZGSW010000070.1:13563-19309 GCA_964528635.1 uncultured Rhodoplanes sp. | reverse complement strand
CTGCTGTTCTACCGGATGGGCGACTTCTACGAGCTGTTCTTCGACGACGCCGAGGTGGCGAGCCGCGCGCTCGGCATCGTGCTGACCAAGCGCGGCAAGCATCTCGGCCGCGACATCCCGATGTGCGGCGTGCCGATCCACCGCTCGGACGAATACCTGCACCGCCTGATCGCGCTCGGCCACCGCGTCGCGGTCTGCGAGCAGACCGAGGACCCCGCCGAGGCAAAGAAGCGCGGCGCCAAGAGCGTGGTGCGGCGCGACGTGGTGCGGCTGGTCACGCCAGGCACGCTGACCGAGGACACCCTGCTCGATGCGCGCCGCAACAACTACCTGCTCGCCATCGTGCGCGCCCGCGTGTCGACCGCGGGCGAAGCGGTCCGCTTCGGCATCGCCTGGATCGACATTTCGACCGGCGAGTTCCGCATCGCCGAGTGCGACCGCACGGGCCTTGCGGCGGAGATCGCCCGGATCGAACCCGGCGAGATCGTCGTCTCGGATGCGCTCTACAGCGATCCGGAGCTGGCGCCGTATTTCCGCACGCTGCCGGCGGTGACGCCGCTCAACCGCGACGTGTTCGACGGCGCGACGGCGGAGCGGCGGCTGTCGGATTTCTTTGCGGTCGCCACCACCGATGCATTCGGCGCGATGTCGCGGCTGGAGCTCAACGCCGCGGCGGCCTGCGTCACCTACGTGGAGCGGACCCAGCTCGGCAAGCGCCCACCGCTGTCGCCGCCGGTGCGCGAGGCGGCAGGCTCCACGCTGTCGATCGACCAGGCGACGCGCAGCAACCTCGAACTGGTGCGGACGCTCGGCGGCGAGCGGCGCGGCTCCCTGCTCGCGGCCATCGACCGCACCGTGACGCCCGCCGGCTCACGCCTGCTGGCGCAGCGGATCGCCGCACCCCTCACCGATCCGGAAGAAATCAACGCCCGGCTCGATGCAGTGGAGACGTTCGTCGCCGACGCCGTGGCGCGGCAGGACATCCGCCAGTCGCTCAACGCCGCCCCCGATCTCGCCCGCTCGCTGGCCCGGCTGGTGGTCGGCCGCGGCGGGCCGCGCGATCTCGCCGCGATCCGCGACGGCATCGCCGCGGCAAGCGAGATCGCGCAGCGTCTCGACGGGCTGCAGTCCGGCGCGGCGGCGATCGCGGAGGCTGCCGCCGCACTTCGCGCCCCGGATCCCGCGCTGGCGCAGGAGCTGGGCAACGCGCTCGCCGACGAACTGCCGCTGCTCAAGCGCGACGGCGGCTTCGTGCGCAACGGCTATCACGCACCGCTCGACGAGACCCGCGCGCTGCGCGACGAATCCCGCAAGGTGATCGCGCAGCTCCAGGTCGGCTACGCCGACGAGACCGGCGTGAAGGCGCTCAAGGTCCGGCACAACAACGTGCTCGGCTACTTCGTCGAGGTGACGGCGCAGCACGGCGACAAGCTGATGAGCGCGCCGCTCAACACGCGCTTCATCCATCGCCAGACACTGGCCGGACAGGTCCGCTTCACCACCACGGAGCTGGGCGAACTGGAGGCGAAGATCGCCAGCGCCGCCGACCGCGCGCTGGGGCTGGAGCTGGACATCTTCGACCGGCTCTCGGCCGCAACGGTTGAGGCGAGCGATGCGATCAAGGCGGCGGCGGACGCGCTGGCCCGGCTCGACGTTGCGAGCGCGCTCGCAGCTCTTGCGGTGGAGCGCGATTACGTGCGGCCATCGGTCGACCGCTCCTTGCAGTTCGAGATCGAGGGCGGCCGCCATCCGGTGGTGGAGCAGAGCATCGGCGAGCCGTTCGTCGCCAACGACTGCAGCCTGTCGGCCTCCGCCGACGCCGGCAGGATCTGGCTGCTGACCGGACCCAACATGGCGGGCAAGTCGACCTTCCTGCGGCAGAACGCGCTGATCGCCGTGCTGGCGCAGACCGGCTCGTTCGTGCCGGCGCGGCGTGCCGTCATCGGCGTGCTGGACCGGCTGTTCTCGCGGGTCGGCGCCGCCGACGATCTGGCGCGCGGACGCTCCACCTTCATGGTCGAGATGGTGGAGACGGCTGCGATCCTCAATCAGGCCGGGCCGCGCTCGCTGGTCATCCTCGACGAGATCGGGCGCGGCACCGCGACCTTCGACGGTCTTTCGATCGCCTGGGCGGCGATCGAGCACCTGCACGAGGTCAACCGCAGCCGCGCGCTGTTCGCGACGCACTTCCACGAACTGACCGCGCTCGCCGCCACGCTGCCGCGGCTGCACAACGCCACCGTGCGCGTGAAGGAATGGCAGGGCGAGGTGGTGTTCCTGCACGAGGTGGTGGCGGGCGCGGCCGACCGCTCCTACGGCATCCAGGTCGCCAAGCTCGCCGGATTGCCGGCCAGCGTGATCGAGCGCGCAAGGCTGGTGCTTGCGAAACTCGAGGCCGAAGACCGCAAGACGCCACGCGGCGGCTTCGAGGATCTGCCGCTGTTCGCGGCGGCGCCCTCCCCGCCCGCTGCGGACGCGCGGCAGAGCGCGTCGGACGGGCTGATCGCGGCCCTTGCGGCGCTCAATCCGGACGAGATGTCGCCGCGCGACGCGCTGGAGGCGATCTACGCGCTGAAATCGAGAGCGGCGAAGCCGGAGGGCTGACCGGCTCGTTGTGACAAGCGTCCGGCTCCCGGAATCACGCTTCGGCCGCGGCCTGCCGCCGCTTCATCCGCCACAGCAGCGCGTTCCACGCCACGCAGACGGCGAGCCCCGCGGCGTAGCTCCACCACACGCCGATGGTTTCGGCGAGGTCGTGAACGGTGAGGAAACCGAGCACCAGCCCGAACAGGGGCAATTGCACATGGGCGGCAACGCTCGCCGCCGCAGGTCCGCCGATCCGCGGGTGCAGGATGACGAAGAAGCTGCCCATCGCCACCGGGAACACCGCGAACATGCCCGACGCAAACGAACCGATGCGGTGGCTCGCCACCGTGACGATGGCAACGCAGACGGCGACGGTGACCGCCCGCCAGGCGATGTCGCCGCGCCGCGGCTGCGGCCTCGGCGGCACGCTGTCGGTCCGGAAGCGGCTGGCGGCCCATGCGGTCAGCGACAGCACCGCCATGTTCATGATCAGCGCCAGCGTCGCATTCCACGCCAGCATGTTCAGCAGCGCCACCGCGGCGAACCAGACCACGAACGCGCCGCAAAGGCTCGGCACCAGCCCCCGCCGCTGCGCCAGCGCGGCGTAGGTCAGCGCGAACACGGCGACCGCGGCGTTGGACACCATGCTGCCGACCGCGCTGGCGGAGATGAACGCCGGCGTGTGCTCCATGGCGAGGATGATGTAGACCGCGCCCGCCGCGGTCGGCAGCGCGGCGATCAGGGCGCCGATGAACGGCCCGCTGCGCTCGACCAGCACCGAAGCGGTCACCACGATGGCCGCCGTCATCGCCATCTTCAGGGCGAGTTCAAGCCAGAACGACGGATCGAATACCATGCGGGTCAGGACCTCGCGATCAGGCACTGGATGCGCCGGCGGCGCGCAACGCGATGCGGCGGCGGATCGACCAGACCGAGAGGTTCCACAGCATGGACGTAGCGAGCGACAGCGCGTAGGCGGGCCAGGTGCCGAGCCGGATCGCGGCGAGATAGAGCACCACCAGCGCCATGGAGAAGCCGGCCAGTCCCCACATGGTGTTGGCGATCAGCGCCGCCGTGGCAGGCCCGCCGATCCGCGGCTGGAAGATCAGCATCAGGCTGGTCAGCACGATCGGGAACACCGCAAGGAGGCCCGTCACCGACGGCCCGACCGTCTTGCTGGTGCCGACCACGACCGCGACCAGCCCGGCCACCATGCCGGCGCGCAACGGCATGTCGTACCACTGACGGCTGACGCGCGGCATCGCGACGTGGCAGTACTGCATGACCAGCGGAATGCAGACGGCGAACACGGCGACGTTGAATGCGATCACGCTGACGATGTTCCAGCCGACCGCCGAAAACGCGAACGCCAGCCCGAACCACGCAACCAGCGCGGCGGCAAGACTGACCGGCAGCGACCGGCGCTGCGCGACAACCACATAGACCAGCGCGAAAATGCCGGTCACGGCGTTGGCCGACAGACTGCCGAGCGCGCTGCTGGCGATGAATGCGGTGTCATGGTCGAGCGCCAGGAACACGTAGGACGGCGCCGCCGCGATGGGAAGCGTTGCGATCATGGAACCGACCGCCGGCCCCGACCGCTCGGCAATGAACGAGGCCATCACCACGAACACCGCGGTAACGGCCATCTTGAGAACCAGGGCCAGCCAGAAAAGCAGATCGGGAGACATCGAAAACGAAATGCCCCGCTTTCGCGGGGCATTTCAAGTGACGGTTCGGCAGTCCTCACATGCGATCGAGGCTGATGGCAACCGGCGGACCCTTGGCGATGGTCTGATAGACCACGCAGTAACGCTCGGTCAGCTTGAGCAACTGGTCGAGCTGTTCCTGGGTCGCGTCGGTGTCGAGCGCGAACCGGAGGCGTATTTCACGGAACCCGACCGGCGCATCCTTGGCGACGCCGAGCGTGCCGCGGAAGTCGAGATCGCCCTCGGCCGCAACAGTGCCGGACCGGACGTTCAGGCCGATGGCGGTGGAGACCGCCTTCACGGTAACGCCGGCACAGGCCACCAGCGCCTCCAGCAGCATGTCGCCCGAGCACAGTTCCAGGCCGGAGCCGCCGGTCGCCGGGTGAAGACCCGCCACCGCCAGCGCGCGGCCGGTCTCGACCTTGCAGGCAATGCCGGTGTCATCGAGCGAGCCCTTTGCCTTCAGCGTAATCAGCGCGGCGGCCGGATCGCTCTTGTACTTGTCCTTGATCGGCGCCTGCATCGCGCGCAGTCCCGCGGCATCCATACGCAACCTCCTCGGCTTCAGCTTCAGAACAGATAGTTCACGGACCGGCCGGTGTCAGCACCACCCGGCCGATCACCTTTCCGGAGCGCAGATCGGCCAGCACGGCATTGACGTCGTCGAGCGGCCGGGTCGCCAGCGGCACCGGCGGCACGCCGGTTCGCTTCACCAGATCGATCAATTCGCCGATGTCGGTCAGGCTGCCCGTGTACGAGCCCTGTATGGCGATGGCCTTCATCGGGAACGGCGGCAGCGACATGGTGATGTCGCCGCCGTACAGCCCCACGACGATGAGCTTGCCGCCCTTGATCAGGCTGTCGATGCCGAGCCGCACGGTCTGCGACGAGCCGACCAGGTCGATCACCGCCCAGGCACCGCCGCCGGTCGCGGCCACGACCTGCGCCGCGGCGTCCGGCGCGTTGCCGTCGATCGCCGCCGTGGCGCCGGCCTTGAGCGCGGCCTCGCGCTTGGCCGGGTCGATGTCGACCACGATGGAGCTGTGTCCTCCCATCGCCTTGTGCAGCGCCACGCACATCAGGCCAAGCCCGCCGGCGCCGACGATCACGGTCGGATCGGTGGACAGCGTCGGTCCGACCTTCTTCAGGGCGCTGTAGGTCGTCACGCCGGAGCAGGCCAGCGGCGCGGCGCGCTCGGGCGGAATGTCGCCGATGTCGAACAGGTAGCGCGGGTGCGGCACCATCAGGAAATCGGCGTAGCCGCCGGGCTGGAACACGCCCAGGCTGCGCGGCCTGGTGCAGAGCTGCTCGTCGCCGCGCCGGCACACCCCGCACTCGCCGCAGCCCATCCACGGATCGACCAGCCGGCGGTCGCCCGGCTTGACGCCCTTCGCATCGGGACCCACGGCGACAACCTCGCCGACGTTCTCGTGACCCAGCGTCACCGGCAG
>CAZGSW010000070.1:0-13463 GCA_964528635.1 uncultured Rhodoplanes sp. | reverse complement strand
CGGCAGGCGGTTGTCACCACCACATCGCCTGACCGGTCTCGGTCCGGGTCTCGCCATCGTCGACCGAGGCGGTGCGGCCGAGCGAGCGGTCGAGCGCCGCCAGCACGCGCCGCTTGGCGAAGTCGTAGGCGGCGGACTGCCGGTCGCGCGGCCGCGGCAGGTCGATGGCGATCTCGTCCTCGATCCGGCCGGGATGCGGACGCATCACCACGACCCGATCGGCCAGCACGATGGCCTCGTCCACGTCATGCGTGACCACGAACAGCGTCGGCTTGCCGTCGGCCCACAGGTCGAGCAGATGATCCTGCAGGTCGGCGCGGGTGAACGCATCGAGCGCGGAGAACGGCTCGTCCAGCAACAGAACCTCGGGCCGTGTCACCAGCGCACGCGCCAGCGCCACACGCTGCGCCTGACCGCCGGAGAGTTCACGCGGCCAGACGCCCGCCTTGTCGGAGAGACCGACGCGGCCAACCTGCTCCGCCACGCGCCGTTCGCGCTCCGCTTTCGCCAGATGCTCGAGCCCGAAGCCGACGTTGCCGGCGACCGTGAGCCACGGCAGCAGCCGCGGCTCCTGGAATACGATACCGATCCGCTCGTTCGGTTCGGTGACGGCCACACCGTCCAGCATCACCGAGCCCTGGGTCGGCTTGTCGAGCCCGGACACCGCGCGGAGCAAGGTCGACTTGCCGCAACCGGAGCCGCCGACCATGGCGACGATCTCTCCGGGCTCGACCTCGAGCGATACGCCCTCCAGCGCGTGAACGCCGTTCGGGTATGTCTTGCCGACACGATTGAGGGCGAGCATCAGGCCGCCTCCTCGCGGGCGGAGAAACGATCCTCCCAGCGCAGCAGCGGCGCTGAGGCATACACCACGATCCAGTCGGTGATCTTGCCGAGGATGGCGAACGCCACGATGGCCGCGACGATCTGGGCCGGCTTGCCGAGCTGCTGACCGTCGATCAGCAGGTAGCCCAGCCCTTCGGACGCGCCGAGCAGTTCGGCGGCGACGACGAACATCCAGCCAAGCCCAAGACCGGAGCGAAGCGCGAGCACGTAGGCCGGCAGCACCGCAGGCAGCAGGATGCGGCGCACCATTGCAAGAGGCGACAGCCGGAACGCGCGGCCGACCTCGACCAGCTTGCGGTCGACGGAGCGGATCGCACCCATCACGCCGAGATAGACGGGAAAGAACACGCCCACCGCGATCAGGGTCACCTTGGACGACTCGAAGATGCCGAGCCACAGGATGAACAGCGGCACCCATGCGATCGACGGGATGGCTCGCAGCGCCTGCAACGTCGGATCGAGCAGCCGCATGAGGAAGGTCGAATAGCCGGTGACGGCGCCGAGCAGCGTGCCCGCCACCACGCCGATGCCGAACCCGGTGAAAACGCGCGTGGTCGTCGCCAGCGCGTGGCGCTGCAGTTCGCCGGTGCCCGCCAGTTCGACAAACGTCTCCCAGATCACCGACGGCGGCGGCACCAGCCGGCCCGAGGCGAGCCCGGTGCGCACCGCCAGCTCCCAGAGCAGCGCGACCGCCACCGGAAGAACCAGACCGAGCAGCGGCCCGGTCCAGCGCCACCGGCGAGCCGCCTGAGTGGGGGCCGCGTCAGCAGCCTGCTGATGCGAAACGCTCATCTGCACAATAGACATCGCACACCCGCGCTCTGCAATCGGAGAACCGGCGGCTCGCCGCGTGGACGCACCGCCGGCCACCTCGTCCGGTTCAGTTCGTCAGCGGCACGCTGTCGTCGATCAGCGCGTCCAGCGCGGCCTTCACGTTCACGTCGGGCTTGATGACGCCGGCCTGCTGCAGCGCAAGACCGGCTGCGAGAATCGACTCGCGCTGCGGCGCGCCGATCTTCGAATGGGTCAGCTCGGCGCGCTCCTTGAGCTGCTTGTCGACGACCTTCTCGGGCAGCTTGGTGGCGGCGATGAACACCCGCTTCACCTCATCGTAGTTGGCAAGCGAATGCTTGCGCGCCTGCTCGTAGACGGCGAGGACGCGCTTCACCAGGTCAGGATGTTCCTTGAGGAACTCCTCGCGGGTGTTGAGGATGCCCCAGGTGTTGGCATCCTTGTCGCGATAGAACAGCTTCGCGCCGTCCTCGACCTCGGCCTGCGCCATCATCGGATCGAGCCCGGCCCAGGCCTGCACGTCGCCACGGATGAGGGCGGTCTTGCCGTCAGGATGCTGCAGCAGGACCGGCCTGATGTCGCGCTCGCTCAGCTTCTCCTTGAGCAGGGCGCGCACCAGGAAGATGTGCGGATCGGTGCCGCGGGTGACCGCGACCCGCTTGCCCTTGAGGTCGGAAATTTTCGTGATCGACGGATCCTTAGTGACCAGCGCGGTCCACTCCGGACGGGAGTACACATAGATCGACTTGATCGGGTTGCCGTTGATCTTGCTGACCAGCGCGGCCGAGCCCGCCGTCGAGCCGAAATCGATCGAGCCGGCGTTGAGGAACTCCAGCGCCTTGTTGGAGCCCAGCGTCTGCACCCAGCGGATCTTGATGCCGTCCCTGGCGAACTCCTTCTCGAGCAGACCCTTTTCCTTCAGCAGCATCGACACCGGATTATAGGTCGCCCAGTCGACGCGGATTTCCGAAGGTTTGGTCTGCGCAAGGGCGCCGGACGGGATCGCTCCCGCCAGCAGGGCGGAAGCCAGAGCCGAAGTCAGAGCAACACGTCGAGATACGATCATCGCAACCTCCATCGTTCCCGGCCGCGCGTTGCGGCCGGATTGTTGAAACGGAGGCGGGCCATGAAGCAATTTGCCCGCCCGTCAGCCTGTGCGACGGGGCGGGCCCCGACCGCTTTAGCTGCATTTGTTAAGCGCCCGCAAGCTGTTCGCTCAAATCGGCGCTGATCCCTTTGTAGCCCTTAAGCCTTTGATAGTCAAAGAGAAAATTATCGTCTTGGACAGTGCGTGCGTGGCATGACGTTCCCTCCGGCCGGTCTCCCGCAGTGAACATGTTTTCGCCGGCGCTGCCGGACGGTGACATCGCAGGCGCGCTCCGCTATCCGGGTGACGCCCATGCTCACACCCGCCAGTCCACGCGACAAGGACGACGACCTGTTCGACGCGGCAGCGCTCGCCACTGCGCTCGATGCGCTGGCCGAGGAGCACGGCAGCGACGAGCAGGCGTTGCGGCGCGCGATCACCGCTCCGCTGAAGGCGGCGCTGGCGACCGGGCGCGAAAACGCCGAGCGCCAGCTCCTGCGCAACCGCCAGGGCCGGCGCTGCGCCGAGCGGCTCTGCCAGATGCAGGACGCGATCATCCGCGTCGCCTACGAGTTCGTGGTCCGGCATCTCTATCCGTCGCAGAACCCGTCCGAAGCGGAGCACATGGCGATCGTCGCCACCGGCGGATACGGCCGCGGGCTGATGGCGCCCGGCTCCGACATCGATCTGCTGTTCGTGCTGCCCTACAAGCAGACCGCATGGGGCGAGTCAGTCGCCGAAGCGATCCTGTACTGCCTGTGGGATCTCGGCCTCAAGGTCGGCCACGCGACGCGCTCGGTGGACGAGTGCATCAGGCAGGCCAGGGCCGACATGACGATCCGCACCGCGCTGCTGGAGGCGCGGTTCCTGCTCGGCGACCGCAAACTGTTCGACGAGCTGGTGGCGAAGTTCGACAAGTCGGTCGTCCAGGGCTCCGGACCGGAGTTCGTCGCCGCAAAGCTCGCCGAGCGCGAGACGAGACACCGCCGCGCCGGACAGTCGCGATACCTGGTCGAGCCCAACGTGAAGGACGGCAAGGGCGGGCTTCGCGACCTGCATACGCTGTTCTGGATCGCCAAGTACGTCTATCGCGTGCGCGACGTCGAGGAGCTGACCGGCGTGTTCGATCCGCAGGAGCTGAAGCTGTTCAGCCGCTGCGAAGACTTCCTGTGGTCGGTCCGCTGCAACATGCACTTCCTGACCGGCCGCGCCGAGGAGCGGCTTTCGTTCGACATCCAGCGCGAGATCGCGATCCGGCTCGGCTACACCGAGCATCCGGGGCAGAAGGACGTCGAGCGCTTCATGAAGCACTACTTCCTGGTGGCGAAGGACGTCGGCGACCTGACCGCGATCCTGTGTGCCGCCCTGGAGGACCAGCAGACCAAGCCCGCGCCGGTGCTGAGCCGCATCGTGGCGCGGCTGCGCCCGCGCGGCCGGCGCCCGCTGAAGGAAAGCGACGACTTCCTCGACGACAACAACCGCCTGTCGGTCGCCGACGCGGGCGTGTTCGCGCGCGATCCCGTCAACCTGATCCGCATGTTCCGGCTGGCGCAGCAGTACAGCCTGGTGCTGCACCCCGACGCCATGCGGGCGGCGACCAAATCGCTCAAGCTGATCGACGCAAGCCTGCGGGGGAACCCCGAGGCCAACCGCCTGTTCCTGGAAATCCTCACGTCGAACGACGCCGAGATCATCCTGCGCCGCATGAACGAGACCGGCGTGCTCGGCCGGTTCGTCCGCGCGTTCGGCCAGGTCGTGGCGATGATGCAGTTCAACATGTACCACCACTACACGGTGGACGAGCATCTGTTGCGCTGCATCGGCGTGCTGGCGGAGATCGAGCGCGGCACCAACGAGGAGTTCGTGCTCGCCAACGACCTGTTCCGCAAGATCCTGCCCGAGCATCGCAAGGTGCTGTACGTCGCGCTGTTTCTTCATGACATCGCCAAGGGCCGTATCGAGGATCACTCGATCGCCGGCGCGCGGATCGCGCGGCGGTTCGGGCGGCGCATCGGCCTGACGCCGGCCGAAACGGAGACCGTGGCCTGGCTGGTCGAGCAGCACCTCGTGATGTCGACGGTGGCGCAGTCGCGCGACCTGTCGGACCGCAAGACCATCGAGAACTTCGCCACGGTGGTGCAGTCGCTCGAACGCATGAAGCTGCTCACCATCCTGACCACCGCCGACATCCGCGCGGTCGGCCCCGGCGTCTGGAACGGCTGGAAGGCGCAGCTTCTTCGCACGCTTTATTACGAGACCGAGCCGGTGCTGACCGGCGGATTCTCCGAGGTCAATCGCGCGCAGCGGGTGGCAATGGCGCAGGCCGAACTCAAGGCCGAGCTTGCGGACTGGCCGCCGGAGCGCGTCGACGCTTATATGGCGCGGCACTATCCGGCCTACTGGCTCAAGGTGGACCTGCCGCACCGGGTGGCGCATGCCCGGTTCGTGCGCGACGCCGAGGACGCCGGAAAGACCATAGCCACCACGTTTTCGTTCGATCCGGCCCGCGGCGCCACCGAGCTGACGGTGCTGACACCGGATCACCCGTGGCTGCTGTCGAGCCTCGCGGGCTCGTGCGCCGCGGCCGGCGCCAACATCGTGGACGCGCAGATCTTCACCACCACCGACGGGCGCGCGCTCGACACCATCGCGGTGACCCGCGAGTTCGAGCAGGACGACGACGAGGCGCGCCGCGCCGCCCGCATCACCGACACGATCGAGAAGGCGCTGAGCGGCACGCTGAAGCTGCCCGAGGTCGTGGCGCGGCGCGCGATGACGAAGGGGCGCCTGAAGGCGTTCTCGGTCGAGCCGGAGGTGACCATCAACAACCAGTGGTCCAACCGCTACACCGTGATCGAGGTCACCGGCCTCGACCGGCCGGGCCTGCTGTACGAGCTGACCGCCACGCTATCCAAGCTCAGCCTCAACATCACGTCGGCGCACGTCGCCACGTTCGGCGAGCGCGTGGTCGACGTGTTCTATGTGACCGACCTGCTGGGGGCGAAGATCGCCTCGCCGACACGGGAGGTCGCGATCAAGCGCGCGCTGCTGCAACTGCTGATGCCGGAAGCGGCGCGGCCCGCCGCCCCGGACGCCGCCGCGGGCTGATCGCCAGCGCCGGTTCCGCCGCAAAAACCGCTTGGCCGATCAGACTGTTGCGAGCCGCCGGCCCGCCACTCCGAGGCCTTAACGACGCCTTAAACCGCCGCTCATAGCGTATCCGCAGGCCCGTGGGGCGGGCCTTTCGGACAGGGGACATGGGACGGCGAAAGTCCAGCGTACGCCGCGAGCCGGTGTTCGACGTCGCGCCCGGTCTCGACAGCGGCGGCAGTGCGCCCGCGCCGCGCCCTCAGAGGCCCGCTACGCGCAAGCGCGGCGGCCGCCGCAAGCGATCGGGCGGCCTCGCGGCACGGGCCCGCCGCTTCGCCTACTGGAGCACCGTCGCCGCGCTCTGGGTGGTCATCGCCGCAATCGGCGGCATCGCCATCGTCGGCGCCTACCTGCCGCCGATCCAGTCGCTGGAAATCCCGAAACGACCGCCGTCGATCCAGATCGTCGACCTGAGCGGCACGCTGCTCGCCACCCGCGGCGAGTTCTACGCCGAGTCCGTCACGCTCCGGGCCCTGCCCCGTCACGTGCCGCAGGCGTTCATCGCCATCGAGGACCGCCGCTTCCATTCGCACTACGGCGTCGATCCGATGGGGGTCGCCCGCGCGGCCGCCGCCAACGTCATGCGCGGCGGCGTCGCGCAGGGCGGATCGACCATCACCCAGCAGCTCGCCAAGAACCTGTTCCTGACCCAGGAGCGCACCCTGACCCGCAAGGTCCAGGAGGTGGCGCTGGCGCTGTGGCTGGAGCGCAAGTTCTCCAAGACCGAAATTCTGGAGCTCTATCTCAACCGCGTCTATTTCGGAGCCGGCGCCTACGGCATCGGCGCCGCCGCTCACCGCTACTTCGGCAAGCCGGCGCAGAAGCTGACCGTGGCGGAGGCCGCCATGCTGGCCGGCCTCGTGCGATCGCCGTCACGGCTTGCGCCGAATCACAATCCGGAAGGCGCCCGGCGCCGCGCGCAGGTGGTGCTGGCCGCCATGGCGGAGATGAACGTCATCGACGGCAAGACCGCCAGAATGGCGATGCTGCAGCCGGCGCAGACGGTCGAAACCAGCGCCGCCGGCACGTCGCAATATGTCGCCGACTGGGTGATGGACATTCTCGACGACCTGGTCGGGCGGGTGGAGCAGGATATCGTGGTCGAGATCACGCTCGATCCTACGCTCCAGGCCGTCGCCGAGCAGACGCTGACCGAAACGATCGCGCGCAACGGCGCGAAAGCCGGCGTCCAGCAGGGTGCCATTGTCGCGATGACGCCGGACGGCGCGGTGCGCGCGCTGGTCGGCGGACGCAACTACGCCGAAAGCCAGTTCAATCGCGCGGTCGCTGCAAAGCGGCAGCCCGGCTCCGCGTTCAAGCCGTTCGTCTATCTCACCGCCATCGAACGCGGGCTGACGCCCGATACGGTCCGCGAGGACAAGCCGGTCTCGATCCGCGGCTGGCGGCCCGAGAACTATACCCGCGAATACTACGGGCCTGTCACGCTGACCCAGGCGCTCGCCATGTCGCTCAACACCGTTGCGGTGCGGCTGGTGCAGGAGTTCGGCCCGACCGCGGTGATCCGCACCGCGCACCGGCTCGGCATCACCTCGAAGCTGGAGAACAACGCATCGATCGCGCTCGGCACATCGGAGGTGTCGCTGCTGGAGCTGGTCTCCGCGATGGCGCCGTTCGCCAACGGAGGCTTCTCGACCGAGCCGCACATCGTCCAGCGGGTGCGCACCCCGGGCGGCAAGCTCCTCTATGCACGGACGCGGCAGAACCTCGGCCGCATCATCGAGCCGCGCTACGTGGCGATGATGAACGCGATGATGCAGGAGACCCTGATCATCGGCACCGCCAGGAAGGCGGCGCTGCCCGGCTGGCCGGCCGCGGGCAAGACCGGCACGTCGCAGGATTTCCGCGACGCCTGGTTCGTCGGCTACACCGGCCATCTGGTCGCCGGCGTTTGGCTCGGCAACGATGACAACTCACCGACCAAACGCACCACCGGCGGCGGTATGCCGGTGGAGATCTGGAGCCGGGTGATGAAGCCGGCCCATCAGGGCGTGGCCGTGGCCGGGCTGCCCGGCCTGCGTCCGGGAGCGCGAACCACCGGGCTTCTGCCGTCGTTTGAAACGCCGCAGTCCGCTCCGCCGGAACGCCGCTATGCGGAGCCCGGCGCGCCGGCGGCCGGCGGCGGGATCGACAACTGGCTGATGGACCGCCTGTTCGGCCGGCGCTGATCAGGCCGCGGCCGCGCCGGCCCCGCGGAGCCGCCGGGTCATCAGGCACAGC
Organism: uncultured Rhodoplanes sp.; assembly: GCA_964528635.1. GTDB lineage: Bacteria > Pseudomonadota > Alphaproteobacteria > Rhizobiales > Xanthobacteraceae > Z2-YC6860. Next base: position 5,350 of record CAZGSW010000070.1, on the reverse strand, counting down.
ACAAGGATGCTGGCTCCGGCCAGCGCCGACGCGATCGCAAACGGCCATGCCGTGGTCGTCAGCATATGGCCAAGCACGGCGCCGACGATCGCCGAGCTGGTCTGGGTGAGAAAGCCGAGCAGCGACGAGGCCGCGCCGGCGCGATCCGGAAACGGCACCAGCGCACCGGCCTGGGCATTCGGCCACACCAGGCCCATCCCTGCGAGATAAAGAGCGATGGCTGCCACCAGCCCGTAAACGTGCTGGGGGCCGAACATCACGAACAGGAGCGCCGCCAGCCCGCCGCCTGCCATCGCCGCCGCGCCGAGGTCCATGGTCCTGGTGCTGCCGAGCCGCATCACCAGCCGCGAGCCGACCAGCGTGCCGGCGAGATAACCGGACGATCCGGCCGTGAAAGCGACACCGAAGCCCATCGGGGTGAGCCCGTAAATGTCCTGCAGAATGAACGCCGCGGTGGAAATCCACGCGAACAGACCGGCCATGCAGCCGATCGCGATGCCGAGATAGACCACGTATGTCCGGTTTGCGAGGAAGCGGCGGTACGACCGCAGGATCGACATCACGGACACCGGCTCGGGCGCGCGGTTGCGCAGCGTCTCGGGCAGCAGCACCCAGACCGTCACCGCCGCCACCAGCCCGATGACGAACAGAACGACGAAGTTGGAACGCCAGCCGAACGCGGTCTGCAGCACGCCACCGGCCAGCGGCGCGGCCAGCGGCGCCAGCGCCATGATCGACGCCATGCGCGACAGCTCGCGTCCGATCTGCGAGCCATCGTACATGTCACGCACCACGGCGCGTGCCAGCACGATGGCGCCGGATGCTCCGACCGCCTGGGCAAAGCGCGCGGCAATCAGTTGCTCGATCGACACCGCCAGCGAACAGGCGAGCGTGGCAATGACATAAACTCCCAGTGCGGCCAGCAGCACCGGCTTGCGGCCGTGCCGGTCCGACAGCGGCCCGTAGAACACCTGCGCGATCGCAAATCCGAACAGATAGAACGAGATCGTGAGCTGGACCTGCGAGGTGGGGGCGCCCAGCAACCGGCTCATGTCCGGCAGCGACGCCAGGTACATGTCGACCGACAGCGGCCCCATGCCGGTCAGCAGTCCGAGCAGGAGGGTGAGAGGAAACGTACCGGGACGCAACATTGACGGACCTTAGAGCATGATCCCGAAACGTGGGAACCGGTTTTCGGAAAAGATCATGCTCAAACAAGGAGCTAAAGCGGGATGACGATTCAAGGGCAAGTCATCCCGCTTTAGCGTGCGAGCGTTCGTGCAGGCACCCGGTTTGCGGACGCGCGCGGCTTCAAAAGAGGATGGCTTTCAGCCGTCACCCGGCTGCATGTCCGATGCGCCGGACGGCATTCCGTAGCGATGCAGGTCCGCGCCGTTGGCATCGAGCCAGGCCTTGGCCCGCTCGGCATCCGCGCAATGGCGGTGCACGACCCGCCAGAACCGGGGCGAATGGTTCATCTCCACCAGATGCGCCACCTCGTGAACGGCCAGATAGTCCAGCACGAACGGCGGCGCGAGAATGAGCCGCCACGAGTACGACAGCACGCCGCTCGACGAGCAGGAGCCCCACCGGCTCGACTGGTCCCGCACCGAGATGCGCCTGACCGACACGCCGATCGCCTCGGCGGCCCGGCGGCTTGCGACGCTGAGATCGCGGTGCGCCTCGCGGCGAAGGAAGTCGGCGACCCGGCGCGGCAGATGCGGCGCCTCGCCCGCCACGCAGATCAGCGGTCCGGCCTCCCCGCCCTGCTCGATCCAGACCGTGCCGCGCCGGTCCGGACGATGCGTCACCCGGTGCGCGACGCCGCGCAGCGGCAGCACCGCGCCGTCGGCAAACGGCGCCGCGTCCGGGAGACGGCGGAGCCGCGCCGCGATCCAGGCGCCGTGCTTCTGGGCGAACGCCCTGGCGTCCCGCACGCTGCCGCGCGGCGGCATGGTGAGGATAACCTCCCGGCTTCCAGCGTGGATGCGGAGGGTGTAGCGCCGCGCCCGGCTGTGGCGGCGCAGGTTGACGAGATAGATCTCCTGGTCGAACGCAAGCTGGAAGGTCTGCGGCGGACTCTGGCGCCGGTCCAGCATCGCGCGCAGCGGCTGCGCCGCCGCCCGATCGCAGAGGCTGCGAAGCCATGACGGCGTGCGGGTGCGGCGGGCCATGATGTCGGAGCGATTGTCGATTCGCCGGAGATTCTAGCAGATCGCGGGTGCCGCGCTAACCGACCGCCTTGATGAGCGAGCGGCGGGCCGCCGCGCTCCTGCGGCGATCGTTGTGGCTGAGCATGAAGTCGGCGATGCGCGGCGCCACCTCGGCACGGAACCTGGAGCCGTTGAACACGCCGTAGTGGCCGACGCCAAGCTGCAGGTAGTGCGCCTTGCGGTCGTCCGGCAGGTTGACGCACAGCCGGTGCGCCGCCTCGGTCTGACCGACGCCGGAAATGTCGTCGTTCTCGCCTTCGACGGTGAGCAGCGCCGTGTTGCGGATCGCCGCCGGCTCCACCAGCCTGCCGCGATGGCGCATCTCTCCCTTCGGCAGGGCGTGACGCACGAACACGGTGTCGACGGTCTGCAGATAGTATTCGGCGGCCAGATCCATCACCGCAAGGTATTCGTCGTAGAACTCGCGGTGCTTCTGCGCGGAATCGCCGTCGCCCCGCACCAGATGCACGAACAGGTCGCGGTGCGCATCGAGATGGCGGTCGAGGTTCATGCTCATGAACCCGTGCAACTGCAGGAAGCCCGGATAGACGTCTCGCATGGTGCCGGGATGCGGAAACGGCACCTTGGTGATGACGTTGCGGCGGAACCAGTCGACGCCGCGCTCCTCGGCGAGCCGGTTGACGGCGGTGGGATTGATGCGCGTGTCGATCGGTCCGCCCATCAGCACGATGGAGCGCGGCGCAAAGGTGTCGCCGTCCGCCTCCATCAGCGCGGTGGCCGCCAGCACCGGCACCGCCGGCTGGCATACCGCGATCACGTGGGTGTCGCCGCCGAGGAAGTGCAGGATGCCGATGATGTAGTCGATGTAGTCGTTGAGATCGAACGGACCTTCGGCGAGCGGCACCATCCGGGCATCCACCCAGTCGGTGATGTAGACGTCGTGATTGGGAATGAACGTCTCGACGGTGCCGCGCAGCAGCGTAGCGTAGTGTCCCGACATCGGCGCCACGATCAACACCTTGGGCTGCGGACGGCGCGGCGTGTGGCAGAACATGCGCTCGAAGCGCAGCAGGTTGCAGAACGGGCGCTGCCACACCGTCGAGATGTGCACCGGCGCGCGCTCGCCGCCGACCATGGTGGTGTCGATCCGCCACTCCGGCTTGGCGTAACGGCGGGTGGAGCGCTCGAACAACTCCATCGCCGCGGCAACCGACTTGCCGTAGGTGGTGTGGGCGATCGGATTGAGCGGATTCTTGAAATAGAGCTGCGTGACGCTGGCCAGCGCGCGGGCCGGATTCAACGAGGCCTGGCCCATCTCGTAGGCCCAGTACATCCCGTTGGACAGCACCGGGCCGCCGTAGGCGGGTGCCCCGCCGAACTCACCAATCGCCATCGAATCCCGGCTCCGGCCCCCGTGTTGCGGTGCAATATACTGAACGTTGGTTGCCATACCGTCAACATGCGGCAGTCACATTGGCCGGGGTTAAGGCTTGTCCGGCCAGCATTTTTCGCAGCGGGCGGCAGGCCTGCAAAATAGCGGGGATTAATCGGCGCCCTGCAGCAGGGTTCCGTGCGTGCGGGCGCTCTTGAGCAGCGCGAGGAACACCGCGACGGCAGCCACAATGACCACGGCGTTGATCGCGAAGGCCTGCACCATCAGGTCGGCCCGGAATACACCGTCGATCAGCAGCGCGCGCATGCCCTCGAACACGTAGGTCGGCGGCAGCATCCAGGCGAGCGGCTGCAGCCAGTCCGGCAGCACACCGACCGGATAGTACACGCAGGTCAGCGGCAGCAGCATGAACATGATGCCCCACGCCAGGTTCTCCGCGCCGAGGCCGTTGCGCAGCAGAAGACCGGCGACCACGAGCGCGACAGCCCACGCGGTGATGAACAGGTTGAGCAGGAACGCGACCAGCGCGAACCCCATCGCCCAGAGATTGAACCCGAAGAACGCGATCGCCAGCAGCGTCACCGGAATGGTGCCGATCGCCAGCCGGATCACGCTCATGATCATCAGCGCGAACACGAATTCGATGGGCCGCAGCGGGCTCATCATCAGGTTGCCCATGTTGCGCGAATACATTTCCTCCAGGAACGAGATCGAGAAGCCGAGCTGGCCGCGAAACAGGATGTCCCACAGGATCACCGCCGCGATGAAGGTGCCCGCCGCGCGCGCGAAGAAGCTGGAGTGCTGCGCGACGTAGAGCTGCAGGAAGCCCCACATCAGCATCTGCACGGTGGGCCAGTACATCAGGTCGAAGATGCGCGGCCACGACGAACGGATCACGTACCAGTGCCGCAGCACCATGGCGGCGACGCGGCGTGCCGAGTAGCCGGAATATCCAGGCGTCGCGGCGCTCATGATGCGGCCTGCCCTGGCTCGCCGCGGCCGCGGGCGATGTCGAGGAACACCTCCTCCAGATTGCTGCGGCCATAGCGGGCGATCAGACTCGAAGGCGTATCGTCATCGACGATCGCGCCCTGCTTCATCATGATGACGCGGTCGCACAGCCGCTCCACCTCGGCCATGTTGTGCGAGGCGAGCAGAACGGTGGCGTTGTGCGCGATCCGGTAGCGCTCGAGCCAGCCGCGAATCCAGTCCGCGGTGTCCGGATCGAGCGATGCGGTCGGCTCGTCGAGCAGCAGCACCTCCGGCTCGTTGATCAGCGACTTCGCCAGCGCCACCCGGGTCTTCTGCCCGGACGACAGCTTGCCGGTGGGCCGGTCCAGAAACGCGGTGAGGTCGAGCTCCTCGGCGAGCCGGGCAATGCGTCCTGCCACATCCGCCACGCCGTAGAGCATGCCGAACACCTTGAGGTTCTGCCGCACCGTCAGCCGCATCGGGATGTCGACGTAGGGGCTCTCGAAGTTCATGCGGTGCAGCACCCGGTGACGGTGACGCGGCATCCCGGCGCCGAGCACGCTGACATGGCCGGAGGTCGGCTCCACCAGCCCCATGACGGTCGCGATGGTGGTGGTCTTGCCGGCGCCGTTGCCGCCGAGCAGCGCGGTGCAGCTTCCCGGCGGCAGCGCGAACGAAATTCCGTTCACCGCGGTGACATTGCGGTACATCTTGACCAGACGGTCGACGGCGATGGCGGGGGGAACTGTCATGGCTGGTTTCGTCCCGCAGATGTGACGCGGCAGCGCCTGCGGCGCAAGGGGCGCAAGGG
>CAZGSW010000069.1:2556-19330 GCA_964528635.1 uncultured Rhodoplanes sp. | reverse complement strand
GCCTTCGCTCACTTCGTTCGCTTGGCGTCGACCCTCCCCCTCCAGGGGAGGGTGAACAGAGTTTGCCGCACGACCTGGGACACGACCTGGGATAAGCCGAGCTACTGCGCGGCGTCCTTTTCCGCGTCGGCCTCGGCGCGCAGCGCATCAGGCTGCGGCATGGCGATGACGTTGTAGCCGGAGTCGACGAAGTGGATTTCGCCGGTCACGCCGCTGGACAGTCCGGACAGGAGATAGAGCCCCGCGCCGCCCAGATCCTCCAGCGAAACGCCGCGGCCGAGCGGCGAATGCTTCTGCTGGAACGCGAACATGTAACGCGCGTCGTTGATGCCGGCACCCGCCAGCGTGCGGATCGGCCCCGCCGAGATGGCGTTGACGCGGATGTTCTGCGGACCGTAGTCGACCGCCAGATAACGCACGCTCGATTCCAGCGCCGCCTTGGCGAGCCCCATGACGTTGTAGTTCGGCATCGCGCGGTCGCCGCCGTTGTAGGTGAGCGTCAGCATCGAGCCGCCGTTCGGCATCATCGCCGCGGCGCGCTTGGCCGCCTCGGTGAACGAGAAGCAGGAGATCACCATGGTGCGTTTGAAGTTGTCGCGCGTGGTGTCGGCGTAGCGGCCCTTGAGTTCGTTCTTGTCGGAGAAGCCGATGGCGTGGACCAGAAAATCCATCGCGCCCCATTGCTTGCCCAGATTGGCAAAAACTGAATCGACGGAGGCAGCGTCCTCGACATCGCAGGGCAACACGATCTTGCCGCCGATCGACTCCGCCAGCGGCTTCACACGGCGGCCAAGGGCTTCGCCCTGGTAGGTAAAGGCAACCTCCGCGCCGTGGGCCGCGACCGCCTTGGCGATGCCCCAGGCTATGGAATGGTCGTTGGCGACCCCCATGATCAGGCCACGCTTGCCTTTCATCAGTTCTGTCATGGTGGTTACAGGTCCAACCTCTTGAAAACGACGGAGGCGTTGGTGCCGCCGAAGCCGAACGAGTTCGACAGCACGCAACCGAGCTTGGCATCGTCGACGCGCTGCCGGACGATCGGCATGCCGTCTATCGCCGGATCGAGATTCTCGATATTGGCGCTTTCGCAGATGAAGCCGTTCTGCAGCATCAGGAGCGAATAGATCGCCTCCTGCACGCCGGCTGCACCGAGCGAATGTCCGGTCAGCGACTTGGTCGCAGAGATCGCCGGACACTTGTCGCCGAACACCTCGCGGATCGCCTCGATCTCCCTGATGTCGCCGATCGGCGTCGAGGTGGCGTGCGGATTGATGTAGTCGACCGGCGCCTTCACGTTCTCCAGCGCCATGTTCATGCAGCGCACCGCGCCCTCGCCAGACGGCGCGACCATGTCGTGTCCGTCCGACGTCGCGCCATAGCCCGCGACTTCCGCATAGATTTTCGCGCCGCGCGCCTTGGCGTGCTCCAGCTCTTCGAGAACGAGCACGCCCGCGCCACCGGCGATCACGAAACCATCGCGATCCTTGTCATAGGCGCGCGAGGCCTTGTCGGGAGTCTGGTTGTAGCCGGAAGACATCGCACCCATGGCATCGAACAGAACGGACAAGGTCCAGTCCAGTTCCTCGCAGCCGCCGGCGAAGATCATGTCCTGCTTGCCCCACTGGATCAGCTCCGATGCGTTGCCGATGCAATGGTTGGACGTGGCGCAGGCCGAGGAGATCGAATAGTTCACGCCCTTGATCTTGAACCAGGTGGCGAGCGTCGCCGACGCGGTCGACGACATTGCCTTGGGCACGGCAAAGGGTCCGACCCGCTTCGGGCCTTTGCTGCGCGCCACGTCGGCCGATTCGACCACCGCGCGGGTGGAAGGGCCGCCCGACCCCATGATGATACCGGTGCGCGGATTGGAAATGTCATCGGGCTCGACGCCGGAATCGCGGATCGCCTGCTCCATCGCGACGTGGTTCCAGGCGGCGCCGCCGCCGAGGAAGCGCATCGCACGGCGATCCACTGCCTCCTCCGGATCGAGTGTCGGCGCACCGTGCACCTGACAGCGGAATCCAAGTTCGGCGTATTTGTCAGCACGCGAAATGCCGGACCGGGCCTCGCGCAAGCCGGCGAGCACCTCCTGGGTGTTGTTGCCGATCGATGAGACGATGCCCATCCCGGTGACGACCACGCGTCTCATGGCTGCCTCGCGCGCAATTTCAAGAGCCCCGCCTGCCCCGACCGTGCTGTTCGATTGGGCCACAAATGGCCCGGATGGCGCAACGGCGCAAGGCCGACGGACGCCGCCTCAGGCCGAAGCCGGCTGCGTTGCAACATCGTCCTTGAACAGACCGACCTTAAGATCGAGCGCCCGGTAGATCACCGAACCGTCGGCCTCCAGCCAGCCGTCCGCGATGCCGAGTACCAGCTTGGATCGCATGACGCGCTTCAGGTCGATGCCGTACACGATCTTCTTCATGGTCGGCAGCACCTGATTGGAGAACTTCACCTCGCCCATGCCGAGCGCACGGCCCTTGCCCGACGAGCCCAGCCAGCCGAGGTAGAACCCGAGCATCTGCCACAGCGCATCGAGGCCAAGGCAGCCGGGCATCACCGGATCGCCCTTGAAGTGGCACGGGAAAAACCACAAATCAGGTCTCAGATCGAGTTCCGCACGAATGAAGCCCTTGCCGTTCGGACCGCCGGTTTCCGAAATCTCGGAGATGCGATCGAACATCAGCATCGGCGGCAGAGGAAGTTGCGGCCCCTCGGGGAACATCTCGCCGCGGCCGCAGCGCAGCAGATCCTCGTACTCGAAGCTGTTGGGTCTCGGTTCCATCGCGCTCGCTGCTTGCCTTATGGTCTTATTTCCTAACATAGAGGCGGCTGCGGCGGAAAAACAGGCCCGATTCACCTACGGTTGGGCGGACCTCTTGTTGCGATAGAGTTGCATCAGGTGCCCAGCGAAGATATGATTACAATTGCAACAGTTTAGAAGCATCCTAGACAGCTAGGTAAGGTCGTGAGAGTACCGATGACCCCACCGCGGACCATGGTTTTTTCCAGCGCAATCGAGCCGGCCCACGAGGTCCAGGCCAACCTCAACCGCGGCGACCTGACCGGATGTCCCTGGCACGACGTGAAGTCGATGCTGCGGGACGTCGGCCTGCGTCCCACCCGGCAGCGCATGGCGCTGGGCTGGATCCTGTTCGCCAAGGGTGACCGGCATCTGACCGCCGAGATGCTCTACGAGGAGGCCTCCAAGGCCAAGGTCCCGGTGTCTCTGGCCACGGTCTACAACACGTTGCACCAGTTCACGGACGTCGGCCTGCTGCGCCAGGTCGCTGTCGACGGCTCCAAGACCTATTTCGACACCAACACCACCTCGCACCACCACTTCTTCGTCGAGGGCGAGAACGCGCTGGTCGACATCCCGGAGGCCGAGAACATCGTCGGCGAAATGCCGGATGCGCCGGACGGCTACGAGGTCGCCCGCGTCGATGTGATCGTCAGGCTGCGCCGCAAGGGCAAGTAAGCGCTCTATTAGCCGATTCTTCTCAATGGCCGGGCTCCCGCCCGGCCATTTGTTTTTGGTAACCGGTCGGCCATCATCCGGCAGATGGCCGCGCCACCCGCTTGCGCGCGTCACCACGCTGTCATCAACTAGCGGCGATAACATAAAACGACCCCGCGCCCGGGAGGCAAAGCCATGAACCTGATCAACCGCCGCCTGCTGCTCGCCTCGGCCATCGCGCTGACAGCCACCGCCGCCTCCGCCCAAGGCATCGGAGACCGTCTCGTCATCGTGACGTCGTTCTCGAAAGACCTTACGGTGCCGTTCGCGACCGCTTTCGAGAAGAAATATCCGGGCACCAAGGTGGAGGTGCAGAACCGCAACACCGCGGCGGCGATCGCCTTCATCCGTGAGACACAATCAAGCCCGCCGGACATTTTCTGGGCTTCGGCTCCGGATGCGTTCGAGGTCCTGAAGAAGAACAAGCTGCTGCAGAAGTACAAGCCGCAGGCGCAGGGCATCCCTGACAGGATCGGCAGCTACCCGATCAACGATCCGGACGGATTTTACATCGGCTTTGCCGCGTCGGGTTACGGCATCATGTACAACACGCGTTACATGCGTGCGAACAATCTGCCCGCCCCGAAGGAATGGGACGATCTCAAGAAGCCCGTGTACTTCGGCCACGTCGGTATCTCCGCGCCCTCGCGGTCGGGCACGTCGCATCTGACCGTCGAGACCATTCTGCAAGGTGAAGGTTGGGACAAGGGCTGGGCCCTGCTGCTCGAAATGGGCGGTAATTTCCAGCAAGTGTCCGACCGGTCGTTCGGTGTGCCGGACGCAGTCAACAGCGGCCAGTATGGTATCGGCGTGGTCATCGACTTCTTCGGGCTCTCGGCCAAAGCCTCCGGTTTCCCGGTCGCATTCGTTTATCCGTCCGTTACCGCGATCGTGCCCGCCAATGTCGGCGTCATCACCAATGCGAAGAACCAGAAGGCCGCGGAGGCATTTGTCGAATTCCTTCTGTCCGAGGAGGGCCAGCAGATCCTGCTCGATCCGAAGATCCAGCGGCTGCCGGTGCGCGCCGCGACCTATGCCAAGGCGTCGGCCGGATACCCCAATCCGTTCACCGACAAGAGCCTCGGCGCCAAGGTGAAATTCAACGCAGACGTATCCGAAGCCCGCTATCAGCTCATCAATTCGCTGTTCGACCGCGTCATCACGTTCCGCCTGAAGGAGCTCAACGCCGCCTGGAAGGCGATCCACGACACCGAGAAGAAACTTGGCGCCAACGCAGGCGCGGAAGCCAGGCGCCTGCTGGCTGAGGCACGCAAGCTCGCCAGCTCGGTACCGATCACCGAAAAGGAAGCGGCCGACCGGTCCATCGCCGGCGCGTTCCAGGTGGTGAAGAAGGGCCAGAAGGTCGCCGGCCGGCAGGCCGAGTTCGAGGAGAAGTGGGACAGCTTTGCCTCGAAGAACTACGTCGAAGCAAAGGCGCTGGCGGAAAAGGCGGCCACCGCGAAGTAACGCAACTCCCGTGTCCCGGGCGCAGCGCATCATTTCAATGATGCGCGGCTGACCCGGGGCCCCGGTTTGCTTTAGCATCACGAAGCTGAGACCGGGGCCGGGGCAATCAGTGTCATCCATCGTCGCAGGGGACCGCCCCACTCGTACGCCCTGGCTTGCGCGCTACAACGCAAGCCCGGCGCAGGCGATCGCGCTCGGCGTCGTGGCGCTGTTCCTGCTGGCGTTTCTTGTTGTTCCCCTGATGCGCGTCATCATGGTGGCATTCACCGGCACCGAAGGCGGGTTCACTCTGGTCCACTTCGGGGACTTCTTCCGAACCTCGTTGCTGCGTGAGGCGTTCTGGAACTCGATCTACGTGGCCGCCATGACCGTCATGCTGGCCAGCCTGATTGCGGTGCCGCTCGCTACCATTCTGGCCCGGTTTCACTTCCGCGGCTCGGCGCTGATCCACACGCTCGGCGTCGTGCCGCTCGTGATGCCGCCTTTCGTCGGCGCGGTCGCGATGCAGCTCATCTTCGGGCGCAACGGCTCCATCAATCTGATCCTGAACGACTGGTTCGGATTCCGCATCCCGTTCATGGAAGGACTCAACGGCGTCATCTTTGTCGAAGCGCTGCACTACTTTCCGTTCATCCTGCTCAATCTGTCCGCCTCACTGGCCAACATCGACTCGGCGATGGAAGAATCGGCGCAGAATCTCGGCGCGCGCGGGTTCACGCTGTTCTCCCGCATTGTTTTTCCACTGGCGCTGCCCGGGTATGTGGCGGGCGCAGCACTCGTCTTCGTCAAGGTGTTCGACGATCTGGCCACGCCGCTGCTGCTCAACGTAACCACCATGCTGGCGCCGCAGGCCTACCTGAAGATCACCACGGTGGGCGTGACCGACCCGATGGGTTACGTCATCTCGGTCATCATGATCGTGTGCTCACTCGGCGCCATGCTGCTGTCAGCGCTGGTGCTGCGCGGACGCGACTTCGCCACGACCCAGCGCGGCGGCGGCGGCCTGTCGCGCCGCAGGCTGGGACGCTTCGGCAACGCGATGGCAGTTACATTCATCGTCTTCACGCTGCTGATCGTGCTGTCGCCGCACATCGGCATTTTCCTGCTTTCTATAGCAACCGTGTGGTCGTACGCCGTACTGCCCGACGCTTTCACACTCCAGCACTACGCGACGGTGTTTCGTGAATCAGGCCCGATGATCAGCAACACCCTGCTGTACTGCAGCCTGGCCGGTCTCATCGATATCGTGCTCGGCGCAGCACTTGCCTATGTGGTGCTTCGCACCCGCCTGCCCGGCCGGCGCCTCGTCGAGCAGGTCGCCATGTCGGCCGTCGCGATCCCGGGTCTTGTGCTCGGCATCGGGTTGCTGCGGACGTTCTACGACGTCAAGCTGCCCTGGTCGGGCGAATCGCTGGCGACATTCTGGTTCATGCTCGTCATCGCCTACGCAGTGCGACGCCTGCCTTATGCGCTATCCGCGGCCACCGCCGCGCTACAGCAGCTTCACGTCAGCCTGGAAGAGGCTGCGGAGAGCCTCGGAGCCGGCAAGGTGCGCGTATTGTCACGCATCGTGGTGCCGCTGATGACCGGCGGCCTGCTCGCCGGCTTCGTCACCAGCTTTGCCACTGCCGCAGTCGAGCTGTCGGCGACCCTGCTGCTGGTCGCCCGGGCGCCGGACGCGCCGCTCTCGTATGGAATTTACGTGTACATGCAATCGGCCGCGGGCCGCGGACCCGGCGCAGCGCTGGGCGTTATCGCCGTCGTGGTCGTCGCGATCGCCACGTATATCGCCTACCGGATTGCCGAGCGCGAGCGTGGCCTGAAATCGCGGGAGATGTTCTGATGACTCCCGGCGTGACCATCGACCGCGTCTCGTTCGGCTATGGCGAAACCGCGGTGCTGGAGAACGTCAGCCTGGAGGTCGGCAAAGGCGAATTCTTCGCGTTTCTCGGCCCGTCCGGCTCCGGCAAGACGACGCTGCTGCGGCTGGTCGCCGGGTTCGGCACGCCGGACAAGGGTCGCATCCTGATCGGCGAGCGCGACGTCACGGCGCTGCCGCCCTGGAGTCGCAACGTGGGCATGGTGTTCCAGAGCTATGCGCTGTGGCCGCACATGACCGTGGCGAAGAACGTGGCGTTCGGTCTGGAGCGGCGCAAGCTCGGCCGCGCCGAGATCAGCCGCAAGGTGGCCGCGGCGCTGGAGCTGGTCGGCCTGTCCGCCTACGCCAACCGGCGGCCCGCACAATTGTCGGGAGGACAACAGCAACGCGTGGCGCTGGCGCGCACCATCGTGATCGAACCGGAAGTGCTGCTGCTCGACGAGCCGCTGTCCAACCTCGACGCCAAGCTACGGGTCGAGATGCGATCGGAGCTGAAATCGCTACAGCGAAAGCTCGGCATCACGGCGATCTACGTAACGCATGACCAGGAAGAGGCCAACGCGATCGCCGACCGCATTGCCGTGCTCGATCAGGGCCGCATCCAGCAGATCGGGGCGCCCGATGAACTCTACGATCACCCGTCCAATCGGTTCGTCGCCACCTTCCTGGGCACGGCGAACCTGATCGAGGGGCGAATCGAAAACGGAAACTTCTCGGGAGGCGGCATGGTGCTGGGTGGAATCGGGGGGCCGGACGGTCCGGTCTGCGTTTCCATCCGTCCGCAGGACGTCGCACTCGGCGCTCCGGGGGCCGGCACCACCGCGGCCACCGTCGAGGCATTTGAATTTCTCGGCGGCACGATACGCTACCGCCTGCGCATGGGCGAGCAACGCCTGGTCGTTGATACGCCGCACCGACGCGACCGCCCGGCCCACCCGGTGGGATCCGAGGTTGGGGTGTCGGTCGACCCACGTCAGGTTGCGATGCTAAGATGAAAGTCCCGGCCGCCTTGCGGCCCCGTCGCAGGTGCACCGGCCGCAAACGGGGCGTGCGTGGCTGAACAGCCCAGCCGCCCGGCCGGGCTCAGTCCAGCTTTTCGTTCGGATAGACGCCCCACAGCCGCTGCTGCAGGATCCAGCCTTCGAAGCCCCGGCCTGTGATGCGGCACCAGCTGATGTTGCAGTCTTCCACCGAACCGATCACCCCGGCTTCCAGTTGCGCGGCAACCGCGCTCTCCGCATTGGGCGTTTCGTGGATGGTGATCAGTTCGTTCTTCGTCTTCGCGGTCACGACCGCCGTCCGCCGGCCCGACAGCAGAGAGTGATAGACCCAGCCCTCGGTGCCGTCGACGTCGCGGATGCGACGCCAGTTTTCGAACTCGGCGGTGATCTCCACGGGCAAGCCGGCGCGCTGATACACCCACTTGGTCTCGTAGTTCTTGGCCGGGCCGATGTGCATGTTGACCTTGTCGGCCTTGAGACTGACGTAGCGCGGCAGCGGCAGTCCGCTGACCGAGCCCGTGGTGTCCGCCTGCGCCGGCGCGAATGTCGCGGCGGCCAGCACAACGGACAGGATACGGACGACGTGTTTCATGCGCACAAATCGGAAGATTGCTGCACCGACCAGTCGCGGCGCAGATGCTTTGTGGTTGCAGCGTGCTTCTGATAGAGAGGAAGCCAGCCCCAACCTACGGAAGGCGCGAGTTTCGCCGACCCCGGTTAACGAGTTTTGAACGGGCGTGATCGGGCCTCGGGGACGCCAGATGCCGAGTTCCAGAAAGCCCCTGGTTGTCGTGACCCGCAAGCTGCCGGAGCGCGTCGAGGCGCGCATGCAGGAGCTGTTCGATACACGGCTCAACGCCGACGACAGCCCGATGTCGCCAGCCCAACTCACCGAAGCGATGCGGGACGCCGATGTCCTGGTCCCGACCGTCACCGATCGCATTGACGGCAACGTGCTCAGGGAGGCCGGCGCCCGGCTCAAGCTGATCGCCAATTTCGGCAACGGCGTCGACAATATCGATGTGGCCACGGCGCTGGCGCGCGGCATCACCGTCACCAACACACCCGGCGTCCTGACGGAAGACACGGCCGACATGACAATGGCGCTGATCCTCGCCGTGCCGCGGCGGCTGACGGAGGGCGCGAACACCCTGACAGGCGACACCGGCTGGACCGGCTGGTCACCGACCTGGATGCTCGGCCACCGCATCTGGGGCAAGCAGCTCGGCATCGTCGGCATGGGTCGCATCGGACAGGCGGTGGCGCGCCGTGCAGCCGCCTTCGGTCTGAAAATTCACTATCACAACCGCCGCCCAGCCGCGGCGTCGATCGAAAAGGACCTGAAGGCGACCTACTGGGAGAGCCTCGACCAGATGCTGTCGCGCGTCGACATCGTCTCGGTGAATTGCCCGCACACGCCGGCGACCTTCCACCTGCTGTCGGCGCGGCGGCTGAAACTGCTGAAGCCGGGCGCTTACGTGGTCAACACCGCCCGCGGCGAGGTGATCGACGAGAAGGCGATGATCCGCATGATCGCTGCGGGCGAACTCGCCGGCGCCGGCCTCGACGTGTTCGAGCACGAGCCCGCCGTCAATCCGCGGCTCGCGCGGCTCGCCCGCGAAGGCAAGGTGGTCCTGCTGCCGCACATGGGCTCGGCCACCATCGAGGGCCGCATCGACATGGGCGAGAAGGTGATCGTGAACATCCGCACCTTCATGGACGGTCACAAGCCGCCTGACCGCGTGCTGCCGTCGATGCTCTGAGCGACGCCAGGTCGTTTCGACTTTGATTGAAGCAATCCGTCGGCGGCGGCGCTCTCCCTCCCCCGCTTGCGGGGGAGATGAACCGGGTACGCGGCCACGATGCCGTTCAAGGACAGAACCGTTCGACAAGACCCGTCATCCGCCGAGACTGTCCGGTTCGACCATCGCCCGCGCCTCGTTTGCAGCCCGGGTGCGCGAGTGCTGCCCGTGCAGGAACACCGCAAGCTGCGGCCGGATTTCGCCCCCGGCCAGCTTGGCAGCCTCCTCGAACAAATCGTGCTGCACGTCGTGGGGCAACCGGCTCCACAGCTTCACCACCGCATCGCCGAGCGCGCGGGACATTTGCTCCATGGACTGCTGCATGGTCACGCTCATGACGGCCTCCTCAGCCCGGACAATGAACGTCAACGTCCGCGGCATCGTGCCGTTCCGACGCCGGCTCCAGCCAGTCAGGCCGGCTCGGCGCTGTCGATCCGCGTGCCGTCCAGCTTACGCCCCAGCACCGCGACCGTCACCCGCTCCGCGCGGGGCTGGATGGTGTGGTGACGGGCGACATGCCGGCCGGCGGCCTCGGCTATCTTTCGCAACCGCGTCTTGTCCGCCAGCGCCGCGCGCACGGCCCGCGCCAGACCCCCCGGCTCCGGAGAGTACAGCACGCAATGCTCGCCATCTTCCAGAGGCGTGTCGCGGATGATGCTCGGCATGCTCATCAGCGGAACGGAGCCGACCAGTGGCGCCTCGTAGTGGCGCGCGCAGTCCCACCCGAGCCCGGCGGGCGACCACGCGAGCCAGGCGGCCGACATCCGCTTGAAAAACTCCTGCGGCGTCATCCGCTCCGGCAGATCGATCACATAGCCTTCGCTCGTAAGCGCCCGCAGCTCCTCGATGCCGGCTGCGCGCACGCTGCTGTTGCCGCTGATCGCCCCGGCGAAGAACACGTCCGCCGTCTTTTCCGCAACGGGAGGCTCGCCGGGAACCGGAAGCTCCCCGTAGGTTATGGACAGCGAGCCATAGCTGACCGGCCGCAGCTTTTTGACCAGCGCCACATTGCCCTTGCGGGACCGCCAGCGGCGACCGGGAAAATTCGGATAGCTCGACTTGCAGAATGCGATCCAGTGGTCGGTCGGCAGCTCTCGCTTGAAGAAGGCCTTGCAGGCCCGCAGCAGTGAAAAATTGTGCCTCCCGATCAGACATGAGTCCGAGAGGTCGATCCCCGCGATCGGCACGTTGTGAAACCATGCGATCATGCGTGGTGCGATCAGGGAGAACAGACCGAGCGGTGCGCGCACATGCCAGTCGCGCAACGCGGTCAGCCAGGAGCGGGGATGCCACGGCGCATACTGGGGCACGTGAACCGCCACCAGATCGTACTCGCCGCGGCGCAGCTTTCGCCATATCCGGAACAGCGCCAGAGGCCCGAGCACCGCCGAAGGCACGCCCGGCGGCTTGTGCGAGGACCAGTAGAAGTCGGTCCGCTCCGGCGCGGCCCAGACGAAGAAATGATGATTGCCTATTTCAAGGATGCGCAGAGGCTTCTCAGTCGATTGCGACGGCGGCTCGCTCATCGGTCGTGCCCAGAAAGGTCTGTAATGGACGGCGTATCGCCACTGAGCGGATTGTCCCGGTCCCAGGCATAGCCGAGCGTTTCAAATCGCATCGATCGTGTGTCCACCATCAACAGCCGCCCGACCAGTCCCTCGCCGAAGCCCACGATCTCACGCATCACCTCCATCGCCATCATCGACCCGACGATCCCGGGCAGCGCGCCGAGAATGCCGGCCTCCGAGCAGGCGGGCACCGTGCCGGGAGGCGGCGGCTCGGGAAATAGGCAGCGGAATGTCGGGTTGGGCGTGCCGTCGGGTCCTCGCTCGTGGGCCCGGATCGTCGTAAGCGTGCCGTCGAACGTGCCGACGGCGGCAGTGACCAGCGGCCTCCTTGCGAGATAGCACGCATCGGACACCAGATAGCGCGTATCGAAGTTGTCGGAGCCGTCGGCCACGATGTCGTAACCGCCGATGATATCCAGCGCGTTTCGCGCCGTGAGCCGCTCGGCATGGGAAACCACCCGGACATGAGGATTGAGCCTGCCGATTGCGCTCGTCGCGCTCTCGACCTTGCGGACGTTCAGATCGGACGTGCCGTGAATGACCTGACGCTGCAAATTCGACAGCGACACCACGTCGTCGTCGACCACGCCGAGCGTGCCGACCCCCGCCGCCGCGAGATAGAGCAGCAGCGGCGCACCAAGTCCGCCGGCGCCGACCACAAGGACACGGGCGGCTTTCAGGCGAAGCTGGCCGGGACCCCCAACCTCGCGAAGCACGATGTGGCGGGCATAGCGCTCAATCTCTCCCGGTTCGAGTTTCATGCCGCATCATTGGCGCATTGCGCGCAATTCGGCTAGGGTGACGGCAGGCAAGTAAGACGCGTTTCGGGTACGGCTGTGCGCATTTTCGCAGCAATCCTCGCGATATTGTGGGGCACGGGGCTCGCCCTGGGCCAGACCGCTGGCGCTCCGGCCGGCGACAAGCCCGTTGCAGCTAAGCCCGCTGCGGCCAAGCCCGCCCCCAAGCCAAAGCCCAAACCGGCTGCCAAGCCGCGCAAGCGGACCGCGGTGGTGCCGCGAGCGGAGACGCCCGCCACCACCGGTTCAGCGCCCGATGCCAGGCCGGAGCAAATGGCAGCCAGCCAAAGCGTCCGGGATTCCTACACCGCCATCCCGGTGAACGAACGGCTGTCCATCCAGTCCGACCTGACGTGGACCGGCGATTACAACGGTCTCATCGACGGCGTCTTCAGCGACCGGCTGGTGGCCGCGGTGAAGGCATTCCAGCGACGCAACAAGACCAGGGACACCGGCGTGCTCAACCCGCAGGAGCGCGAAATCCTGGCCGCCTCTGCAAAGCCGCTGCAGGACGAGGTCGGCTGGCAGCTTGTCGAGGATCCAATCACCGGTGCGCGGATCGGACTGCCCGCCAGGCTCGCGACCGAGATCGCCCGCGCAGGCTCCGGCACGCGCTGGAGTTCGGCACAGGGCCAGCTCCAGATCGAGACATTTCGCATCGCCGGCACCCGGCTCGAGCCGGAGTTCGAACGCCAGAAGCGGCGCCCTGTCGACCGGCGCCCCGCCTACAACGTGCTGCGCCCCGACTTCTTCGTTATCTCGGGAATGCAGGGCCTGAAGAAATTCTACGTCCGGGCTTTCGCCCGCGGCGACGAGGTGCGTGGCATCACCATCCTGTACGACCAGGCGATGGAAGGCACCATGGACTCGGTGGTGGTCGCGATGTCGAGCGCCTTCGTGCCGTTCGGCGTCGGCAGCAGCGCGATGGACCCGTCACGCGCGCGCCGCAAGGTCGAATATGGCACCGGACTGATCGTCAGCAGCAACGGCCACGTCGTCACCGACAAGCAGAACGTCGACGGCTGCCGCGTCATCACGATACCCGGGCTGGGCCACGCCGAGCGGCTGGTCGAGGACCGCTCCAGCGAACTGGCGCTGCTCCGGGTCTATGGCGTGCGCGATCTCAAACCGATCGCGCTGTTCGGACCGGCGCCGCGCGGGGACGACGTGACACTGGTCGGCGTCGCCGACCCGCAGGCGCAGGGCGGCGGCAACAAGGTCTCCACCGCAAAAGCCAGACTCGGCGCCGGCAATCCACGCAGCCTCGATACCCCTCCGGTGCCAGGCTTCTCCGGCGCTGCCGTGCTCGACGCTCAGGGACGGATGGCGGGCATGGCGGTGGTGACGGCGCCGGTGGTGGCCGGACCCGCCCCGACGGTCAGCGCCGCGATGGTGCCGCTCAATCGCGTGGTCAATTTTGTCGAGGCCAACTACATCGCCGCGCAGTCCGGCCCCGCAGGCGCGGAAGCCGCCAGCGCCGCGGTGGTCCGCGTGATCTGCGTCCGCCCTTAACCCGTTGTTCGGAATTGCTCCAGGAAACGGAGCGCAAAGAAGATTTCGGGCCGCGGCCGCTGCTAGTCTCGCCGCCTTTCGGCGAGGCTGGACTCTGATGCACTGGAATTTTCTTCGAACGATTGTGATCGTGTGCATGGGCGCGGCGCCCGCAGCGGCGGCGACCGATCAGGACTGGGCCTATTGCCGCGACGTCGACAACGCACTCGCGGTCGAGCGCAACATCGCCGCCTGCGATCGGGTTCTGAAGGATCGGATGACGGCGCGCAGCCGCGCAGCTGCCCTCGGCAATCGTTGCGCGTTGCGGGACATCAAGGGCGAGCGACCGAACGCGCTCAACGACTGCAATCGCGCCATCGAACTCAGCCCCCGGCAGGCTCTGCTTTATCTCAATCGCGGCAACGTCTGGTACGGCGCCGGAGAGCGCGAACGCGCCTTGGCGGATTTCGACCAGGCGATCAGGCTCGATCCGAAATTCGCGCTGGCCTACACCAACCGCGGCAACGCACGGCGCGACGGCGGCGACTACGCCCGCGCCGTCGCTGACTTCTCCGCGGCGATCAAGGCCGACGGCAAGTTCGGCCCGGCCTATATCGGCCGCGGCAACGTCTATCTCATGCAGCGCAATTTCGATCGCGCGGTGGCGGACTTCAGTTCCGCGATCCGGCTCGATCCGAAGAATGCCGTCGCCTATGCCTATCGCGGCGCGGCGGAGCAGACGCGCGGCAATTTCGAGCGCGCCACCGCCGACTTCAACGCCGCCATCGGTATCGACCCGGCGAGTGCGGTGCACTGGGCCAACCGGTGCTGGGCCCGCACCATCGCCGATCGCGACCTGACCCAGGCGGTGTCGGATTGCACCCGCGCAACGCGGCTCAACCCGCGGTTCGCTCTGCCGCTGACGGTGCGCGGCTTCGCCAAGCTCAAGCTCGGCAATCTCGACGAGGCCATCGCCGATTTCGGCGCTTCGCTGGCGATCAGCCCGCGGCGGGCCGACCCGCTGTTCGGCCGGGGCGTTGCGAAGCTGCGAAAGGGCGATCAGGCCGGGGGCGATGCCGACATCGCAGCCGCCAGGGCCATCAAGGCGGACATTGCCGAGGAGCACGCGCGGTTCGGCCTGACACTGCGGGGCACAGCCGAACCGTCGCGCGAGCCCAAACCCGCCGCGCAGTAGGCCTGCCGGCTACCTGTTCTCGAATTTCGCCGGGCGTTTCTCGACGAAGGCGGCCATGCCTTCCTTCTGGTCGTGCGTGGCGAACAGCGCGTGGAACACGCGGCGCTCGAACAGCACGCCTTCGGCGAGCGACGCCTCGAACGCGCGGTTGACCGCTTCCTTCGCGGACAGCACCGACGGCAAACCCATGCCGGCGATGGTCTCGGCCGCCTTCATCGCCTCCTCCATCAGGTTCGCCAGCGGCACCACGCGCGCCACCAGCCCGGCGCGCTCCGCCTCCGCCGCATCCATCATCCGGCCGGTGAGGATGAGGTCCATCGCCTTGGCCTTGCCGACCGCCCGGGTGAGCCGCTGGGTGCCGCCGTAGCCGGGTATGACGCCGAGCTTGATCTCAGGCTGACCGAACTTCGCATTGTCCGCGGCGATGATGATGTCGGCCTGCATGGCAAATTCACAGCCGCCGCCGAGAGCGAAGCCCGCCACCGCCGCCACCACAGGCTTGCGGGCGCGGGCGATGCCGTCCTCGTTGGCGCCGAAGTTGTTGAGATAGGCGTCGATGTATTCCTTCTCCGCCATCTCCCTGATGTCTGCGCCGGCCGCGAACGCCTTCTCGTTGCCGGTCACCACGATGCACCCGATGCCCGGATCGGCATCGAATCCAGCCACCGCCGCATTCAGCTCCGCGACCAGCGCCTTGTTCAGCGCGTTGAGCACCTGCGGCCGGTTGAGCCGGACGATGCCGACGCGGCCTTTCGTTTCGACGATGATGTGATCCGGCATGATCGAGGCTCCGCCATTGCACTGTTGTCCGGGAGGCGCGGCTATTTCTGGCACACCCGGCAATAGAAGGTCGAGCGGCCGTTCTGGGTGAAGCGGCGCACGATCCCCGTGCAGCCGGGCGTCGGGCAACGCTCGCCCTCGCGATCGTAGACGCGGAAGCTGTGCTGGAAGTAGCCAAGCTCGCCCGAGGTCTGGCGATGGTCGCGCAGCGACGAGCCGCCGGCCTTGATCGCGTCGTTCAGCACCGCCTTGATCGAATCGACCAGCAGCATCGTGCGCTCATGCGGCGCGCCGGACCGCAGCGCCAGGGTCGAGGCGATGCGGCGCGGCGACAACCGCGAGCGGTTGAGCGCCTCGCACACGTAGATGTTGCCGAGCCCCGCCACCACAGTCTGGTCGAGCAGCGCCGCCTTCAGGCTGGTCTTCTTGCCGGTGCAAGCCTGCGCCAGCATCGCGGCGCCGAATTCGTTGCCGAGCGGCTCAGGCCCAAGCCAGCGCAACAGCGGCTCCTCGCCGAGTTCGGCGCGCGGCACCAGTTTCATCGAGCCAAACCGGCGCGGGTCGTTGAAGCTCACCACTGCGCCGTTCGACATGTGGAACACGATGTGATCGTGCGCGGACTGCTTGCTGCGCTCGTGGTGAAACTGACCCGGTGTGTTCTCCGCTCCATTCCCCGCCACGCGGAACGAGCCGGACATGCCGAGATGCATCACCAGCACGTCGCCGGACGAAAGATCCGCCAGCAGATACTTGGCGCGGCGGCCCATGCCGCTGACCGTGGTCCCTTCGATCCGTTTGGCGAAGTCCTTCTGCAACGGCCAGCGCAGGTCGCCGCGGCGCGCCTCCACCTTGTCGAAGCGCGCGCTTTCCATCACGGGCGCGAGCCCGCGGCGGACGGTTTCGACTTCGGGAAGCTCGGGCATCGTCAGAACACTGCTATGCGTCAGGCCTGTCGATCGGCTCGCCAAACGTGATGCGGTTACTGAACGGATCGACCACTTGCAGTTCCATCATGCCCCAATCCTGCCGCTGGAGACCGGGGCGATTGTACTTGTACTTCTTTGCGGACAACTCGCGGTGCAGTTCCTCGACGCCGGTCATGTACACGTATGCGCGTGCGCCGGGAGAACCGTCGCCATGGTGCTCGCTGAGATGAAGCACGAACCCGTCCCGCGAGACCTGCATGTAAACCGGAAGGTCCGGCTCGAAGCGGTGCTCCCAGTCGATCTTAAAGCCGAGAAAGTCGATATAGAACTCGCGCGCCTTCTCCA
>CAZGSW010000069.1:0-2456 GCA_964528635.1 uncultured Rhodoplanes sp. | reverse complement strand
GTCGGCGGCGCGGTCACCGGCGACGCGGCGGCGTACCGCTATCTCGTCGAATCGATCCGCAGGTTCCCGAAACCCGCGGCATTCGCCGGCATGATCGCCGCGGCAGGATTCCGCCGTGTGTCACATCAGCCGCTGACCGGCGGCATCGTCGCCATCCACTCCGGCTGGCGGCTGTGATGAAGCAGCAGAAACGGATCTCGTGTCCCGTGCGCAGCGCAGCACCACTTGGTGATGCGCTGCAGACCCGGGACCCCGGTTCGCTTCGTCTCCTGGAGGGGAACCGGGGTCCCGGCTCGCGCTCACTGCGTTCGCTTGGCCGGGACACGAGTTCGGAGACATGATCGCCGCACTCTCCCACCTCGTCCGTCTCGGCCGCGCCGGATTTGTGATGGCGCGCGAGGGCGTGCTCGCCCTCGCCGACCCGGCGCAATTGCCGCCGCCCGCGCGCCTTGCGGTGCGGATCGGACGCCTGTTCGAGCGCCCGGCCTCGGGTGACGCCGAGCATCGTCTCTCCGTCGCGCTGACCCGGCTCGGCCCCACCTATGTGAAGCTCGGCCAGTTCCTGGCGACACGGCCGGACGTGGTCGGCATCGCCATTGCGCGCGATCTGGAGAGCCTGCAGGACCGCATGCCGCCGTTTCCCCGCGCCGAGGCCGAGGCGGTGGTGGCCGCAGCTCTCGACCGGCCGGTGAGCGAGGCGTTCGCCACATTCGGCGATCCGGTTGCCGCGGCGTCGATCGCGCAGGTGCACCGCGCCGAGGTTGAGACTCCGGAGGGCCGCAAGCCGGTCGCCGTCAAGGTGCTGCGGCCCGGCGTCGAGCAACGCTTCCGTGTCGATCTCGATGCCTTCACGTTCGCTGCCCGCCACGCCGAGTCCATGTCGGCCGAGGCGCGGCGGCTACGGCTCGTCGAGACCGTGAACACCATGCGCCGGTCCGTCGCGATCGAGATGGACCTGCGGCTCGAAGCCGCTGCGCTGTCGGAAATGGCCGACAACACCAGAGGCGACCCCGACTTCCGAGTGCCGGCGGTGGACTGGGACCGGACCGCCAAGGACGTGCTGACGCTCGACTGGATCGACGGCATCCCGCTCAACGACCGCGCCCGGCTGGAGGCCATGGGGTTCGACCTCAAGCATCTCGGCCATGCGGTGATCCAGACGTTCCTGCGTCACGCGCTGCGCGACGGGTTTTTCCATGCCGACATGCACCCGGGAAACCTGTTTGCCGACAGCGACGGCAATCTGGTGTTCGTCGACTTCGGCATCATGGGGCGGCTCGGAACCAAGGAGCGGCGCTTCCTCGCCGAAATCCTGTACGGCTTCATCACGCGCAATTACCAGCGCACCGCCGAGGTGCATTTCGAGGCCGGCTACGTTCCCGCACACCACTCCGTCGAGGCGTTTGCGCAGGCGATCCGCGCCATCGGCGAGCCGATCCACAACCGCTCCGCCGACGAAATATCGATGGCGAAGCTCCTGATGCTGCTGTTCGAGGTGACCGCGCTGTTCGACATGCGCACGCGGCCGGAGCTTCTGCTGCTTCAGAAAACCATGGTGGTGGTCGAGGGCGTGGCGCGTTCGCTCGATCCCAAACTCGACATGTGGACCGTATCCGAGCCGGTGGTGCGCGAGTGGGTGGAGCGTCACCTCGGCCCGGCCGGCCGCATCGAGGACGCAGCCGGCGGCGCCGTCGATTTCGGCCGCGCGCTGTCGAGCGTGCCCGGCCTGATGTCGCGAGGCGCCGCGATGATGGAGCACATCGATTCCATCACCCGCGACGGACTGGTGCTTGCGCCGGAAACCGTCGCCGCCATCGGCGCCGCCGAACAGAAGCGCAGCCGCTGGGTCGCGGTCGCACTGTGGGCGATTGCGATCCTGCTCGGCTGGCTGGTGTGGCGGGTGATGTGACGCCCGCCAGGGTAGCGGAAAAACCTACGCCGCCTTCTGCTTGGCCTGGATCAGCTTGCGGTTGATCAGGCTCTCGGCGATCTGAACCGCGTTGAGCGCCGCACCCTTGCGCAGATTGTCCGACACGCACCACAGCGACAGGCCGTTGTCGATCGTCGCGTCGTCGCGAATGCGGCTGATGTAGGTGGCGTCCTCGCCGACGCACTCGTGCGGGGTGACGTAACCGCCCGGCTCGCGCTTGTCGATCACGATGCAGCCCGGCGCCATGCGCAGGATCTCGCGCGCCTCGTCGGCGCTGATCGGATTCTCGAACTCGATGTTGACGGCCTCGGAGTGGCCGATGAACACCGGCACGCGCACGCAGGTGGCGGTCAGCTTGATCTTGGGATCGAGGATCTTCTTGGTCTCGACCACCATCTTCCACTCTTCCTTGGTGTAGCCGTCGTCCATGAAGACATCGATATGCGGAATGAGGTTGAAGGCGATCCGCTTCGGAAACTTCTTGGTTTCGACCTCCTGCAGCGAATACAACGCCTTGGTCTGGCGA
>CAZGSW010000068.1:11155-19411 GCA_964528635.1 uncultured Rhodoplanes sp. | reverse complement strand
TGATGAAGGACCTGTCGCGCAAGCTCGACATCGCGCTGATCGTCATCACCCACAACCTCGGCGTGGTGGCGCGCTACGCCGACCGGGTCATCGTGATGTATGCCGCGCGCATGGCCGAACAGGGCAACGCCGAGCCGGTGTTTCACCAGCCGCGGCATCCCTACACGATGGGCCTGCTGCGCTCGGTGCCGCGGCTCGACCGGCCGCGCGGCGCGCGGCTCGAGACGATCGAAGGGCTGGTGCCGAACCTCGCCGACGCGCCGCCGGGCTGCCGGTTCGCACCACGCTGCCCGTTCCGCATCCCGAAATGCGACGAGGAGCCGCCGCTCTATCCGACCGACACAGGCGGCGTGTCGCGTTGTCACCGCCACGCCGAGATCGCCGGAGGCAGGATCGCCTGGGCCGCCAGCGATTCAGCGGGCCAGCAGAGCGCCACCCAGCGGGGCGAAGCCGTTCTGGAGGTCCGCGGCCTGACCAAGCATTTCCCGGTGCGGGCCAGGATCGGCAACAAGACCGTGGTCGTCCGCGCGGTCGAGGACGTGAATTTCTCGATCCAGCCCGGCGAGACGCTGGGACTGGTCGGCGAATCGGGCTGTGGCAAGACCACGGTCGGCCGCCTGATCCTGCGGCTGGAGCAGCCGACCCGGGGCGAGATCTCCTTCGAGGGCACCAACCTGGTCACCGCGTCCGCGGCGGAACTGAAGGCGGTCCGCCGCAAGATCCAGGTGATCTTCCAGGACCCGTATTCGTCGCTCAATCCCCGCATGACCGTGGGTCAGATCATCGGCGAACCGCTGCACGTCTACAAAATCTCCCCCACCGCAAAAGCGGCCGCCGATCGGGTGGCGGAACTGCTGTCGCAGGTCGGCCTGCGCCCCGAACTTGCCGAGCGCTATTCGCACCAGCTCTCCGGCGGGCAGCGCCAGCGCGTGGGCATCGCGCGCGCGCTCGCCATGGAGCCGTCGTTCATCGTGTGCGACGAGGCGGTGTCCGCGCTCGACGTGTCGATCCAGGGACAGATCATCAACCTGCTGGAAGACCTGCAACGGCGACTCGGGCTCGCCTACCTGTTCATCGCCCACGACCTCGCCGTGGTGCGGCACATCTCGATGCGGGTGGTGGTTATGTACTTCGGCCGCGTCATGGAGGTGGCCGACCGCGATGCCATCTACGCCGACGCGCTGCATCCCTATACAAGGGTATTGCTCGACGCCGCGCCCATCCCCGATCCGACCGTGGAAAAGGCGCGCGCACCGCGCCTGATCAAGGGCGAACTGCCGAGCCATACCGCTCCGCCGGCCGGCTGCGTGTTCAACACGCGCTGCCCGATGGCAAGCCAGGAATGCCGCGAAATTATTCCGCCTTTGGTCGAGAAGCGGCCGGGGCATTATGCCGCCTGCATCAAGGTCTAGGATCAGGTGGACAATCGCAATTGAACACGAAAGCCGGAAACAGGAGGAAAGCGATGAGGATATCCAGACGGTCGGCGTTGAAGGGCACAGCGGGCGCACTCGCCCTCGGCGCAGGGCTCAACTTCGATTTCAGCCGCGCCTACGCGCAGGGCAGCCCCAAGAAGGGCGGCCATCTTAACTTTGCGATCAGCGCAGAGGCCCCGCACTACGATCCGCACAACAGCGACACCTACGCGACGCTGCACTTCTCGGCGCCGTTCTATTCGACGCTGCTGCGCTACGATCTCCCCAAATTCCCGAACATCCAGGGCGATCTCGCCGCCAGTTGGGAGGTGGCGCCCGATCAGATGACTTACACGTTCAAGCTGCACCCGAACGTGAAGTTCCAGGACGGCACAACGCTGACGTCCGCGGACGTCAAGGCGACCTACGACCGGCTGCGCGATCCGCCGAAGGGCGTCGTGTCGAACCGGCGCGCCACTTTCGCGGATATCGGCTCCATCGAGACGCCTGACGCCAACACGATCGTCTTCAAGATGAAGGCTCCGAATTCCTCGATGATGGATCATTTCGCCAGCCCGTGGAACGTGATCTATTCCGCCAAGGACCTTGCCGCCGATCCGAACAGCCCGCGCACCAAGATCAACGGTACCGGTCCGTTCACGTTCGTCGAGCACGTCAAGGGCAGCCACGTCTCCGGTAAAAGGAACGAGAACTACTTCAAGAAGGGCCTGCCGCACCTCGACACCTATCGCGGCATCTTCACCTTGCAAGCGGCGGCGATGCTCAACGCGCTGCAGGGCGGCCAGGTGCTCGGCGAGTTCCGCGGCGTTTCTCCGGCCGAACGCGATCGCATGGTCGCGGCGATGGGCGACAAGCTGCGCGTCGAGGAGTCGAGCTGGACGCTCAACCTGATCGTTGCGTTCAACAACGAGAAGAAGCCGTTCGATGACGTTCGGGTGCGCAAGGCGCTGCTGCTTGCGATCGACCGCTGGGGCGGCAGCAAGGGCCTGTCCCGCATTTCGACGCTGCGTTCTGTGGGCGGCGTGATCCGTCCGGGCTCGCCGCTGGCGACGCCGGAAGCGGAGTTGTCGAAGCTCCCGGGGTTCTGGAAGGACATCAAGAAGTCCCGGGAGGAAGCGCGCAAGCTGCTCAAGGAGGCGGGCCAGGAGAACCTCAAGTTCACGCTCTGGAACCGCAACCTGGCGATGCCTTACACGCCGGCCGGCATTTTCCTGGTCGACCAGTGGCGGCAGATCGGCGTCACCGTCGACCACAAACAGTCCGATACCGCGCCCTATCTCGCCACGCTGAGAAGCGGCAACTACGAGGTCGCGATCGACTTCTCCAACCTGTTCAACGACGACCCGACGCTGGCGCTGACCAAATATCTCTCGCATAGCAAGAACCCGCTGAATCTGTCGCGGGCCAACGACGAGGAAATCGACAAGCTGTACGACATGCAGCTTCGCGAACGCGACGTCGAGAAGCGCAAGGCGCATATCCGTGCGCTGGAAAAGCGGTTATTCGATCAGGCCTATTCGCAGCCGCTGCTGTGGTGGCACCGGATCGTGCTCACCCACAAGACGCTGATGGGCTGGGAGATGTCGCCAAGCCATAATCTCGGCGCGCAGCTTGAGGGTGTCTGGCTGAACTCGTAACCCGCGACCGCCGGCCACATTCTTCGAGATGCAGCCTTCGGGCTGCATCTCGGGATGAGGCCGGAAGAAACGACCCTGCCCTGAGGAGCCACGCGCAGTGCGGCGTCTCGAAGGGCGGGGTCGTGCAACACCGGAAGAAAAATGCTCCGCTATACGATCAACCGCGTGCTGCTGATGATCCCGACGCTGCTCGGCGTCGCCGTGCTCGTGTTCTTCATGCTGCGCGTGGTGCCCGGCGACATCGTGGAGGTGAAGCTCCGCGGCGACGGCGGCAACGTCACGGAAGAGGTCCTGCAGGCGGAGCGCAAGCGGCTCGGCCTCGACCGTCCGCTGCTGGAACAGTTCGGCACCTGGATGGTCGGGATGGCGAAGGGCGACTTCGGTATCTCGATGTGGACCGAGCGCCCTGTGCTTGAGGAGATCATGCTGCGCCTGGAGCTGTCACTCCAGGTTGCCCTGATGGCAACGATATTCGCGGTGCTGCTCGCGGTGCCCATGGGCACGCTCGCGGCGCTGTTCCGCGACACGTGGATAGACTATCTGGTGCGGATTCTGACCATCGGCGGACTGTCCATCCCCTCATTCTGGTTCGGCATGCTGATCATGCTGACCCTGCTGGCGTTCTTCAACTGGTTGCCGCCGATCACGTTCACGCCGATCTACGAGGACCCCTGGGCCAACTTCAAGCAGTTGATCTGGCCTGCGATGGCGGTCGGGTACCGCTACTGTTCGGTGGTGGCGCGCATGATCCGCTCCTCGCTGCTCGAGGTTCTCAACGAGGACTACATCCGCACCGCGCGCGCCAAGGGCGTCTACGAGAAGCTGGTGATCTCGCGGCACGCACTGCGCAACGCGCTGCTTCCCGCCATCACCGTGATCGGCCTCGAGTTCACATTCCTGATCGGCGGCCTCGTCGTCACCGAGCAGGTCTTCAATCTGAACGGCATCGGCCAGCTCTTCGTACAGAGCGTATCACGTAACGACTTCATGCTGATTCAAGGCATGGTGATGCTGATCGCAACGTTCTACGTCTTCGTCAATCTCATCATCGACCTGCTCTATGCGGTGTTCGATCCGCGCATCCGTTACGGCACATGACCATTGCAGCCCCCGCCCCCACTTCGGCCGCTTCTCGTCAGCCCAACGTGCTGGTCGATTTCGCGCGCCAGCAGCCGCTTGGCACCGTAAGCTTCGTCATCATCTTCCTGATGATGTTCGCCGGCATCTTCTCCGAATGGGTGGCACCGCACGATCCCCTGGCGATCGATTTCGCCTCGATCCTCGCCGCGCCGTCGTGGGAGCACTGGTGCGGCACCGACGCGTTCGGCCGCGATATCTGTTCGCGCCTGATCTACGGCTCGCGGACCGCGCTGGTGATCGGCTTCTTCTCGTCGTTCATCGGCTCGACCATTGGCGCCATCCTCGGCGTCGCCTCGGCCTATTTCGGCGGCAAGATCGACGACTGGATCCAGCGCTTTGTCGACATCCTGCTCGCCTTCCCCCTGATCGTGCTGGCGCTGGTCGTGGTGGCCGCGGTGCGCAAGCTGGTGATCGGCGGCGTCGACGTGAACCTCATCATCGCCATCGCCATTCCGATCATCCCGCGCGTCGCGCGCGTGGTGCGCGCGGCTGCCCTGTCCGTCCGCGTCATGCCTTACGTCGATGCCGCGCGCGCGGCGGGCTACTCGCACAGCCGCATCATCTTCCGCCACATGGCGCCGAACGTGGTGGCCCCTTACCTCATCATGCTGACGGCGTTCATCGCGCAGGCCATCCTGGCGGAGGCCTCGCTGTCGTTCCTCGGTCTCGGCGTCACCGAGCCAACCGCCGCCTGGGGCCTGATGCTGTCGGGCAATGCCGCCGACTTCTACCGCGAGGCGCCGTGGATGATCCTGTTCCCCGGGGCGATGATCAGTCTGGCGGTCTTTGCCTTCAACCTGTTCGGCGATAGTCTCCGGGACTTCCTGGATCCGCGCTTCAAGGTGTGAGCCTGTGAACGTCCTGGCACGCGTTACTCCGCACTCGCGCACCGAGTCGAGCCCGCTCGTCATTCGTCGCGTCGATGCGATCCCGGTGGCGCTGCCGCTGAAGGCGCCCATGAAGATGGCGGCCGAGACGGTCTCGGCCGCGCAGAATCTCGTGGTCCGTATCGAAGCCAAGGACGGCACGGTCGGCTGGGGCGAGGCCGCATCCGCACCCACCATGACCGGCGACACCCAGGGCGGACTGGTCGCGGCGGTGCGCGACCATCTTGCGCCGCTCCTGACCGGCAAGGACGCAACCGCGTGGCCCGACCTGCGCAGAACCATGCATCGCGCGCTGGTCGGCAACGGCGGCGCCCACTCCGCCGTGGAGATGGCGCTGCTCGACCTGGTCGGCCGCGCCACCGGCCAACGGCTGATCGACCTGGTCGCCAAGCCGCGGCGGCAGGCGGTGAAGCCGATGTGGCTGCTTGGCAATCCCACCGTGGAGGCCGATGTTGCCGAAGCGCACGAAAAGCAGAAGCAGGGCTTCGATTTCTTCAAGCTCAAGATCGGCGTGAAGCCGCTGGAAAAAGAAATTGCCATTGCACACGGCGTCCGCGAGGCGTTGCCGAAGGCGCCGCTGTGCGCGGACGCCAACTGCGGGCTGACGCTTGCCGCAGCCAGGACCTACATCGACAAGACCCGCAGGGCGCGGCTGATGTTCGTGGAGCAGCCCCTCGCCTACGACGATATCGACGGCCTGAAAAAGCTCGCGAAGGCCGTGAAGGTCCCGATCGGCATCGACGAGGGCATCCACTCGCTGGGTGACATCGGCGTAAGCGCCCGCGCCGGCGCGGGCGGCATCTCGCTCAAGCTGATCAAGCTCGGCGGCATCGGCGCGGCTGTGGAGGCGGGCCGGATCTGCCAGAAGCTCGGCCTGTCCGTGAACATCGCAGCCAAGATCGCGGAGTCGAGCGTGTCCAGTGCGGCGGCGCTGCAACTGGCCTGTGCGGCACCAAAGGCCGACTGGGGCGTCAGCCTGACCCACTTCTATCTCGCCGAGGACATCGTGAAGCGGCCGCTGCCGCTGGCGAACGGGCTTGTCGCTTTGCCCGACGCTCCGGGCCTCGGGATCGAGGTGGACGAGCGCGCGGTAGAGCGCTTCCGGGTCCGCTAATTCCACAGACCGGCCCGACCGATATGCGGCTTGCTCCGCTCGGCCACGTCTTGCTTTATAGCCGCGAAATCGAGATGCCCGGCAAGGACCGGGCACGTTCAGCATCAAGGAGTTGAATATGCCGGGTCCGTTAAGCGGCGTTCGTGTACTCGAACTGGCGCGCATCCTGGCCGGTCCATGGGCGGGGCAGACGCTTGCCGATCTCGGCGCCGAGGTCATCAAGGTGGAGCAGCCGGGCTCGGGCGATGACACCCGCGGCTGGGGCCCCCCGTTCATGGAGGACAAGGACGGCGGCATCCTCAGCTCGGCCTACAACCTGGCCTGCAACCGCGGCAAGCGTTCCATCGCCATCGACTTCGCCTCGGAGAAGGGCCAGCGCGTGGTGAAGAAGCTCGCGGCGCGATCCGACGTGCTGATCGAGAACTTCAAGTTCGGCGGCCTGAAGAAGTACGGTCTCGACTACCAGAGCCTCGCGCCGGGCAATCCGCGGCTGATCTACTGCTCGATCACCGGGTTCGGCCAGGATGGGCCCTACGCGCACCGCGCCGGCTACGACCTGCTGGTGCAGGGCATGAGCGGCATCATGGACATCACCGGTCCTGCCGACGGCGAGCCGATGCGGCTCGGCGTCGCCTTCGCCGACGTGTTCACCGGCGTCTATTCCGCGCTCGCCATCACGGCTGCGCTGAAAGAGCGCGAACACTCCGGCAAGGGCAGCTTCATCGACATGGCCCTGATGGATTCGCTCACCGGCGTGCTGGCCAATCAGGCGTTGTTCTACCTGGTGTCCGGCACGCCTCCGAAGCGCATGGGCAATGCGCATCCGGCGGTCGTGCCCTACCAGACCTTTCCCTGCTCGGACGGTCACGTGCTGATCGCCTGCGGCAACGACGGCCAGTTCGTGAAGATGATGAACATCCTCGGAGATCCCTCGATGCCGAAGGACGAGCGCTACACCACCAACGCGGCACGCGTGGTGAACCGCGCCACGCTGATACCGCGCATCTCCGAACTGACGGCGAAGTTCACCAAGGCGCAGCTCGCCGCCGAATTCGAGAAGGCCGCCGTGCCGGCCGGGCCGATCAACACCATCGCGGATGCGTTTGCCGATCCTCAAGTGATCGCGCGCGGCATGCGGATCGACCTGCCGCACCCGATGGCCAAGGGCGGCTCGATCCCCGGCGTGCGCTCGCCCATGACCATCAACGGTCGCCGCGCCTGTGCGGAGCGGGCGCAACCGATGCTGGGCGAGCACACCGAAGAGGTGCTTCGCGAAATCGGAGAATTATGATGGCCCGCGTCTCCTACATCGAAGAGAAAGACCACCCCGAGCTCGCCGCCGAGATCGGCAAGATCAAGGGCGGGCGCGGCACGCTGCTCAACATCTACAAGCTGCTGCTGCATTCGCCGCAGGTCGCGATGACCTGGTTCGATTACATCGGCTCGGTCCGCTGGGGGACGACGCTTTCGCCGCGGCTGCGCGAGATCGCAATCGTGCGGATCGCGTACTCGGCCAACCACGCCTATGCGATCCAGCAGCACGTGCCCAACATTGCAGTGTCAGACGGCGTCTCGCTCGCCGAATGCGACGCGCTGAAGGACTGGCGCGGGTCCGGGATGTTCAGCGAGGCCGAGCGCGCGGCGCTCGCCTATGTCGATGCCATGCTGGTCAGCGCGGACGTGCCGGACGATGTTTTCAACGCAGTGCGAAAGCACTACAACGAACGCGAGGCCGTCGAACTGACCGTCCTGGTCGGCGTCTACATCATGCATCACCGCATATTCACCGCACTGAAGGTCGATCTGGAACCGAAGAAAGCGTAAGCGTGGCAAGCCCCATTATCGTCGTCGAGGACGACCCCTTTACGCGTCTCATCCCCATCGTGCTCGATCCGGCCTCGCCGGAGGAACGGCGCGCCGCATTCGCGGATTTCATGGCCCACGACGAGCCGGATTTCGACGGCTGGGCGCAGCGCATCCGCGACCGGTCGCCCGGGCTTTATCCCGCCGAGGTGCGCATGGTGTCCTCGCAGGAGGAGATG
>CAZGSW010000068.1:0-11055 GCA_964528635.1 uncultured Rhodoplanes sp. | reverse complement strand
GCGGAACTCGCCCGTGTCAAACCCGGCGCGTTCATCGTCAGCGTCTCGAACGCGCTGGTCATCAACCGCGATGCCGTCATCGCCGCACTCAAGTCCGGCCGGCTGGGTGGATTTGCGCTCGACACGCAATATCAGGAGCCGATGCCCGAGGACGACGAACTGCCAGGCTTGCCGAACGTGGTCCTGACCCCGCGGCTCGCCGGATCGCCGCGCCACAACGGGCTGAACGATTTCGAGCAACTCATCACAACATTGGCGGAGGAACTTCGATGATCAAACTGCTGACCACGGCACTCGCCGCACTGGCGCTGTGCGCCACGCCCGCCTCCGCGCAGACCGCATGGCCTGAAAAGCCGGTTCGTTTGATCGTTCCGTTCCCGGCGGGATCGGCCACTGACGTGGTCACCCGCCTGCTGGCGCAGAGGTTCTCTAACAGCCTCGGCCAGCAGTTCGTAGTCGAGAACCGCGCCGGCGCCAGCGGCGCGATCGGCGCCGACGTGGTCGCGAAGGCAGACCCCGACGGCTACACCATGGGCCTCATCACTGCGAGCACTCACGCGCTTGCGCCCGCGCTCGGCGTGAAAACACCCTACGACGTGTTCAAGGACTTCAAGCCGGTATCGATGATCGTGGCCGCGCCCTATGCGCTGGTGATGTATCCCGGCATTCCCGCCAAGACCGTGAAGGAGCTGGTCGAACTCGCCAAGGCAAGCCCCGGCAAGTTCAACTACGGCTCGGCCGGTCTCGCCAGCCTCGCGCATCTGGCCGGCGCGCTGTTCGGCTCGCAGATGGGCATCGAGCTGACCCACGTGCCCTACCGCAGTTCGGCGCAGTCGTCGGTCGACATGATGACCGGCCGTCTCGACATGCAGTTCGCCACCGTCGCGCCGACCCTTTCCGGCATCCGCGAAGGCAAGCTGCGTGCGCTCGCCACCACCGGCACGAAGCGCGTCGCGGTGCTGTCCGACGTGCCAACCATGATCGAGGCCGGCGTCCCCGACTACGACGTCTCGCTCTGGATGGCCTACGCCATGCCCGCCGGGACACCGGACGCCATCGTCGGCAAGCTCAACGCGGAAATGCGCAAGGTGCTGAACGACAAGGAAACCGTCGCCGCCCTCCAGAAGCGCGGTTTCGAGCCCGAGGCCAGCACTCCGCAAGCCGTCACCGATCGCATGCGCGCCGAGATCGAGAAGTGGCGCACCCTGGCGGCCAAGACCGGAATCAAGCCTCAGTAGCGCCGTGCACCCGAACACCCTCCTCCCCCGGGGAGGGTGACCGGGCCCTCTGCGGCTTGCTAAGACACCTCACCCATTCTGTGAAAGGTCCGCCATGCCCACCGGCACGATCGACTCCGCCATTTTCCGCGACATTTTCGGCACCGAGGCCATGCGGCAGGTCTGGTCGGACGGCAACCGCATCCAGAAATATCTCGACTTCGAGGCCGGCCTCGCCCGCGCCCAGGCGCGGCTCGGCATCATTCCGAAGGAGGCCTGCGACGAAATCCTCAAGCACTGCAAGGTCGACCAGTTCGACATCGAGAAGCTGAAGAAGCAGACCGAGCGGATAGGCTACCCGGTGTTGCCGGTGGTGGCACAACTCGTCGATCTCTGCGAAGGCGATCTCGGCGAATGGTGCCACTGGGGCGCCACCACTCAGGATATCACCGACTCCGCCACGATCATGCAGATCCGCGAGTCGCTCGACCTGATCGAGAAGGACATCGACGCCATCGCCAGCGCACTGGCCGGTCACGCGAAGAAATACCGCAACACCGTCATGGCCGGCCGCAGCAACCTGCAGCAGGCCGTGCCGATCACCTTCGGCTACAAGTGCGCGACCTATCTGGCCGCGTTCGACCGCCACAAAGAGCGGCTGAAGCAGCTTCGCGAGCGCGTCGAGGTGTTCGAATTCGGCGGCGCCGCGGGAACCCTGTCCTCGCTCGGCAAGGACGGCCTGCGCACCCAGGTGGAACTGGCGAAGGAACTGAAGCTCAAGCAGCCGGAGATTGCCTGGCACACGGTGCACGATCGCATCGCCGAGGTCGGCTGCTTCCTCGGTCTCGTCACCGGCATCTGCGGCAAGATCGCCTT
Organism: uncultured Rhodoplanes sp.; assembly: GCA_964528635.1. Classification (GTDB taxonomy): domain Bacteria; phylum Pseudomonadota; class Alphaproteobacteria; order Rhizobiales; family Xanthobacteraceae; genus Z2-YC6860. Next base: position 8,962 of record CAZGSW010000068.1, on the reverse strand, counting down.
CGACGTGAAGCTGATGATGCAGACCGAGGTGGAAGAGGTGTTCGAGCCTTTCCACGAGGGCCGCGGCTCCTCGTCCACCATGCCGCAGAAGCGCAATCCGATCTCGTCGGTCTACATCACCGCGCAGACCGGCACGGTGCGTGCGCTGGTGGTCGCGCTGCTCAACGCCATGGAACAGGACCACGAGCGGGCCACCGGCCAGTGGGAGATCGAGTGGATCGTGCTGCCGGAGATCTTCGTGCTGACCGCCGGCTGTCTCGCCCAGACCAAATTCCTGGTCTCCGGCCTGCAGGTCAACGAGAAGAAGATGCGGGAGAACCTCGACATCACGAAGGGGCTCATCGTGTCGGAGGCCGTGATGATGGGGCTCGGGCCGCACCTCGGCCGCCAGTACGCGCACGACCTCGTTTACGACATCTGCCGCCAGGTGGTGGCGACCGGCCGCCCGCTGGTCGACCTGCTCGCCGAGAACAAGGAAATCTCGCAGCATCTGAACAGGGCCGAACTGGAGAAGCTGTGCGATCCGGCCAACTATCTCGGCCAGGCGGGCGAGATGGTGGACCGGGTGCTGGAGCTGCGGCAAAAAGGCTGACGGCGGCATTCCCCTCATGCGCGGGCGCAGCATCGAAAGGCTTTGACGCCGCGCCTGCCATGCGCTTTTGTTCGGTTCCAATGTGCAGGCGTAACCCATGAACGTATCAGGCGAATTCACGATCAAGGCGCCTCGCGCGGCAGTGTTCGAGACGATCCGCGACCCGAAATCGTTCATCACCTTGGTCGACGGCGTCCGCGACCTGAAGGAAATCGACCCGACCCATTACGAGGCGATGTTCGAGACCAAGATCGCCTACCTGAGCTTCAAGTTCAAAGTGACGGTCGAGGTTCTCAAGCTCGAGGTCGACGAGATCGCGGCGAAAATCGAGGGCACGCCGCTCGGAGTGGTCGGCCGCCTGACCGCAACCACCCGGACCACGCTCACCGAAGCCGGCGACGAGACCAAGGTCGCCTACTCGGTCGACGCGGCGCTCGCCGGCAAGCTCGGCAGCATGGGCCAGCCGGTGATGCGCTCCAAGGCCAAGGATCTGGAGAAGGTTTTCGTCAGCCGCCTGCGCGAGCGTTTCGCCCAGGCCGCCGCGGAGTAACACATGACTCCTTTCGAACTCGCCGAACCGAAATCGCTGTCGGACGCGATCAAGCTGCTCGATCCGGACGATCCGACCATCCGGCCGATGGCTGGCGGCACCGCACTGATGCTGATGATGAAGGCCGGCGTGTTCCGCCCCGCCAGACTCATCAGCCTGCGCAAGATCGAGGCGAAGTACACCGGTATCGCGGCGGGCTCCGACGGGCTCCGCATCGGTGCGATGACGACGCTGAACACGCTCGAACGTTCCGCCGATGTGAAGAGGCACGCTCCTCTCATCACACGCACGATGGTCACGCTTTCCAACGTGCGCGTGCGCAACGTCGCGACGGTCGGCGGCGCGCTGGCGCACGGCGATCCGCACATGGACCTGCCGCCGGTGCTGATGGCGCTCGGCACCAGGCTCACCGTGCTGTCGCCGAAGGGCGAGCGGACCATCGCGCTGGAAGACTTTTTCACCGGCTACTACGAGACCTCGCTCGAGAAGAACGAACTGATCGCCGAGGCTCATGTCACTGCACAGGGCGAACGCCGCGCGGCATACATGAAGGTGACGACCGGCTCGGCCGACGACTGGCCTGCGCTCGGCGTCGCCGTCGTCCTCGAGGCCGATGGCAAAGCCATCAAGTCGGCGCGCGTGGTGATCAGCGCCGCCACGACCAAAGCGACGCGCACGAAATCAGCGGAGGCCGTGCTGGCCGGCAAGACTGTGAGCGACAAGCTGCTCGCTGATGCCGCCGATGCCGCGATCGAAGAATGCGAGTTCATCGCGGATGTCCGCGGCTCGGTGCCCTACAAGCGCGAACTCACCAGAGTCTACCTGCGGCGCGCGGTGCAACAGGCCCTCGACGGAGGCGCACAATGACGATGACCCACGACGCCAAGGCCGGCGCGCAGGTCGGCCGCTCGGTTCCCCGACTGGAAGGCCGGGACAAGGTCACCGGGCGCGCCGAGTACACGCACACCATGCGCCTGCCGGGCATGCTTTATTGCAAGCTGTTCCGCTCGACGGTCGCGCACGGCCGCATCAAGTCGGTCGACGTCAGCGAAGCAAAGAAGGTCCCTGGTGTGTTCGCCGTCGTCACCATCGAAGACGTGATGAAGGTGATCCCGGACCCCTATTACGGGCCCGCCTTTCACGACCAGCCGATCCTGGCTCACGACAAGGTGCGCTTCGTCGGCGAGCCGGTTGCCGCCGTTCTGGCCGCCGATCCGCATGTTGCGGAAGAGGCCACCCAGCTCATCTTCGCCGAGTACGAAGAGCTCCCGGCCATCTACGATGAGGTCGAGGCTCTGACCACCGATGTCTACGTGCATGATGCTCTCAAGCCGGCCGGCACGTTCGCCGACCTGAAGCATCTCAAGGGCGCCAAGGACACCAACACCGCGCTCGATTACCGGCTGCGCAAGGGCGACACCGACAAGGCGTTCGCCAATGCGGCCCATGTGTTCGAGCATGAATTCAAGACCCAGAAGGTTCTGCACCTCCCGTTTGAGCCACACGCATCGATCGCCGACTACAAGGAGACCGGCGTTACGGTCTACACGGCCTCGCAGGGTCCGTCGTTCGTGCGCACCGAGATCGCCCGCCTGCTCGGCTGGCCGGAAAACAAGGTGCGGATCAAGGTGCCGTTCCTCGGCTCCGGCTACGGCGCCAAGCTCTACATCAAGCTGGAGGCGCTGGTTGTCGCGCTGTCGATGATCGCCCGCCGCCCGGTCAAGCTGGCGCTGACCTTCGAGGAGCTGTTCTACCAGATCACCAAGCACCCCTCGACGTTCCGCATCAAGAGCGGCGTCGACAAGGACGGCAAGCTCCTCGCGCGGACCTGCGAGGTGTTCTGGAACGGCGGCGCCTACGCCGATATCGGCCCGCGCGTGACGCAGAAGTCGGGCCTGACCGCAACAGGCCCCTACGAAATCGACAACGTCTCGATCGATTCGTATGCGCTCTACACCAACGTGACGCCGGCCGGCGCGCTGCGTGGCTTCGGTATTCCGCAACTGGTGTGGGCCTACGAGAGCCACACCGACATGATCGCGCGCGCGATCAAGATGGATCCGGTCGAATTCCGCCGGAAGAACCTGCTGCGCGAAGGCCGTCCGCACGCCACCAACACCATTCTCAAGGATGCAGCCACCGAGAAGGTGCTCGAAAAGCTGGTCGAGCGCATGAACTGGTCGAAGCCTTTCGACAAGGGTACCGGTCCGATCAAGCGTGGCCGCGGTCTCGGCATCGCAATCAAGGCCGTCATCACGCCGACAACGTCGGTGGCCGTGGTCAACGTGAGCGCCGACGGCTCGGCCACGCTGTACTGCGGCACCGTGGACATGGGGCAAGGCTCCGACACCGCGATGGCGCAGATGGTCGGCGAGATTCTCAACATCCCGGCCGAGTCGGTCCGCGTGACGCCGCGCGACACCGACGTGACGCCCTACGACATGGGCACGCTGGGTTCACGTTCGCTGTTCCACATGGGCCACGCCGTGCAGCGCGCCGCCGAACACGCCCGCGACCAGCTAAAGGATCTAGCGAAGTCGGTCGGCGAGCCGGAAGGCTCCAACACCCCGATTCGCGAGCTGTTCGTGAAGAAGTACGGCATGCAGGCCGGCAACGTGATCGGCACCGGCGTGTACAAGCCCGACTACATCCCCCCTGCCCCCGGCACAGGCCTGTCCGAGAACGTCACGGCGTTCTGGATGATCTCCGGCGCCGGCGCCGAGATCGCGGTCGACACCGAAACCGGCCATGTCAAGATCGAGAGGTTGGTCAGCGTGCTCGATGTCGGCACACCGATCAATCCGCGCATCGTTGATACCCAGATTTCGGGCGCCGCGCTGATGCAGCTCGGCTTCACGATGTTCGAGAAAATGCACATCGACGGCGGACAGGTGACCAACGCATCGCTGGCCGATTACAAGATTCCCGGCTTCCACGATGTTCCGGCGACGATGGAGAACCTGACCGTGGACACCTACCAGTCCAACGGACCGTTCGGCGCCAAGGGCGTCGGCGAGGTGGCGACCTTCTGCGTCTCACCGGCGATCGCCAATGCGATCGACGACGCGGTCGGAATCCGGCTCACCGAATTGCCGCTCAATCCCGAAAAAGTATTCCGCGCGCTGCGTGAAAAGGCCGGCAAGCCGTTGGAGGACGAATAATGACCGCGGCCCGCACCATTTCCTTCACGCTCAACGGCCAGCCGGTCACAGCGGACGTGAAGCCGCATCACAATCTGGTGGAGATGCTGCAGGGGCAGTTCGCACTCACCGGGGCGCGCGAGACCTGCGGCCAGGGGCTGTGCGGCTGCTGCACCGTCGTCGTGAACGGCCGCGCCGTATCGGGCTGCCTCTACCTCGCGTCGTTCGTCGACGGCGCCGAGGTCACCACCGTCGAGAGTCTCGATACGCCGCACAAATTGAGTCCCGTGCAGGAGGCGTTCGTCGAATCCGCCGCGTTTCAGTGCGGCTACTGCACACCCGGCTTCGTCATGATGACGACGCAACTGCTCGAGGAGCATCCCGATCCGAGCGAAGACCAGATCAAGCACTATCTGACCGGGAATCTGTGCCGCTGCGCAACCTACCCGCAGGTGATCGAAGCGGTGAAGCTCGCGGCGAAGAAGCGGAAGGGTGGCTAGCGATCCCCCGGTGGCTACTGGATGCCCCGCCTTCGCAGGGCATGACAGGTGGAGTTTTTGATTGATGACCGAATCGATCCAAGTCGAAACCGACGTGCTGGTGATCGGTTCTGGCGCGGCCGGCATGTACGCCGCGATCGAGGCGGCGCGGCAGGGTTGCCAGGTCTTCATGGTCGACCGCAGCCTGATCGGCCGCGGCGGCGCCACCGTCATGGCGCAGATGACCGTTGCGGTGGCGCTGGGCGACGAGGCGCCGGATCACTGGTCGCACCACTACCGGGACACGCTGACCGCGGGCCGCGGGCTGTGCAACGAAGCGCTGGCGCGGCTGCTCACCGAGCATGGTCCCGAGTGCATCCGCGAGATGGACGAATGGGGCGTCGGCTGGGCCCGCAAGGACGGCAAGATCACGTCGGCATTCGCGCCGGGCCACGATCGGCCGCGTTGCGTGTATGTCGACTTCCTCGATACGGGTCCGGCAGTGTCGAGCACGCTGCGCAAGGTGGTCAACAAGACAAAGGGCATCACGCGCAAGGGCGATCTCTGCGTGGTCGACCTGGCCATGGACGGCGGCGAGGTCACGGGGGCCGTCGCATGGCATCTCGGCTCCGGCGCTCCGGTCATCATTTCGGCCAAGGCCACGGTGCTGGCGACCGGCGGGCTGACGCGGCTCTACCGGCGCAACAGCGCGTCATCCAACATGGGCGGCGACGGCTATGCGCTCGCGCTTCGCGCCGGCGCGCCGCTGATCGACATGGAGTTCGTGCAGTTCTTTCCGATCGGCCATCTGGCGCCGCGACTGATCGGGATGGACCCGATCATGTGGGATCCGTTCCGCTACAAGCTCGGTGGCAAGCTCCTCAACAACCAGGGTGAGGAGTTCACGCACAAGTACGGCGTTGCCGAGGATGGCAGGTACATTATCACCCGCGATCTCGGCACCTACGCGATCCTCAAGGAGGTGGAGGCCGGACGCGGCTCGCCACACGGCGGCGTGTTCCTGAGCTTCCAGCATGTGCCGGAAGCGAAGCTCCGGGAGGCATTCGGCCCGGTGATCGACCGGCTCGCCGACAACGGCATCGATCTCACCAGGCAGAACGTCGAGGTCGCCCCGATTGCGCATTACCACATGGGCGGCGTGAAGGCGGACGTCGACATGACCACGGAGGTGCCGGGGCTGATCGTCGCGGGCGAAGCGGTCGGCGGCGCGAACGGCGCCAACCGCCTGTCAGGCAACGCCATCACCGAAGCGCTGGTGTTCGGCCGCCAGGCAGGGCGCACCGCAGCAGCGCGCGTGAAGGATCGCGCGGCTCCCGTATCGGCAACCGGCGGCGAAGCGCTTGGCCTGATCAAGGCCGATGCGCCCGGCCACGCACCCAACACCGCAGAGCTGCTCCAGTCCCTGCAGACGACGATGGCGCAGGATGTGGGCCCGTACCGTTCGGAAAAATCGCTGAAGCGCGCGCTCGCGTCGATCGATGAGATTGCCGGGGCCACCGGCGACCGCCCGTTAGGAACCGGCGCGGCGTTCGACATGGAGCGCCTCGACTGGTTCGACTTGCGCAACATGCTCACCGTCGCACGGGCCGTCACGCAAGCGGCACTGCTGCGCACCGAAAGCCGCGGCGCGCACCAGCGCGACGACTTCCCCGGCATGCTGCCGGAGTGGAACGTCAACCAGATCATCCGGATGAAGAACGGTGCGCTCGACATCGCCTCCATTCCGGCCTCCGTCACGAAAGCCGCCGCACAATGAGCAAAACCGCGACCCTCAAAATCTGGCGCGGCACCGACAAGGCGGCCGGCCAATGGGATTCCCACGATGTGCCGTTCGAGCGGGGCCAGTCGGTGCTGGACGGGCTGCGCTGGATCAGGACCGAGAAAGACCCGACGCTGGCGATCCGGTTCTCCTGCATCAACGCCAACGCCTGCAAGGAATGCATGGTGGAACTCGACGGCGAGACGGTCTACGCCTGCACCGCGCGGCTCGAACCGCGCGAAATGCGGGTTCAGCCGCTCTCCAACAAGACGCTGGTGCGCGATCTCGTCACCGAGATTGCGCCTCCGGCGGAACGGTTCGCCGTAAAGGACAGGTGATGACAGTTGAACGAAAGCCGGTCTGCTATGACGGACTGCGCGGCTGGCTCAAGGTGCTGGACGATGCCGGCGAGGTGAAGCACATCGACGCCGAGGTGGACTGGAACATCGAGCTCGGCACCATCGCGCGGCTGCTGCAGGGTCCGGCCACCGGCCCGTCGGTGCTGTTCAACAACATCAAGGACTACAACAAACCCGACAGCCGCTGCAAAAAGGTGTTCACCGGCGCGCTCGCGAACTACCGGCGCATCGCCATGATGATGGGCCTGCCGCCCAACACGCATCCGCGCGAACTGGTCAAACTCGGCCGCACGATCCTCAGCGGTGCGGTTGCCCCGAAAGAGGTTGCGACCGGGCCTTGCAAGGACGTGATCATCAAGGGCGACGCAATCGACCTCTACGAATTCCCGGCGCCCTTGTGGAACCGGCTCGACGGCGGCCGCTACATGCAGACCTATGGCGCCTGCGTCACCAAGGACCCCGAGACCGGCATCATGAATGCCGGCGTCTACCGCGGCATGATCGGAGACAAGAACCACATCCCGATCCTGATGTGGCGCGCCCAGCACATCGGGCATCACGTCACCGCATGGCAGCAAGGCGGATCGAGCGAGATGCCGATCGCAATCGCAATCGGCGTCGAGCCGTCGGTGGAATTCGTGGCCGGCGCGCCGGTGCCGAAGGGAATCTGCGAATTCGACGTGGCGGGTTCGATCCGCGGCGCTCCGGTCGAACTGGTGAAGTGCGAGACGGTCGACCTCATGGTCCCCGCCAACGCCGAGATCGTGGTCGAGGGCTATCTGTCGATCGATCCCAAGGACTACATGATGGAGGGGCCCTACGCGGAGTTCACCGGCTATTTCGCCGGCGACGCCATGCCGAAGCCCACCATCCGCGTCACGGCGATCACCCATCGCAAGAACCCCATCCTGCGCGGCACCATCGAAGGCGCCCTGCCCGGCTCCTATTCGGAGAACACCGTCACCTCGTCGATCATGCGCGCGGCGACCGCATGGAACGTGCTCGATCGCTCCGGCGTGCCCGGCATCACCGACGTATGGTGCCCGCCGGTGCAGGCCGGCATCAACCTGCTGATCTCCCTGAAGCAGAGCTATCGCAACCAGGCCAAGCAGGCGGCCAACGCCGTGTGGGGCTCGTCGGCCGCGCACGTCCGCTACAAGCACATCACCGTGGTCGACGACGACATCGACGTCCATGACTACGGCGCGGTGGACTGGGCGATCGCCTATCGCGTCAATGCCGGCGAGAACGACATCATCATCATGCCGTCCACCTTCGGTCTGGGACTCGATCCGTCCACCCGCAAACGCGACCGCAACCCGACGCTGTTCGGCACCGGCAAGTGGAATCGCGTGCTGATCGACGCCACCATGAACCTGGACTACGACCCCGACCCCGATTTCGACGGCGCCCGCTTCCCACCGAAGGCCTGGCCGAGCGACGCCGATATCGACGCGGTGAAGGCCCGATGGAAGGAACTCGGCATCGAGGACTGGAAGAAATAGCCATCGGACGCTTGCTGCGAATCAATAAAGGGGCCGGCCCATGCCGGCCCCTTTATTATTTGGCCTCCCCGAACCTACGGCTTCGCCAAGGCAGCAACTCCAGCTTCGCCCTCCCGCACTGCCGCCCAACAAGCCACCCCTAAATGCTATTGCAAATCACTCGCAATAGCATTTAGGATCGCCCAAAATGGCGGGGTGATGTCGATGCGTGGTTTGGTGGCGTTGGGTCTGGTGTGGATGGTGCTTGGGGCGCCGCCATCAGCCGGATCGGAGCTGGACAGCGAACACCTGTTCGGGCTGACCGAGGGCAGCGATATCGGCAGCAGGGGCGAGCGGGAGCTGGAGCTTGAGGCCGGCGGCCGCCTCGGCAAGGGCGGCGGCGCCTACCGCGTGCTGTCGCAGGCCACCGCGCTCAAGCTGACGCTCAACGACAGCTTTCGCGTCTCGCCGTTGATCGCGTTCGACCACCACCACATCCGGTCGGTCCCGGGCCTTGCCGACCGCAATTCGCCCGCACTCGGCGAAGTGGCGTTCGAGATGAAATACCGCGCACTCGA
>CAZGSW010000067.1:3938-19436 GCA_964528635.1 uncultured Rhodoplanes sp. | reverse complement strand
ACGCCCTTCTTGATGGCGGTGAGGATCGGGCTCTGCTGCAGCATCTCGCGCGAGATGTTGAGCGGCAGGTCGGCGGAATCGACGATGCCGCGCACGAACCGCAGGTAGCGCGGCAGGATGTCGGCGTCGTCGGTGATGAACACGCGCCGCACGTAGAGCTTGATGCGGCCCTTGCGGTCGGCGTCGAACAGGTCGAACGGCCGGCCGCCCGGCACGAAGGCGAGCACGCTGTACTCCTGCCGCCCTTCGGCGCGGTAGTGCAGTGTCAGCGCCGGCTCGTCGAACTGTCCGGCCACGCTGCGGTAGAAGTCGGTGTATTCCTCGGGCTTGATCTCGGAGCGCGGTCTGGTCCACAGCGCCGCGCCGTCGACGATCTCCGTCGGCTCCTCGCCCGGCTTCTCGACGATCGAGATCGGCACCGGCACGTGACCGGACTGCTCGCGCACGATGCGCTGCAGCTTCGGCCGCTCGGTGTAGACCTTGGCGTCCTCCATGAGATGCAGCACCACGCGGGTGCCGCGCGCCGGCGCTTCGTCCGGCGTCACGGGCGAGATCGAGAAGGTGCCCTTGCCGTCGGACGACCACAGCCACGCCTCGTCCGATCCGGCGCGGCGCGAAATCACGTCGACCCGCTCCGCCACCATGAACGACGAATAGAACCCGACGCCGAACTGGCCGATCAGCGCGGTGCCGTCGCCGCCCTGCGAGGCCTCGACCTTCTCCACGAAGGCGCGGGTGCCGGACCGGGCGATGGTGCCGAGCGCCTCGACCATCTCGTCGCGACTCATGCCGATGCCGTTGTCCTCGACGGCAAGCCGCCGCTGGTCGGGGTCTGCGGCGATGACGATGCGGGGCTTGGGATCGTCGCCGAGGAGGGTGGGTGTGGCGATCGCCTCGTAGCGCAGCTTTTCGCAGGCGTCGGCGGCGTTGGAGATCAACTCGCGCAGGAAGATGTCCCGGTCCGAATAGACCGAGTGCACCATCATGTGCAGGAGCTTGGCGACATCGGCCTCGAAGGCGCGGCTTTCGGCTTGGTTCTCGGTGGCGGCTTCGGTCATGGCAGGCGGCAATCCCCGGCGTTTGCGAACGCGAACCAAATGGGAGGATGGGCCGCTTTGGTCAAGGCCCGGGACCGCCTGACGGCAGGTCCGGCATGCCGATTGGGCGTGCCCGGACGCCGCCGGTTCTGCTATGTCCGCCCGGCAAGGGGAATTCGGACACCATGGAATACACGACGCTCGGCCGGACCGGCCTCAAGGTCAGCGTGGCGGGTCTGGGCGGCGGCGGGTTCAGCCGGCTCGGCCTCAAGGTGGGCAAGTCGGAGGCCGAGGCCGCAAAGCTCATTCATCTCGCCGTCGATCTTGGAATCAACTTCGTCGATACCGCCCCCGCCTACGGCACCGAGGGCGTGGTCGGCCATGCGCTGAGAACCATCCCCCGCGACAAGATCGTCGTCGCCACCAAGGCGTTCGTCCGCCGCGGCGACGAATGGTTTACGCCGGAGCGCGTCGCCGCGAGCCTCGAAAACTCGCTGCGGCTGATGGGCACGGACCACGTCGACGTGTTCAACCTGCATGGCGTGTTCGCCAGGGAATACCGGCACGCCATCGAAGTGATCGCGCCTGCGCTCGTGAAGCTGAAGGAGCAGGGCAAGATTCGCCACATCGGCATCACCGAGAACCCGATCGAGGACCACACCAACCAGATGCTCGAACTCGCGCTGCGCGACGACGTCTGGGAGGTGATGATGGTCGGCTTCCACATGATGCATCAGGGTGCGCGCCGCAACGTGTTTCCGGTCACGCAGCGCAAGGGCATCGGCACGCTGCTGATGTTCGCGGTGCGCAGTATTTTCGCCGACCCGCCGCGGATCGTGCGCGAAGTGAAGGAGCTGGCTGCCAAGGGTCTGGTCGACCCGTCGCTGGCGCAGTCCGGGGATCCGCTCGGCTTCCTGGTGAAGGATTGCGGTGCCGCCAGTGTCACCGAGGCGGCGTACCGTTTCGTCCGTCACGAGCCGGGCGTCGACGTCGTGCTGTTCGGCACCGGCGACGAGGAGCATCTGAAGGCCAACGTCGCCTCGCTGCTCAAGCCGCCGCTGCCGCAGGCCGGCCGCGACCGGCTTACCGCGCTGTTCGGTCACCTCAAGGAAGGCATCGGCCTGGATGGCTACGCCGGAGGGGTCAGGTAGTTGTCTGCTCTCACGTCACGTGTCCCGGCCAAGCGAACGCAGTGAGCGCGAGCCGGGACCCCGGTTTGTCTGCGGCGCGGGAAATAAACCGGGGTCCCGGGCCTCGCTTTCGCTCGCCCGGGACACGAGGCCTGACGGGCCCGAACGCAGCCAAATCGACGCTACTGCTGCATGCCCCAGCGGCGCACCGTGACCTTCTCGATGTTGCGGAAGATCAGGTTCTCCACCACCAGACCGATCATGATGACGGTCAGCAGTCCGGCGAACACCGCCGGAATGTCGAGCATGTTCTTGTTCTCGTTGATGTACCAGCCGAGCCCGCCCTTGCCCGACGAGACGCCGAACACCAGCTCCGCGGCAATCAACGTGCGCCACGCGAACGCCCAGCCGATCTTGAGTCCGGTGAGGATCGACGGGAACGCGGCCGGGATCAGGATCCTTGCGATGAACATCGGGCCTTTGAGTCCGTAGTTGCGTCCGACCATTCGCAGCGTGTTCGACACCGATTTGAATCCGGAGTGCGTGTTGAGCGCCACCGCCCACAGCACGGAGTGCACCAGCACGAAGATCACCGAGATGTCGCCCAGCCCGAACCAGATCAGCGCCAGCGGCAGCAGCGCGATGGCGGGCAGCGGGTTGAACGCCGAGGTCAGCGTGTCGAGCACGTCGTTGCCCAGCCGCGACATCATGGCGAGCGCGGTGAACGCCATCGCGAGTCCCAGTCCGATGGCATAGCCCTTGAGCAGCAGGATCACCGAGTTCACCACCTTTTCCGGCAGCGTGCCGTTGACCATGCCGGAATAGAGCGACTCGATCGTCGCGGTGAAGGTCGGTACCAGCAGCGAGTTGTTGAGATAGACCGCATAGGCCTGCCAGGCCGATGCGATCAGCACCAGAATGAAGATCTTGCGAATCCAGTTCTGGTTGGTCAGCCGCTCCCACGGGGTCAGCGGCTTCTGCACCACGCCGATGTCGTTGCCTGCGATCACGTCACGCAGATATTCGGCGCGCTGCGGCGGCAGGTCGGGGAGCGTTCCGGCGGCGGTCTGCGTGTCAGCCATGGTGGACGGCCTCTTGTTCCTCGATGCGGTCCGCGAACAGCATGTCGTGGATACGGTCCGACAGCTTCTGGCCGCTGGCCGGATCGACAGGGTCGTTGCCGTCGCTGTTGAGTTCGCCCTTCACCTGTCCGGGATGGGGTGACATCAGCAGGATGCGGTTGCCGACCAGCACGGCTTCGGGAATCGAGTGGGTCACGAACAGCATGGTGGAGCGGGTCTCGCTCCAGAGTTGCAACAGTTCTTCCTGCATGCGCCGCCGCGTGAGCGCGTCGAGCGCGGCGAACGGCTCGTCCATCAGCAGAACGTCCGGTTCCATCGCCAGCGCGCGGGCGATCGCAACGCGCTGTTTCATGCCGCCAGAGAGAGTGTGCGGATAGGAATCGGCGAATTTGGTCAGGTTGACCTTCTCGATGTAGCGCATGGCCTGCGCCTCGGCAGTCTTGCCGCGCAGCTTGCCGGAGGATTCCAGCGCGAACATCACGTTCTGCTTCACGGTCTTCCACGGCAGCAGTTGATCGAACTCCTGGAACACGAACACGCGGTCGGCGCCGGGCCCGTGGATGGGCTGTCCCTTGAGCTTCATGTTGCCTTCGGTGGGCGCCATGTATCCGCCCACTGCCTTGAGCAGCGTGGACTTGCCGCAGCCCGATGGGCCGAGCAGCACAAAACGGTCGGCCCGGTAGACGTCGAAACTGACGCGGTAGGTCGCGGTTACGAGGTGTTTTTCCGTCCGGTACTGCAGCGTCACGCCCTGGACCTGCAGCAGCGGTGCGGCGCCGGTTGGCGCGTTCATGTTGTTTCCGGCCTTTCCCACCCGCGGCGCAGCGCGCCGCCGTCGCCTGCCCCGGATGTTTCTTTGTTGACGTCGCCAACTATGTCTATCATGTGAACGGGCGAGCGACAAAACGCAGACACAGAACCGGCAACGGGAGGCGCATGTGGCCAACGACAAGACGACAGGACACGTAAACCGGCGGCAGGCCGTCGCGACCATGGCGGGCGGCGTGAGCCTTATCGCCGCACCCTCTATCGCGCGTGCGCAGGCGCCACTCAAGGTGACGATCGCGCAGCAGCGCGGACTTCTTTACATCCCCGTCGACATCATGGTCAGCGGCGGTATCCTCCAGAAGGAAGCGGACAAGCTCGGCCTCGGCAAGATCGAGGCGACCGCGCCGGCCCTGAGCGGTCCGGGCCCTGTGCTCGACGCCATCCTGTCGGGTGCGGCCGACTACGGCACCGCGGCGCTGCCGTCGCTCATCACGCTGTGGCGGAGGACCAAGGGCACCGCCAACGAGGTCAAGGCGGTCGGCACCATGTCGAACGGCGCCATGACGCTCTACACCATCAACCCCAAGGTCAAGTCGATCAAGGACTTCACGGAATCGGACCGCATCGCGGTGCCGACCGTGCGGCTGTCGTTCAACGCGATGATGCTGCAGATGCTCGCCGAGAAGGAACTCGGCGATCCGCGCAAGCTCGACCATCTTACGGTTGCGATGGGCCATCCCGACGCCGTCACCGCGCTGTCGGCGGGCTATGGCAAGGCCTCGATCACCGCCCATATCGGGGTCGAGCCGTTCACCACCCGCGGCCTGAAGCTGCCGGGCGCGCACAAGATCTCCGACAGCCCGACCGCGTTCGGCGGCCAGCTCACGCAGATCACGCTGCTCGCCAGCAAGCGGACCAAGGAGAAGAATCCGAAGCTGTTCCAGGCCGTCGCCAACGCGCTGGAGGAATCCATTCGCGTCGCCAGCGCCGATAAGAAGGCGGCGGCGGTGCTCTGGAAGAAGGCGCAGAATGCGCCCGACAAGCTCGAGGATCTGGTGGAGCAGCTCAACATTCCGGGCTTCGAGTTCACCTCGCAGCCGAAGCGGATTGCGCACTTCGCTGCGTTTCTCAACCGCATCGGCACGATGCAGGAGAAGCTCCCCGACTGGAAGGATCTGTTCTGGGAGACCGCCCACAAGCAGCAGGGAAGCTGATGACGCAGGTTTCGCGTCCCCAGATCTTTCACCCCAATCCCAGCAAACCCAGGCTCCGGCTTCCGCCGGGGTCCTGGGACACCCATTGCCATGTGCTGGGGCCGACCGACAAATACCCTTACGCATCGACCACGACCATCAATCCGGCCGATGCGCCGAAGGAGAAGCTGTTTGCGCTGCACGAGCACCTCGGCATCGAGCGCTGCGTCATCGTGCACACCGCGACGCACGGCATGGACCTGCGCGCCACCGAAGATGCAGTGGCGGCAAAGCGCGGCATCTATCTCGGCGTTGCGCTGCTGCCGTCGGATGTCGGCTCGGACGAGATCCGCAGGCTCGACAAGCTCGGCTTCCGGGGCGTGCGCTACAACTTCATGCCGCATCTGCATGAAAGCGATTCCATCGATCAGGTGATGGCGCTGGCGCCCAAGTTGGCCGACGCTGGCTGGCACCTGCAGATCCATATGCACGGCTCGTACATCGCCGACATGGGCGCCAAGCTGGAGCGGTCGCCGGTGCCAGTGGTGATCGACCACATCGGCCGCGTCGACGCCGGGCAGGGTCTGGAGCAGCCTGCGTTCCAGCACCTGCTGCGCCTGATGCAGAATCCGAGGCTCTGGATGAAGGTCAGCGGCATGGACCGCATCACCCTGCAGGGGCCGCCCTATGCCGACGCGGTTCCGTTCGCCCGCAAGCTGGTGACGGAGTTTCCGGACCGGGTGGTGTGGGGGACCGACTGGCCGCACCCGCATCACAAGGGACCGATCCCGGACGAGGGTCAGCTCGTCGATCTCATCGCCGAGATTGCGCCTTCGGACGAGCTGATCCGCAAGCTGATGGTCGAGAACCCCAAGCGGCTCTATGAAATGCGGGCGGCCTGACATGCCGCCGAGGCGCTTGTCGGCTTCTGTCGCATGATGCAGGTTCACCCCGTCAAAACGGGGTGAGGGGAATGGACCAGGTCCGGGACCGCTTTCAGAACTTGCATGAGATCGTTGCGGCGGCGCGCGCCAGGCTCGACCGCAATGTCTGGGACTATCTGATCGGCGGCGCGGAGACCGAAACCACGCTTCGCCGCAACCGGCTCGCCATCGACTCGCTGGCAATCCGGCCGCGCATCCTGCGCGACGTCAACGGCACCGACACGTCAGGCACTTTCCTCGGCCGCAAGCTGAAGATGCCGGTGGCGCTGGCGCCGATCGGCAGCATCGAGCGGTTCGACTCTGCCGGCTGTGGAGCGGTGGCGGACGCCACCGGAACGTTCGGCTGCGCGATGTTCCAGAGTTCGGTGGCGAAGCCCGAGATCGAGGAGACCGGCAAGGTCCAGCCCGGCGGGCTGAAGATTTTCCAGCTTTACGTGCGCGGCGACCAGGCCTGGGTCGAGGCGATCTTCGATCGCGCGGTCGCCGCCGGGTTCGGCGCGCTCTGCCTGACCGTGGACACACACCACTACAGCCGGCGCGAGCGCGACATCACCAAGCGCTATCACGCTGCATCGCCGCGCGCGCCCGACGCCGCGCGCTACCAGAAGGGGCTCGACTGGAAGCAGTTCGACAAGCTTAAAGCGCGGTACAAGCTGCCGCTGATCGTCAAGGGCATCGCCACCGCGGAAGATGCAGTGATGGCGGTGGAGCACGGCGTCGATGTCATCTACGTGTCGAACCACGGCGGCCGCCAGCTCGACCAGGGCGCGGGTTCGATCGAGGTGCTGCCGGAAATCGTCGCGGCCGCCAAGGGCAGGGCCGAGATCATCGTCGACGGCGGTTTCTGCCGCGGCACCGACGTGCTCAAGGCGCTGGCGCTTGGCGCCAACGCGGTCGCGGTCGGCCGCCTCTACGCCTACGGGCTGGCGGCAGCGGGCCGCGATGGCGTGCTGCGTGTGCTCGAACTGCTGCACGACGAGCTTGAGCGCGCGATGGGGCTCGCGGGCGTCAACACGCTCGGCGAACTCAATCCGTCGTATCTGCGCTCCGCCCAGCCGGTGCGGCCGCCTCATGTGCTGAGTGCGTTCCCCTACATCGACGGCCCTGACGATCGTTACTGATCGTCTTCGGTTGATTGCCAGAACGCCGGTCTGTGATCGCAGGCCGGCGTTCGTTCTTGGCGCGTCCCCGTTGACCGGCGGCGCGCGATGCGCCACGCTTGCTATAAGAAATAATTTTCGCATTCCGAAAGTTGCGTCCTCGTCAGGGATGAAAGCGTCTCCCCCATCACGGTCCGCGCAGCGCGCCGAAGCGGCGCCCGCGGACAATCCCAGGAACCTGGTGAACTCGCTGTCCAAGGGGCTGCGGGTGCTGGAGGCATTCAGCGCCGAGCGGCCGGAGCTGACGCTGAGCGAGGTTGCCAAGGCCGCTGCGATCGATCCGGGCACGGCATTCCGCATGCTCAACACGCTGGCGATGCTCGGCTATGTCGCCCGCGTGCCGGACTCCAAGCGGTTCCGCCTCACCCTCAAGGTGATCGACCTCGGCCTGCATGCGATCGGCCGGTCCGACCTGCGCGAACTGGCGCGGCCGGTGCTGCGCTCGCTGGTCGGCGAGATCAGCGAGGCTGCAAGCGTCGGCGTGCTCGACGGTGCCGACGTGCTCTACGTCGAACGCGTGCGCGCGGGTCTGACCCGGCTCGGCGTCGACATTCGCATCGGCACCAACATTCCCGCCGTGTCCGGTGTGATCGGACACGCCGTTCTGGCGTACCTGCCGCCGGCCGAGCTTGAACGTGTGCTTGCGATCCGTCCGCGGCGCGGCGAACTCGCCGTCGCGCAATTTTCCCGGGTGGAATTGCGACAGATGCTGCAGACGGTGCGCCGGCAGGGCTACGCCATGCAGGACTCGGCATTCGGCAACGGGCTTCGCATCCTCGCGGCGCCCGTTCTCGACGTCGATGGCTATCCGCTGGCCTCGGTCAGTGTGGCCGCTCCCGCGGTGAGAATGCCGCCCGAGGAGTTTCGTGCATTGGCGCTGGAGCCCGTTCGCAGCGCCGCATCCGACATCGCGCGGGCGGTGCAGGCCAGCGGGACGATTTCAACCGCGGTCTGACCGGCCGCCAACGATCTATCGAAGGGAGGAAGACCATGAACCGAAGAAAGACACTGGCGGCGATCGGCGGAATGATAGGACTGGCCGCGGTGGCCGCCGTTCCGGCCGCTGCGGAGCAACTGCGGCTCGGCGCCATGCCGCTCAACACCTGGTGGTACGTCGGCGGTGGCGCGATCGCCAACCTGGTGCAGAGCAAGCTGCCGGCCGGCACCACCATCGAGGTGATGGCGCGCGGCGGCGGCATCGCCAACCCGGTCGTCACCAACGACAACAAGACGCAGGTCGCCTTCAGCAACGTCGCCACCGCGGCGTGGGCCTGGATGGGCGAAGAAGAGATCTACAAGGGCAAGAAGCACCAGGACATCCGCGCGCTGGTCGGCGGCATCAACCCGATCTACATGGTCGCGATGCTGCGCGAGGACTACATCAAGAAGACCGGCAACGACACGCTGGAGAAGGCGCTCGCCGACAAGAACGTGCGCGTCATCATGAAGCCCGCCGGTAGCTCGGTTCCGCCGGTGGCGCGGATGATCGCGCAGTCGCTCGGAACCAGCATCGACGCGATCCGCAAGGACGGCCGGCTGATCCAGGTCGATGCCGCGCAGACCACCAGCATGCTGCGTGACGGCCGCGCCGACCTCTACATCGAGACCGCGGCCAAGGGCCATCCCGCGGTCACCGAGCTGACGCTGACCGTCGACATGCGCTTCGTCGATCTGCCGCAGAAGACCCTCGATGCGCTGGGCAAGAACGGGCTCAAGGCACTGCCGATGCCCCAATACTTCAAGGGCCAGAAAGGTCCGACCCAGGCCGTCGACCTCGGCACCATGATCATCGCCAACAAGTCGCTGTCCGACGACATCGCCTATCTCGTCACCAAGACGATCGTCGAGAACAAGGCGGACCTTGTGAAGGCGCATCAGGCGTTTGCCGAGTTCAAGCCGGAAGATGCCTGGAAGCCGGAGAACAATGCGATCCCGCTGCATCCGGGTGCGGCGAAGTATTACCGCGAGCGCGGCTGGCTCAAGGCCGCGACGCAATAAGCAACGGTTGGGGATTTTGACGGGCGGTGGTTCGCCGCCGCCCGTTTTTGGGGCTGCAGGATGACGCGTACTTTAGCGTGGGCACGCACGGCGCTCGGCGCCGTATGGTTCATCGGTCAGATCTACATTCTGTTCTATCCGCCGATCCCGATGCTGGCGCGGCCGCTGCACGTGATGATGGCGACCGTGCTCATCCTGCTGTGGCGGCCGTTGCAGGACCGCGACGGCAACGTCACGCCGCTGTGGCGCCTCGTCGACCTGGTGCTGCTCGCCGCCTCGGTTGCAACCACGGCCTATTACTGGCTCCGCGCCGACTATCTCACCGAGCGGATGGAGAACGTCGACCCGGTGCTGGCGTCCGACGTTGTGTTCGGCCTCGCCACGCTGCTGCTGCTGTGCGAGGCGACGCGCCGGGTGCTCGGCTGGAACCTGTTGTCGGTGATCCTGGTCTTCGTCGCCTATGGCTGGCTCGGGCCATACCTGCCGTCCTGGATGCATTTCGCCGGATTCGGGTTCCTCGAGTTCATCGAGATCATGACCATGGCCGGCCACGGCGTGTTTGGCATCACCACCGAGACGTCGCTGACGCTGGTGTTCTATTTCCTCGCCTTCAGCGCGATCTACATGACCGTGGGCGGCACCGAGCTGTTCATGGACCTGGCCCTGAAGCTGGTCGGCAAGCGGCCGGGCGGCGCGGCCAAGGCCGAGGTGGTTTCGAGCGCGCTGTTCGGCACGGTCAGCGGCTCGGCGGTCGCCAACGTCACCGCCACCGGCTCGTTCACCATCCCGCTGATGATCCGCACCGGCTACAGCCGCGAATGGGCCGGCGCGCACGAGGCCATCGCCTCGACCGGCGGGCAACTGATGCCGCCGGTGATGGGGATCGCCGCCTTCGTGATGGCCGACATCATGGGCATTCCCTATGCCACGGTCGCGCTCGCCGCCACCATTCCCGCGGCGGTGTACTTCGGGTCGCTCTATCTCCTTGTCCATCTCAATGCGATGCGCTCGGGGATCGGCAGCCTGCCGGCGCCGGAGATCGACGCGATCGCCCCGGTGCTGCGCCGCATTGCGCTGATCTCTCCGCCGATCGCTCTGATCGGCGCGTTCATGGTCGGTTACGACGCGCCGATGGCGGCCATGGCAGGCGGCGTCACCGCCTGGGCCTGCAGCTACCTGCCGGGCGGGCGGGCGATGACGCCGCGCCGTTTCCTGGAAATGACCGACGAATGCGCCAGACAGGCCGCTGCCGTCGCAATTCCGATCGCCGCGATCGGCATCATCATCGCCGTCGCGATCCAGTCGAACCTCGCGATCAAGTTCTCGACCGAGATGCTGGCGCTCGGCGGCGGCACGCTCGCCGGTTCGCTCATTTTCATCGCGATCGGTATCATCATCATGGGCATGGGACTGCCCACCGTCGCCGCCTACGTGATCGGTGCGATTCTGTTCGTGCCGGCGCTGCAGAAACTCGGAATCGATCCGCTGGCGTCGCATTTCTACGTGCTGTTCTTCGCGGTGCTGGCGATGGTCACGCCGCCGGTCGCGCTTGCCTCGTACACCGCCGCGGGAATCGCCAAGGCCAATCCGAACAGAACCGGGCTTTACGCCTTCGTCCTCGGCATGCCGTCGTTTCTGGTTCCCGTCGCCTTTGTGCGCGATCCGGGCGTCCTGTTTGTCGGCGATTGGCCCACCATCGTCATAGCCGCCATCTGCATCGCTGCGGGTTCATCGGCCTGGACAATCATGATTTCAGGCTACGTGGCCAAGCCGCTCAACCTCCTCGAGCGCGCGTTGTTCGGTGTCGTGGCGGTGGTTCTGATCGTAATACCGTTCGGCGATATCGGCCGCTATGTCTCGCTTGTCGCCTTCGTGATGCTTCTCGCGTGGGGTCTGCGGTCGCGGCTGCTTCGCCCGGCCAAACCGCTTGCAGCGGGCGAGTGACGTGAGCAAGGCCTCGACATACCGGCGCGAGGATCGTGTTGCGGTCGATCCGCATTCCGGCCGGACCGTGCGGCAGATCACCAGCCATCCGTCGATCCATCACCATCCGTTCTTTTTCGTGCCGGCCTACGACCGGGCCATGTCGAAGCTGATCTTCGTGTCCGGCCGCACCGGGACGCCGCAGATTTTCTTCGAGGATCGCGCCAGCGGCGATCTGGTTCAGGTCACCGACCGGCCGGACCTTGCCGACTGGTCGATCTCGCCGTCGGCCGACGGCCGCTATGTCTACTTCACCGCCGGCACGTCGGCCTGGCGCGTCGATCTCGGCACGTTCGAGGAAGAGAAGCTCGCCGACTTCGGCGATGTCGAGATGCGCGAGAAGGGCATGGTCGGCGCCGCCATGGGCACCACCGCGCTGTCGAAAAGCGGCCGCTGGTGGGCGGTTCCGGTGAAGACCGGACCGGTGTCGCGCTTCGTGCTGGTCGACACCGAACGCAAGACCTCCACCGTGTTTCTCGAGCGCGACACCATCGGGCATCCGCAGTTCTGCCCCGACGACGAGGACCTCATCCTTTACGCCGGTCCGCTCACCGACCGGGTCTGGGTGACGGATCGCAGCGGCGCCAAGAACCGCCGGCTTTATGCGCGAGAAGGCCACATGCAGTGGGTCACCCATGAGGTCTGGGTGCCGGGCCGCCGCGCTGTCGCGTTCGTCGACTGGCCGCGCGGCACGCGGCTGATCGATCCCGACACCGGCAGGGCGGAGTGGATCACGCGCTTTCCGGCCTGGCATGCCGCGCCCTCCGATGACGGCGGCAGCTTCGTCTGCGACACCAACTTCCCGGACCGCGGCCTGCACACCTATCCGGTCGCCGGGCCGGCTGAAGGCAAGACCGCGCAGCCCATCGTGTTGAGCGAGGCCACCAGCGAAGGCGCCCACTGGGGCGGGCCGTTCCCCTACAACGACGGCCCGGTTGGCGTGGAGGCGCGCCAGCACACCCATCCGCATCCGCGGTTCTCGCCGGACAAGTCGCGCGTGGTGTTCACCTCCGACCGCACCGGCCACGCGCAGATCTATGAAGTCATGCTCGAGCATGATCCCGAAAAGTGAAAGCCGGTTTTCGGATCGGATCATGCTCAAATGAGAGAGCCGCGATGACCGCGTCCGCCATTCTGGAAAGCCAGCGCGTCCGTCAGGACATTCGCGAGGGCCGCATCACCGGCACCAGCCGCGGCCTCGCCCACGGCTTCGTGCAGACCAACGTCGCGATCCTGCCGAAGGAATATGCGTTCGATTTCCTGCTGTACTGCCAGCGCAACCAGCGCGCCTGTCCGGTTCTCGAAGTCACCGACCCCGGCAGTCCCGTCCCGAAGAAGCTCGCGCCGGGCGCCGACCTGCGCACCGATGTGGCCCGCTACGCGGTCTACCGCGACGGTGCGCGCGTCGAGGACCGGCAGGACATCGTCGACCTGTGGCGTGACGACTTCGTGTCGTTCCTGATCGGCTCCGGCATCACCATCGACGGGCCGCTGGAGCGGGCCGGAGTGCCGACCCACAAGGACCGCTGGGTGCTGCGCACCACGCTGCCGACCGAGCCGGCCGGTCCCTTCCGCGGCGATCTCATCGTCACCATGCGCTGGCTCACCGCGCAGCAGGCGCTGACCGCGACGCAGGTCACATCGCGGTTTCCGTTCAACCACGGTGCGCCGATCCACATCGGCGATCCCGCAGCGATCGGCGCCGACCTCAAGGCGCCGCTGTTCGGCCCGCCGGTGCCGCCGACCCCGAGCGGCATCGTGCCGGTGTTCTGGGCCTGCGGCGTCACCCCGCAGAGCGCGGCGGAGAGCGCGAAGCTGCCGATCTTCATCGCACACGCGCCGGCGCATTCGTTCATCACCGATTTGCCGTCCGAAGCGATGATGAATCCATGATGTGCGCCACTGAATCCGTTGTCGTCCCCGCGCTCTCCACCGTCGTCCCCGCGAAGGCGGGGACCCATGCCGCGTGGTCTTTCGGTAGACTTTTGGTTATAGGTCCCCGCCTTCGCGGGGACGACATCGGAAAGACCCGACTGGTCTGCCCTGGAACGCTGTAACTTTGTTTGGAGTATCTTTCCGTGAATGCCCCTGCGCGCAACGCGGCTAACATCCGCCTCTCCGCCGACGTCGGCGGCACGTTCACCGACGTGGCGGCGTTCGATGAAACGACCGGCGAACTGAAACTCGGCAAGACGCTGACCACGCCGGAGCGGCTCGTCACCGGCATCGAGAGCGGCGTCGGCAAAGCCGGTACCGCGTTCGATGCGGCACGGCTGTTCCTGCACGGCACCACGGTTGCCATCAACACCATCCTGGAGCGAAGCGGCGCCCGATGCGCGCTGCTCACCACCCAGGGGTTCCGCGACATCTACGAGATTGGCCGCGTCAACCGGCCGGAGGCGTACAACCTCGGATTCCGCAAGCACACGCCGCTGATCGAGCGCGACATGCGCTTCGAGATCATGGAGCGGATGGACGCGCAGGGCACGGTTCTGATCAAGCTCGACGAAGAACAGGTTCGCGCGGCGGTGAGGCAGGCGGTGGAGCAGGGCGCGAAGGCGGTCGCGATCCTGTTCCTGCACTCCTATCGCAACCCCGCTCATGAGCGCCGCGCCAGGGAGATCGTCGAAAGCGAGTTTCCGGATCTGTTCGTCACCGCGTCGCATGAACTGAGCCAGGAGTACCGCGAGTACGAGCGCACCTCGACGGCTGCGGCCAACGCCTACGTCGGCCCGCGTGTCCGCACCTATCTCACAGAGATGGAAAAGCATCTCGCCGGCGCGGGGTTCGGCGGCAATTTCCTGATCGTGCAGTCGACCGGCGGGCTGTTCGACGTGGAGGAGGCGCGCCGCTCCTGCATCCGCATGCTGGAGTCCGGCCCTGCGGCTGGCGTGATCGGCACCAAGGCGCTGTGCGATTCCATCGGCATGCCGAATGCGATCGCGTTCGACATGGGCGGCACCACCGCGAAGGCCGGCGTGATCCACGAGGGTCAGGTGCTGATGACCGGCGGCGCGCTGATCGGAGGCTACGCCACCGGCCTGCCGGTGCAGATGCCGATGATCGACATCCAGGAGGTCGGCACCGGCGGCGGCTCCATCGCCCGGGTCGAACTCGGCAACGCGCTGCGGGTCGGACCGGAAAGCGCCGGCGCGGCGCCCGGTCCGGTCTGCTACGGGCTCGGCGGCACCGAGCCGACCATCACCGATGCCAACCTCGTGCTGGGCCGTCTCGGCGTCGACCGCTTCCTCGGTGGCGAGATGACGCTCGACATCGAGGCGGCCAGGCGCGCACTCGACGACAGGATCGCAAAGCCGCTCGGGCTCGATCCGGTCGAGGCGGCGGAAGGCATCCTGCGCATCGCCACCACCAAGATGGCGCATGTGGTGCGCTGGGTCACCACCGAGCGAGGCCTCGATGCAGCGAACTTCGCGCTGGTCGCCTACGGCGGTGCGGGGCCGCTGCACGCCTCCGCGGTGGCGCGCGAGCTTGCGATCGCCAGGGTCGTGATCCCGCGGGCGCCGGGCCATTTCTCGGCCTACGGCATGCTGGTCGCGGACCTGCGCTGCGACTTCGTCAACACCTGGTTCACCCAGCTTGCCGATGCGCCGTTCGAGAAAATGGAATCGATCTTCAACGGCATGGAGCAGGCCGGCCGCGAAACCGTGACCCGCGGCCGTTCGGTGTCCGGAACACATGCCGGGCGCTCCGCCGACATGCGTTATGTTTTGCAGGAGCACGCGGTGACGGTTGATCTGCCGACCGAGCTGTTCCGCAACGGCGACCGCGACGGCATCAAGAAGCGGTTCGATGCCGTGCACCAGACCCGCTACGGCTTTTCGGTGCCGGAGGAGAAGGCGGAGATCGTCAGCCTGCGCAGCGCCACCATCGGCGAGATGCGAAAGCCCGCGTTCGAGCCGATCGCGCGCGGCGAACCGAAGCCGGATGCGGGGGCAGGCCGCGGCTCGCGCCCGGTTTATTTTGCCTCGACCGGGTTCGTCGATACGCCCACGTTCGAGCGCGCCAGGCTCAAGGCCGGCAACGTCATCGAAGGGCCGGCGCTGATCGAGGAACATGCCTCGACCACGGTCGTGCATCCCGGCGACCGGCTCGAAGTCGATGCGTTCGGCGATCTCGTCATTGAAGTCCGCAGGAGCTGACGATGGACAAGCCCGCTGCAAACTCCGCCAAAGCAGGTGCCAA
>CAZGSW010000067.1:0-3838 GCA_964528635.1 uncultured Rhodoplanes sp. | reverse complement strand
CAGGTGCCAAAACCGATCCGGTCGTCACCGAAATCGTGCGCAACGGTCTCGTCGCCATCACCGAGGAGATGAAGATCAATTTGATGCGCACCGCGTACAACATGATCATCTACGAGGCGCTGGATTTCACGGTCGGCGTGTTCGATGCCAGGGGCAACACGGTGTCGATCGGCCTCGGCCTGCCCATGTTCATCCGCGGCATGAGCGAGACGGTGAAGGCGAAGCTCCGCCATTTCGGACCGGAGAACATGGAGCCGGGAGACATCCTGCTCACCAACGACGCCTATATCACCGGCTCGCACCTCAACCACATGACCTTCACGGTGCCGGTGTTCCACGAGGGCGAGTTGATCGGCTTCTCGTGCTGCATGGCGCACTGGCCGGACGTCGGCGGCACGCTGCAGGAGGGCACCACCGATATCTTCTCCGAGGGCCTGCAGATGCCGATCGTGAAGATCTATCGGCGCGGCGAGCCCAACCAGGAGCTGATCGAGGTGATCCGCAGCAACGTGCGCCTGCCGGAGCGCGCCATGGGCGACTTCCGCGCCCAGGTCGCGGCGGTGAAGACCGGCGAGCGGCGCTTCCTCGACATGGTGCGCAAATACGGCCGCGACGAAGTGCTCGGCGGCATCGAGGCGATCATGGACCAGAGCGAGGCGCTGGCCCGCGCCCGCGTGCGCGAGATTCCGGACGGCGTCTATGAGGCGGAATCTTTCATGGACGACGACGGCGTCAACGTCGGCCAGCGGGTGCCGATCCGCGTCAAGGTCACGGTTTCGGGCGACCGGATGGCGGTCGACCTGTCGGAAGTCTCCAAGCAGGTGCAGGGTTTCTACAACTCGGGCATTACTGCCGGCCGTTCGTGCTGCCAGGTGGCGTTCAAGTGCCTGACGTCTCCCATGGAGCTCCCGGTCAACGACGGCGCGTTCCGCGCGCTCGACATCGTGCTGCCGCCCGGACGCGTGGTCAGCGCCACCAAGCCCGCCGCGATGCGGATGTGGATGACCTACCCGATGACGGTGATCGACACGATCTTCAAGGCGCTGGCGCCGGCGCTGCCCGATCAGGTGATCGCCGGCCACCACGCCGACCTGGTGCTCGGCCGCATCTACGGCCGCCGTCCCAAGGACAACGGCTTCTACATCTATCCGGGCGGGCTGATCGGCGGCGGCTGGGGCGCGCGCCACGACCACGACGGCATGAACGCCACCATCGCCATGAACGACGGCGACACCCACAACGGCCCCTCCGAGCAGGTCGAGGCGAAGTACCCGCTGCTGATCGAGCGTTACTGCCTGCGGCCGGATTCCGGCGGCGCCGGCCGCCACCGCGGCGGGCTCGGCACCGAACAGGTGGTGCAGGCCCTGGCGCCGATCAACTTCTCGTCGCAGATGGACCGCGTCAAATGCAAGCCGTGGGGCCTGTTCGGCGGCATGTCCGGCTTCGGCAACGGCGTCGCCATCCACCGGTTCGGCAAGACCGACGAGACGCACTTCCCGAACGGCAAGGCGCTGAACCACACCATCCACGTGGGCGACGCCTATATCCTGCGCTCGGGCGGCGGCGGCGGCTACGGCTCGCCGCTGGACCGCGACCTCGACGCCCTCGCCCGCGATGTGCGGTATGGCTACATCAGCCGCAAATCGGCGGAGGAGAACTACGGCGCGGTGTTTGTCGGCGATACGCTCCAGATCGATGCTGCGGCCACGGCGAAGAATCGGGAGGACATGCGGGCGAAGGGACTGCCGTTCGACAACCCGATTGCCGAAACGCTGATCCCGTTCGCCGCGCCTCCCGCCCCGCAGGGCGATCCGGAGCATGAGAAGCTGACGCAGGAGGAGCGCGTCGCCTTCGCCATGCAGTGCCGCTGCTGCACGTGATCTAACGTCCGACGCAGGTTGATCTGCGATGTCATTCCGGGACCGCGCGATGGCGCGGGGCCCGGAATCCAGGAGCGACAATTTGCGGTGACTGCGACTCTGGATTCCGGGTTCGCCGCTTCGTGGCGCCCCGGAATGACTGCGGAATCAATACGCAGAGGGTCAACCACTTCCGGCTGCGGGCCTGTCGTGCGATAGCAGAGCGGACGGTCGCGGCATGGCCGTCCGGTGGGAAAGTCGATGGCGGCGGCGGAAGCCCAGAGCGCGGAGCTGTTTCAGGCGGTGGCGCTGCTCGGCGCCGGCGTGATTGCGGTTCCGCTGTTCAAGCGGATCGGGCTGGGCTCGGTGCTGGGTTATCTCGCAGCGGGCCTCGCCATCGGGCCGTTCGGTCTGCGGCTGTTCACCGATCCCCAGGCCATCCTGCATGTCGCCGAGCTTGGCGTGGTGATGTTCCTGTTCGTGATCGGGCTGGAGATGCAGCCGTCGCGGCTGTGGAGTCTGCGCAAGGAAATCTTCGGTCTCGGCGTGACCCAGGTGGCGGTGTGCGGTGCGCTGCTGACCGCGGTTGGCGTCTGGGCAGGCTGGCCGCCGATCGTGTCGTTCGTGGCCGGCATGGGCTTTGTGCTGTCCTCCACCGCGATCGTGTTCCAGTTGCTCGACGAGCGCGGCGAGACCTCGACGCCGGCCGGCCAGCGCGTGGTGTCGATCCTGCTGCTGGAAGACCTGATGATCGTTCCGCTGCTGGCGCTGGTCGCGCTGCTGGCGCCGCAGACGGCCACCGAGGCCGGCGGCATCCACTGGGAGAATGTCGCGATCGCCGCGGGCTCTCTCGCCGCGCTGGTCGCGGCCGGGCTGTGGCTGCTCAACCCGCTGTTCCGTCTGCTCGCGGAGGCGCATGCCCGCGAGGTGATGACGGCGGCGGCGCTGCTGGTCGTGCTGGGCTCGGCGCTCGCCATGCAGCTTGGCGGCCTGTCGATGGCGATGGGCGCATTCCTGGCCGGCGTGCTGCTGTCGGAATCCACGTTCCGCCACCAGCTCGAAGCGGACATCGAACCGTTTCGCGGCATCCTGCTCGGGTTGTTCTTCCTCGGTGTCGGCATGTCGCTCGACCTCGACGTGGTGATGCGCGACTGGGCGACGGTGCTTGCCGCCGTCGCGATCGCCATGGTCGTGAAATCGATCGGCGTCTACGCGGTGGGACGGGTGTTCCGCGCCTCGCACGGCGAATCGCTGCTGCGAACCGCGCTGATGGCGCAGGGCGGCGAATTCGCCTTCGTGCTGTATGCCGCGGCGACCTCGGCCGGCATCTTTTCCGGCGGGCTCAACGCCACGCTGACCGCGACGGTCATCATCTCCATGGTGCTGACGCCGCTGCTGGTGATCCTGGTCGGGCGGCTGACGCCGCAGGAGGAGCAGTCGTTCGACGGTGTCGAGAAGGTGAACGGCCTCGAAGGCCGCGTTCTCATCATCGGGTTCGGCCGGTTCGGCCAGGTGGCGAGCCAGCTCATGCTGGCGCGCGGCGTCGACGTCTCGATCATCGACAACGACACCGAGATGATCCGCGCCGCCGGCGAGTTCGGCTTCAAGGTCTATTACGGCGACGGCACGCGGCTGGATATCCTGCATGCCGCCGGCGCCGACAAGGCCGAGATCATCGCGGTATGCGTGGACAGGCGCGAAGCCGCCGACCGCATCGTCGAGCTCTGCAAGACCGAATTTCCGTTGACCAAACTGCTGGTGCGCTCCTTCGACCGCGGGCATTCGCTGAAGCTGGTGGAGCATGGCGTGACCCATCAGGTCCGCGAGACGTTCGAGTCGGCGTTGGTGTTCGGCCGCATGGCGCTGGCCGAGCTTGGCGTGCCCGATCCGGAGGCGATGGAGATTTCCGAGGACATCCGCCGCCGTGACGCCGAACGGTTCGCGCTGGAAACCACCGGCGGACTGCTGGCCGGCTCCGA
>CAZGSW010000066.1:12876-19529 GCA_964528635.1 uncultured Rhodoplanes sp. | reverse complement strand
CCCAATCTCCGTGAAAGCGATTTCATCCTGCGGGACTTCCGCTTCGTCAGCGGGCAGACGCTGCCGGAATTGCGGCAGCACTACATCACGCTCGGCACGCCGCGGAAGAATGCCGCAGGCGCCGTCGAGAACGCGGTTCTCCTGATCCACAACACCACAGGGACCGCGAAGACGTGGCTGGAGCCGGGCCTCGCCGGCGAGCTGTTCGGCGCGGGTCAGCCGCTCGACACAGCGAAATACTTCATCGTCATCCCGGACATCGTCGGGTTCGGGGCGTCCAGCAAGCCGAGCGATGGCTTGCGCGCGCGCTTTCCGAACTACCGGCTGCATGACGCGGCGGTGGCGCAGCACCGGCTCGTCACCGAAGGGCTCGGCATTCCGAGGCTGAAGCTGATCCTGGGCCTGTCGCTCGGCGGCATGCTGACCTGGCTGCATGGCGGCATGCACCCGGATTTCGCGGAGAACCTGGTGCCGGTCGCGAGCCAGCCTGGACCCATGAGCGGCCGCAACTGGATCCAGCGCCGCATCAACGTGGAGGCGATCCGCAACGATCCCGAATGGAAGGGCGGCGACTACGATAAACAGCCGGCCAATTGGGTGCGGGTCGCGCCGCTCTCCGCGCTGATGACGCAGAGCGTGGTCCGCATCCAGGAGCTGGCGCCGACCCGCGAGAAGGGCGACGAACTTTACCGGCAGTATGTCGAGCGCGCGAAGAAGGGCGACGCCAACAACCGGCTGTTCCAGATCGAGGCGACGATGGACTACGATCCCGCGCCGCTCATCGGCAACATCAAGGCGCGGCTTCTGGCCATCAACTTCGCCGACGACGCGATCAATCCGCCGGAGCTTGGTGTGATGGAGCCCGCGATCGCGAAAATTCCGGGCGCGCGCTACGTGCTGGTTCCCGCCGGTCCACAGTCGCAGGGCCACTACAGCTCGATGCGCGCGGCGCAGTGGAAGCAGCATCTGGCGGAGTTTCTCGGGTAGGTCTTCCGGCTGTCGTCCCGGCGGTTCTCTCGTCTGTCGTCATTCCGTCTCTCTCGTCTGTCGTCCCCGCGCAGGCGGGGACGACATCGATGGGAACACGCTGAAGCGCGCATTTCCGCTATTGACTTTAATCCTATAGGATTTTATACACTATGCCGCCTTGCTCATTCGAGGGCGTCGTCGATCGCGATGCTTGATGACGGAGCGGGGCCGGCCTTCCTCATATCGAAGGCCGCATGGAGCGCCGGGAGGCGCAGGGCTCTTAGCGCATCAGGGCCCGCGCGCCCCGGGACCCCCACCACCCTCAAGACACCTTGGGTCCCGGAATCTTGGCGCGACGGCGGAGCCTCCAGCGAAGGCGCCGCCCCAGGGGAGCCTTAGCGCGGCTCCCCGGCGCCTCCCGGCGCTCCATCCCCTCATTGGGGAAACGAAAAAGGGCCTGTCCCCGCGGAGACGGGGAAAACGACGGAGCCGGACGTCGCTAAACAACCGGCAGGCGGAGCGTTGGCTAAGAGTCTGATCTGCCGAAGAATCCGGCAGGGAAACGAATCTCCACAGTGCCATTTTGTAGGACATATATTCTAATTATGTTGCTATATGTAGGATATCATCCTAATATTGATCCTGAAGGCAGTTGTTTTGTTTTTCGTCTCTGCCTGTTCAGCTCCGGCAGGAGAGAGCAATGCTCAGCGCGCAAGCTGCGTCCGATCGGATCGAGACCTCCCGCGACGAGCGCCGCGTCGGCGCGATCGGCGAACTTGCGGCGCGGATCAGCCGCGCCTGTTTCGAGCAGCCCGGCGCGATGGGCGCGCAGATCAAGGACGCGCTCGCGCGCGCCGTCCGCGAGCCTTCGCTGCTCAGCGCCGAGCAGTGCGCGCCGAAGCCGGACCACTACGCGCGGCATGTGATCTATTCCGATCCGGCCGGGCGCTTCACCATTCTCGCCATCGTCTGGGACGGCGGACAGTTCAGCATTCCCCACGCGCATCACACCTGGTGCAGCTACGCGGTCTATGACGGCGACCTGGAAGAAACGCTGTTCGCGTGGAATCCGGAGTGCGCCGCTGCAACGCCGCTGCGGACAGAGCCGCGCCGCACCGGCTATAGTTGCTATGCGGCGGCCGGGCTTGACCAAATCCACAGGCTCGGTAATCCGGGCACGAGACCGGCCATCTCCATTCACGTGTACGGCGTCGAGCGCGACCATATCGCCACGCACGTCAACCGGGCGGTGGAGGTGGCGCGAACAGAGGGGTAGCGTTTTGAGCAAGACCATGAAGGCTTTGGTGCTGGGCAAGCACGGCACGCTCGATGAGCTGAAAGTCGTCAGCGATTATCCGGTGCCAAAGGCGGTCGAAGGCCACGTCGTCATCCGCGTCCGCGCCTCCTCGTTCAACTACCACGACGTTTTCACCGTGAAGGGCATGCCCGGCATCAAGGTGCCGCTGCCCGTCATCATCGGCCTCGACATGGCCGGTGAGATTTCCGAGGTCGGCCCCGGCGTTGCGAACTGGAAGGCGGGCGACCGCGTTCTGGTCAATCCGGTGAACAAGAAGAAAGGCCTGATGGGCGAGATGCTCGACGGCGGCATGGCGGAGTACTGCCTGGTCGCGGCCGACCAGCTCGTGAAGATGCCGGACGGCGTGTCGTACGAGGACGCAGCATCGCTGCCGGTCGCCTACGGCACCGCGCACCGCATGCTCATCACCCACAACACCGTGAAGAAGGGCGACCGCATGATCGTGCTGGGCGCATCCGGCGGCGTCGGCACCGGCTGCGTCCTGCTCGGCAAGATGCTCGGCGCCGAGGTGATCGCCTGCGCGTCGAGCGACGAGAAGCTGCGCAAGCTCAAGGAAATGGGTGCCGACGAGGCGGTCGACTACACCAAGACCGACTGGTCGAAGTGGGCGGTCGAGAAGTACGGCAAGCCGCAGCGCCGGTCCTACGATGGCGGCGTCGACGTGGTGGTGAACTTCACCGGCGGCGACACCTGGGTGCCGTCGCTGCGCTGCCTCAAGCGCGGCGGCAAGCTGCTGGTCTGCGGCGCCACCGCCGGCTACGACCCGAAGGAAGACCTGCGCTACGTCTGGAGCTTCGAGATCGAGATCAAGGGCTCGAACAGCTTCTACGACGACGATCTGGCCGGGCTGATGAACCTGATTCAGCAGGGGCGGATCAAGCCGGTGATCGACAAGGTGCTGCCGCTCGACCAGGCCGCCGAAGGCCTGCGGCTGATCCAGGACCGCGAGGTGATCGGCAAGGTGGTGGTGACGCCGTGAGCTTGTCGCGTGATCGCTCCGCGTTCTCGCTGTCATCGCCCGCGAAGGCGGGCGATCCAGTACACTCGCTGGCAGTCGTGTTTACTGGATGCCCGCTTTCGCGGGCATGACAGTCGGCGTATGGGATGACATCCGGAGTGTGTGATGACCGACGCAGCAAACCTCACCCTTGATCAGATCCAGGACATCGTCACCCGCGCGCCGTACCACAAGTGGCTCGGCCTCAAGGTGGTGTCGGTCGAGGACGACGGCATCGAGCTGACCGCCACCTGGCGCGAGGAGTGGGTGGTGAACGTCGAGCGCCGCTACACCCACGGCGGCGTGCTGGCCGCGCTGGTCGATCTCGGCGCCGACTGGGCCATGGTGCGCAAGACCGGGCGCGGCGTGCCGACCATCGACATGCGGGTCGACTATCACGCCGCAGCGATGCCGGGCGACCTCACCGTCAAGGGCAAGATCGTGCGGATGGGCTCGCAGTTCTCGGTGGCCGAGGCGCGCATCTTCAGCGCCGACGGCAAGCTGCTGGCGTCGGGGCGCGGCACCTATTACACCGCGCCGCCTCCGCCGCCGAAAGCCTGATGCCGCAGTTCCAAAACCTCGGTGACCTGATCCGCCGCGACGCGGACATGTCCAAGGTCGCGATCGTCGATCTCGGCGGCGAGGAGAAGCTCGCCGAATACACCTTCGCCGAGCTGGATGCGATGACCACCGGCGTGGCGCGGGCGCTGGCGAAGCAGGGCCTCGTGCGCGGCGACCGGATTGCGATCCTGTCGATGAACCGGGCCGAATATCTCGCCGCCTACTACGGGATCATGCGTGCGGGCTTCGTCGCGGTGCCGGTGAACTATCGCTTTCCCCGCGAGACCATCCACTACATCGTCAAGGACTGCGGCGCGAAGCTTGTGTTCTGCGACATGGAGCGCCGCAAGGACGTTCCCGACGACATTCCGGCCGTGGTGTTCGGTGACCCGGGCGATGAAGGCTTCGGCCGGTTCGTCGATCCGGGTCGGTTCGAGACCGTCATTCCCGAGCCCGGCGAGCCGGCGATGTTCCTCTACACCTCGGGATCCACCGGCAAGCCCAAGGGCGTGGTGCTGTCGCACCAGAGCCACATCTGGGTGGTGGAGACGCGGCTGACACCCGAGCTGGAGCGTCACCGCTATCTGATCGCGGCGCCGCTCTACCACATGAACGCGCTGGCGCTCGCCAAGCTCGCGTGCGCCGCGCATGCCACCATCGTGCTGCTGCCGCGGTTCGAAGCGCGCGCCTATATCGATGCGATCACACGCTATCGTCCGACCTGGCTCACCGCGGTGCCGCCGATGCTCGCCATGATGCTGCGGGAGCGCGACGCCATGGCGAAGGCGGACCTGTCCAGCGTCGAGTTCATCCGAATGGGATCGGCCCCGGTCAGCGCCAGCCTGATGGCCGCGATCCGCGCTGCGTTCCCGAAAGCGGCCGTGACCAACGCTTACGGCACCACCGAGGCCGGGATGATCGTTTTCGGCCCGCACCCGAAAGGGCTGCCGCAGCCGGAATCGTCGGTCGGGGCGAAGCATCCGAAGACCGAGCTGCGCCTGGTGGACGGCGACAACCGCGATGCCGGGCAGGGCGTGCTGGAAATGAAGAATCCGGCCGTCATGAACGGCTACTACAACCGGCCCGACGTGCCGGAGCCCATTACGCCGGACGGCTTCTACGTCACCGGCGACGTGTTCCGGCGCGACAAGGACGGCTTCTACTATTTCGTCGGCCGCACCGACGACATGTTCGTGTCAGGCGGCGAGAACATCTACCCGGCCGACGTGGAGCGGATGCTGGAGCGTCATCCGGCGGTCGGGCAGGCGGTGGTGATCCCGGTCGACGACGATATCAAGGGCACCAAGCCGGTGGCCTTCGTTATCCCCAAGGCCGGGCAGAAGCCGACCGAGGACGAGATCAAGCAGTTTGCGCTCAAGCACGCGCCGGCCTACCAGCACCCGCGCTTCGTCTGGTTTGTCGACGAGCTGCCGCTCGCATCGACCAACAAGGTCGACCGCAACGCGCTGAAGAGGCTGGCACGGGAGCGCGTCGAGCAGGCGCCGGCGTCCGCCGCGTCCTGAGAGCCTGGCCGGAAATGAGCTGTATCGAATTTAACCCGCTTGCCTCTCCGGTTCCCCGCGCGGTGCAGCATGAAGTGCTGCACCGCAGACGCGGGGTTCCGGCCAGTCTCTGAGACGCGGCGTCTTACTTCTTGGTGCCGAAATTCACCGCCTTGATGATCGGCGTCCAGCGCTCCACCTCGCTGACGACCAGCTTCTGGCCGCTCTCCGGCCCGGAATCGAGGATGGGCTCGAAGCCGGACTTGATCAGCGCGTCCTGCATGGCCTTGTCGGCGGCCGCGGCCTTGGTCAGCGCGGCCAACTGATCGATCACCGGCTTGGGCACGCCCGCAGGCGCAAACAGCCCGTTGAAGTTCGCGGCGATCATGCCGGGCAATCCGGCCTCGATCGCTGTCGGGATGTCGGGTGCGATCGCAAGCCGCTTGTCGGAGTTGATGGCGAGGATGCGGACCTTGCCGGCCTTGTGGAAGTTCAGAAGCGGCCCGCCGACGTTCGGCGTCATCATCGGGATATGGCCGGAGGCGAGGTCGGTCACACCGGGAGCGGCGCCCTTGTACGGGATGTGCGTGATGCCGGGCGTGCCAATGAGTTGCTTGAACAGTTCGCCCGCAAGATGGGTCAGCGTGCCCGTTCCCGCCGTGCCGAACGACAGCTTGTCGGGATTGGCTTTCGCGTAGGCGATGAACTCCTTCAGCGTCTTGGCCGGCACCGATTCATGGACGACGATCGAGGTCGGCGAGTTGCACAGCAGGAAGACGGCCTGGAAATCCTTGACGCCGGTGTAGGTCAGTTTCGGGTTGATGGTCGGCAGCAGGACCTGCGTGCTGGTGTTGCCGAACAGCAGCGTGTGTCCGTCCGCGGGCGACCGGGCAACGTCGGTCGCGCCGATCGTACCGCCGGCGCCGCCCTTGTTCTCGATCACCACGGTGCCGAGCTTGTCCTTGACCTTTTCGGCCCACAGCCGCGCGGCCACGTCGGTGGCGCCGCCGGGCGAGAACGGGACGACGAGACGGATCGGGCGGTCGGGGTAGGCAAGGGCGGGAAGCGGAAAAGCGGCCACGGCTGCGGCTGCGGCGCCGGCGCCAAGGACGTGACGGCGATTGATCTTTTTTGAGGACATCTCGGACCTTTATCCATCGGAGCAATGTGAATAGCGGCAGCATACCGGGGCTTTCGCTCTGCGGCCACGGGTCGATCGCCGCATGGCGCGGCCTGGGCCGTCAGGCGCGAACGTCGCGGCGCCAGCGGAACAGATAGCGCTCGATAGGCTTGAGAACGCCGACCT
>CAZGSW010000066.1:5768-12776 GCA_964528635.1 uncultured Rhodoplanes sp. | reverse complement strand
ACGTCGCGGCGCCAGCGGAACAGATAGCGCTCGATAGGCTTGAGAACGCCGACCTCGATGACCAGCATCATGGCGATCTGCACCACAGTCCAGGCGAACACCTGGTCGATCTGGATGAGATCGGAGGCCTGCTTGAGGCGGTAGCCGACCCCGCTGGACGCGCCGAGCGTCTCGGCCACCAGGCTGACGCGCCAGCCGAATCCGAACGCAAGCCGCGCGCCGGAGAAGAAATAGGGCAGGATCGACGGCACATAGACCTTGATCAGCGTCTTCATGCGCGAGAAGCGCAGCGCCCGTGCCAGTTCGACGAAGTCGGCGTTGACGGCCTGGGTGCCCTGCCAGACGTTGGTGGCGATCAGCGGCAGCGCCGTCATCAGAACGACGAAGATCGGCGTCATCGGCGACAGTCCGAACCACATGATCGCAAAGATGGCCCAGATCGCCGACGAAACCGTGTTCATGACCGGCAGGATGGGCTCGAAGAACTCTCCGACCGAGCGGTTGGAGCCAAGCAGGATGCCGAGCGGCACGCCGATTGCCACCGCGATCGCGAAGCCGATCGCGACGCGTCCCAGCGTGGTCAACAGATTGGCGATCAGGTCTCCGCTTTGCAGGAGCTCCATGATGCGCTCGAACACGCGGTCCGGCCGGGGAAAAATGTAGGGCGGAGACGTCAGGCCTGCGATCCACCACAGCCCGAGCAGAAGCAATAGGAGTGCGCAGCGTTGAAGCAGAATGCGGAGGCGGCGTCTGCCGCCTCCGCTGCCTGCTGTGAGGGTATCGCTCATTTTGCCTGCTTGGCCTTCTCATAGAGCGTTGCGTTGAACAGGCTCGCCGGAACGTCCCCCTTGATCGTTCCGCTGGCCTTGAAGATCGCAGCCATCTCCTTGAAGGTGGCCACGTCGGCCGGCTCCATCGACGCGGTGTAGATTTCCTTCCAGAGCTTGGCGTAGGCGGCTGCATTCTTGGCATTGAGATTGCTGGCCTTGCCGAGCATGCCGGCGGCCTCGGCATTGTTGGTGACGCCGAACCGCGTGGCCTCGATCATGGCCCGCACGAACTTGACCGCGGCGTCAGGGCTCTTGGCGACGAAGTCCTTGTGCATGATAGCGGCCGCCAGGATGGGGACGGCATCGCTCTTGGTCATTTTCTTCCATTCTTCGACAAGATTTGCGAGCGTGGTCAGCTTCAGGTCCGGAACCGCCGCGATGGTGACGGCGCGGAGCGCCACGGCATCGACGTCGCCGCGCTGCAGGAACTGCACGAGCTGGCCTTCATTGCCGCCAATCGGGGTGTACTCGTTCGGCTTGAGACCGAAGTTGCGCTCGAGAATGGCCGCTGCCAGCGCGTAGGTCGAACTGCCGACCGGCGACATCCCGACTTTCTTGCCCTTGAGATCGCGGATGGACTTGATCGGGGAGCCGTCCTTCACGACGAAGCTCGCCTCGGCGATTTGCGTCGCGAGTATGACCTCGACGGGAGCGCCCTGGATGGCGAGGGCATAGGCGCCCGCGGCGGGCGCCGCAAAGCCGACGTCGATCGAGTTGGTGACCAGCGCCTTGGTCGGGCCGTTCACGTCGGCGAAGCGAACCCACTCCGGCTGCAAGCCCTGCTTTTCGACGAACTTTCCGAACTCCAGAACCGCGCCGAATCCCACGCTGAAACCGCTGGTCCAGTAACCGATACGGATCTTGTCCTGCGCTTGGACACTCTGAACTCCCATCGACAGCGTCAAGGCGGTAGCGGCGGCGAGCCAAAATCTGCGGTTTTTCATCGTGCGATCTCCTGCTGTTCGGCGGCTTCGAGCGAAGCGCGCAATTCGGCGGTGAGCGCCACGGTTTCCGCGGTGCCGACGCGCGGGTGGCTGAAAGCGACTTCGATTTCCTGGCGGACCCGTCCTGGCCGGGGAGAGAGCATGACGATCCGGTCCGCCAGCACCACGGCTTCCTCCACGTCGTGCGTCACGAAGAGGATCGACATCCGCCGCAATTTCTGGATACGCAGCAGCTCTCGATGCATGCTGGCGCGGGTCTGCGCATCGAGCCGGGAAAACGGCTCATCCATCAGCAGCACATCCGGCTCGCCAACCATGCTGCGTGCGAGCGCCACGCGGCTGCGCATGCCGCCAGACAACTGGTGTGGATAGCTGTTGGCGAACTCTGCCAGTCCGACCAGGTCGAGCGCCGCATTGGCGCGCTCCATCCGCTCCGCTGACGGCATTGAGCCGGCTTCGAGTGCAAGCGAAACGTTTTTGGCGGCCACGCGCCATGGCAGCAGCCGGTCGTCCTGGAACATGTAGCCGACGCGGTTCCAGTCCACCGGATTCCGGGTGTCTTCGCCGAGCACGCGCACGCGTCCGGTGTCGGGGAGGATCAGGCCTGCCGCCAGATTGAGCAATGTGCTCTTGCCGGCGCCGGATTGCCCCAGAATCGCAACAATGCCGCTTCGCGGGATCGCAAAGCTGACGTCGCGAAGAACCTCCAGGGGCTGCCGTCCCTCCGAGTGAAACCACTTGGAGACGTGCTCGAAGGCAATCACAGGCCCCGGCGATTGTACGTCCGGGGACTGCGAGGCATGGGCGCCCTTGGACGGGCTATCGGCTTGATGCGGGTCTGTCATGGCGAGTTGGGAAATCATGTAACATCCGGTGGTCGAATTCAGACTGCGACATCCTCGCAAATGCAATAAGTTCTTCAGTTGTGATCGATGGAGCAAAAAGCTTGCCGGATCAGCCCCGCCGCCTGGATGAAATTGCCCGCCAGCTTCCGGTTGGCGAGGAGATTTTTCTCGACCATATCGGCCATTTTGTCCCGGATTCCCGCGCTGCAAGCGCGGCGCTTGCGCGGGCGGGATTCGCGCCCACTCCGGTCTCGGTGCAGTCCAACCCCGATGGCACCCCCACCGGCACCGGCAACGTGACCGCAATGTTCGCGCGCGGTTACCTGGAAGTCCTTTTCAAGACCGCCGATACGCCGCTGGGGCAGGAGTTCGACGCCGCGATGGCCAGCCACGCGGGCGTACATCTCGCTGCGTTCGCGATCGCTGATGCGGATGCCACGCACCGCCGTCTCGGCGAGAGCGGCTTTCCGATGCGGCCCCTGGTGCAGTTCCAGAGGCCAGTTGCGACGGAGACAGGTTCGGACGTCGCCGCCTTCAGTGTGGTGCGGCTGGAGCGCGGCGCCATGGCCGAGGGCCGGATTCAGCTGCTGGTTCATCGGACGGAGCACACTGTCTGGCAGCCGCGCTGGCTGACCCATCCCAATGGAGCGCTCGGCCTGACCGATCTTCTGATCGTCTCACCGGACGTCGGCGAAGCCGCCGACCGGTTTGTCCGCTTCACCGGCCGGAAGGCGGAGACCACCGCGTTCGGCCGTACCATCCGGCTCGATCGCGGCTGCATCGAAATCGTGAATCAAACGGCGTTTGCCGCGCTCGTACCCGAGATCGATCCACCGCGTTTGCCCTTCATGGGGGCATATGCGATCCGTGTTGCATCGCTGCGCGCGGTCGAAGAGCTGCTCGACAAGGCAATGCTCAATCCGCGCCGGACCGGCAAGGCGCTTCTGGTTCCGTTTCCGCAGGAGCTTGGCCTTGGCGCATGGTATTTTGCCGAGCATGCGGCCGATCTTCCGTGGCGGGCGTGAAGGAGAGTGCATTTGAGCAATCCGCCGCGTCTCACTTTGGTCAAATCCGCGGGTTCATGGCCGGACGATCTGTTTGCTGCGCTCAAGCGCGCGGACGTGCGGCAGGTCGGTTATGTGCCGGACGCCGGGCATGCGCGATTGATTGCGCTGTGCAAGTCCGATTCCGATATTCACGATGTGGCGCTGACCACGGAAGAAGAAGGCGTGGCGCTTGCCGCCGGCGCCTGGCTTGGCGGTCAACGTGCGGTGCTGCTGATGCAGTCGAGCGGCGTCGGCAATTGCATCAACATGCTTTCGCTCATCCG
Source organism: uncultured Rhodoplanes sp. (assembly GCA_964528635.1). Taxonomy (GTDB): domain Bacteria; phylum Pseudomonadota; class Alphaproteobacteria; order Rhizobiales; family Xanthobacteraceae; genus Z2-YC6860. Next base: position 8,827 of record CAZGSW010000066.1, on the reverse strand, counting down.
CGCGTGCCGGTTTCCGATGCTGATGCTGATCACCATGCGCGGCGAGTGGGAGGAGTTCAATCCGTGGCAGGTGCCGATGGGCTCGATCGTCAAGCCGACGTTGGAGTTGTGCGACACCCACGTCACCATGGCCGAAGAGCCGGACCAGGTGGTCCCGCTGGTTCAGTCGGCCGCCCAGATGGCGTTCGGTGACGATCGCGCCGCGGCCGTGTTGCTGTCGCAGAAGCTGATCGGCCGCAAGGTGTGGAAATGAGTCTGGAGCGCCGCGCTGCGATGGCCACGCTGCTGGCTGACCGGCCGAAAAACCTGTTCGTCGTACCGGGCCTTGGTTCGACCACCTGGGATGTCGCGGCGACCGCCGGCGGCAACGACGATCGCGACTTCTATCTGTGGGGCGCCATGGGCGGCGCTGCGATGATCGGGCTCGGACTGGCGCTGGCGCAGCCGAAGCTGCGCGTGGCCGTCATCACCGGCGATGGCGAGATGCTGATGGGGCTGGGGAGCCTCGCCACCATCGGCGTCAAGCAGCCGCGCAACCTGTTCGTCGTCGTATTCGACAATGGTCTCTACGGCGAGACCGGGATGCAGGCGAGCCACACTCAGGGTGGCGTCGATCTGTGCAACGTGGCGCGCGCCTGCGGCTTCGAGCGCGTGCTCGATGTCAAGGATCAGGATGCGCTGAGCGCGCTCGCCAAGATGCTGCGCGTATCCAACAAGATGCTGTTCGCGCGGGTGCAGATTTCGCGGGAGGAAACGCCCCGTTTTCTCCCCGAGAAGGACGGCGTGATCATCAAAAATCGTGTGCGAAAGGCCGTCGAAAACGTCCAGTAGGGAACCGGCGCGGATTTGAATCAAAGCGAAACGGGCTCCCGAAGGAGCCCGTTTGCGTTAGCCACGCGAGCGATACGCCCGGCGGCTACCACTTCTGTGTGCCGTACCAGTCGTCGATGTCCTTGCGGACCTGATCGCGCGCCTGGCCGTAGCGCTCCTGAATCTTGCCTTCCAGTTGGTCGCGCTTGCCGGCGATCACGTCAAGGTCGTCGTCGGTGAGGCGGCCCCACTGTTCCTTGACCTTGCCCTTCATCTGCTTCCAGTTGCCTTCAACGCGGTTCCAGTCCATGTGGCTCTCCCTTGTTTGGAATGGCGTCGCGTCAACGGCTGCCCGCGCCAAAGGTTCCGGTTGATAGGGAACGCGGCCTGCGAGGTGCGCGTTACCGGAGCATGGCGCGCAACCCCAAAAAACCTCGCGATCGGACGGTCCTGGAAGACGGCGGTTCCCAAACCGGAGCGCGGCCGGCGCCACGCCAACGCCCTATTTCGCGTCCATCCAGAGAGGCTCCGCTGGAGACCTATGAGCAGCCCGCCACACGCAGGGGCGACGAGGCCCGTCGCGAACGGGCTCGGGAAAGCGAACTCTTAGAGCGTCCGGCAACGGGCCGCCGCACCGCCCGGGATGAGCCGTAAGAGCTTGAAAGGTCTGCTCGAAGGATAACGATGAATTCGATGGAAGATCTTTTCGTTGGTCTGTTGCAGGACGTTTATTTCGCCGAGCGTCAGATCCGGAAGTCGCCCGAGCCTTCGGACGAACTGGGTCTCACAAAATCGGTGCATCCGGCGTTCGGCGCCCGGCGTTCGAATACCCGTGAGCAGATTGTCCGACTTGAGAAAGTCTTCGAGATCGTCGGCCGCCGGGCGCGCATGCGCCACAGCGACTCGACCGCCGGTCTTCTGGCGGACGCCGAGGCGTTGATCCAGGGAAGTGCCTCGAATGGGGTTCGCGATGCCGGCATTCTGGCGACGGTGCATGCGTTGAATCACTCCCAGATCGCGCGCTATGAAATCTTGATTGCAATGGCGCAGCGTTTGAACGAACCGGCCGTTGTCCGTCTGTTGCGAAAGTCGCTGGCGGAGCGGATGGGCGTTGCCCGGCTTGATCGGGGCGCAGGGCTTCGTGCGATGCAGGCTGCCTGACCCGACGCTGTGTCATTTGACATGATGTCGGATTTGGTTGCGTACGGTCGCATAGGGCCGATAATCCGCCCATTCGTACGAAGCAATCCCCGGAATGGAAATCGCATGACAGTCCCGCCAGAGGAACGCTTGCCGGGCCAGAAGAGATCGGCGACCATCCCGTCTGCGTCGTCCACTCCATCCATTGACCAAAGCAACATGCCGACTGCACCAGAGGTCCCGCCGGCCCGCCGGATACTTGTGGTCGAGGACGAAATGCTGATCGGCATGCTGCTCGAGGACATGCTGACGGACATGGGGCACGTGGTCGTGGGGATCGTACCCAGGGTCAACGAGGCGTTGACCGCGGTTCAGAAGGAGGGGTTCGATCTTGCCATTCTGGACGTGCACCTGAACGGTCAGGCGGTCTTTCCAGTCGCGGAGGCCCTGATCGAACGGGGCATCCCGTTCGTGTTCTCGACGGGTTACGGGGAGCGCGGGCTGCCGGACCAGTATCGCGGCCGGCCGATCCTGCAGAAACCTTTCGCCAAGGACGATCTGGAAAAGACGCTTACCGCGCTCAAGATATGATCGCGGTGGGGTCGCTCGCAAATCACGGGTGCCGATGCTAGCCTGCCGACCATCAGGGCAGGGGGCCGGGCATGGCACGCATCAAACTTCTCGACAGAGCCGATATGAACGCCGATCAGGGACGCGTGTATGACGCGGCCAAGGCGGCAAATTCCCCGTTGGGCGGCCCCTACTACGCCTACATCCGGATTCCCGCGGTCTTTGAAGCAGCACAAACCATGCGGGCGACGCTCGCGAAGGGGCCGCTGTCCCGGCGCGAGCACCAGTTCGTCAATCTTGCCGTTGCCCGTCACTGGGGTGCGCGATACCCGTGGTTTGCCCAGGTCCGTGGCTCGCTTGCCGCCGGGATCGATCAGGCTTCCATCGACACGATCAACGCCCGCGGCACACCGGTCATTCCGGACGCCCGGGAGAGGACCTGTTACGCAGTGGCCCGCGAACTGCTCACCAACAAAAATCTGAGCGACGAAAGCTATGCCGCCGCTCTGAAAACACTGGGTGAAGACGCGCTCGTTGCG
>CAZGSW010000066.1:0-5668 GCA_964528635.1 uncultured Rhodoplanes sp. | reverse complement strand
GTGCGGCAGGCAGCGACTGCCTGATCCTGCCCATTGCCGCCCAGGGATCGGAGCGCATGCGCGCAAGCCGCTGCGGCAGGTTCAGCACGGAGAACGCGTTCGGCGTCTTTTGTTTCCCCAGTTCCTCCCATGACAGCGGCACGGCCACTGTCGCGCCGGCGCGCGCGCGTGTGGAGTAGGGGGCTATGGCGGTCGCCTCCCGGCTGTTGCGCAGATAATCGACGAAAATCCGGTTGTTGCGGGCCGACTTCTTGATGGTCGCGGTGTAGCGCTTGGGATCGTCGGCGGACATTTGCTCGGCGAGCAGCCGGCAGAACTCCTTCGCCTCATCCCAGGGGACCGGGCGAATCGGCAGCACCACATGCAGACCCTTGCCGCCTGTCGTCTTGACGAAGCTTTTGAGCTTGAGATCGGCGAGGCGCCGACGGACCTCACGGGCGGCGCCGATCACATCCTGCCATTCGATCCCCGGCCCCGGATCGAGGTCGAACACCAGCCGGTTGGCCTCCTCGAGACGATCGATCGTCGACCCGCGGACATGGACTTCGAGCACGCCTGCCTGGGCCAGGGAGATGAGGCCGGCGAGATCGTCGATGGAAATCGACTCCTCTCCGTCCGGCTCCTTGATCAGATGGAGGCGATCCCGGTCCATGCCGGCGGATGCGTGCTTCTGATAGAAGGTCTGCCCGCCAATGCCGTCGGGCGCCCGCACCAGCGCCAGCACCCGCCCGGCGACGTGTGGCTGCATCCACTTCCAGACCTTGTCGTAATATTCGGCCAGCATCGTCTTGGTGACGCCGGCATCCTCCCAATAGATGCGCTCCGGGTTTGTCAGCGCCACTCCCGCCACCGTCACCGCACGCCTGGACTTCGTGGAGGTTTTCTTCGGAGCCGACTGTCGGGCTGCTGCCTGTTTCATGGCCGGAGCGTTCTCCTCCTCGACCTCGCGGGTGACCTGCTTTGCCGGCTTGTCCTCGCGGATGCCTTTGAAGGACGCCTGACGGACGTAACCCGATGCGGTCCAGCCGCGAAAATCGACCTCGACCACGATGTGCGGCCGGACCCATTCGACCGCACGGGCGCGCTCCTCTTCCGGAACGGAGCCGAACGGGCATCGGTCAACGCGCAGCGGCTGCAGACGTTTCCACCACTCGTCGCGCATGCGGTCGGTGAAGCCCGTCCCGGTCCGGCCGGCGTAGCGAAAGCCCAGATTGTCGTAATACCCCAGAACCAGCGCAGCCATTCGCCGGGGACTGACATCCGATGGGGCATAGCCTGCGACCACCAGCTCCTGACTGTTGGAACACTTGATCTTGAGCCAATCGCTGGTCCGACCGGGCCGGTATGGCGACTCGATCCGTTTCGACACGATGCCTTCAAGCCGCAGGTCCGCAGCGAACTGCAGCATCTTCAATCCATCGATCTCGAAATACTCGGACACGCGCACCACGCCGTCGCCAGGAAACTCTGCAAGCAGATCGGCCAGCGTCGCCTTGCGCTCGGAAAGCGGGGCGCGGGTGATGTCATAGCCGTCGAGATGGAGGAGATCGAAGGCGTAGTAGACCAGACGGTCCCGCCGGCCGCTCTTGAGGTCGTCCTGCAAGGCGGAAAAGTTGGCGACTCCCGATTCGTCTCCGGATACGACTTCTCCATCGATGACGGCGTTGTGTTTCTTCAGGGCGCCGAGCGCGGTCGCAACGGTGGGGAACCGCGCGGTCCAGTCGAGTCCGGTTCTGGTGCGAAGCTGAACCGCCCTGTCGCCGATCCGCGCCTGCATGCGGTAACCGTCGAACTTTATTTCATGCACCCAGCCAGCCGATTCGGGCGGTCGTCCGGCGAGCGTTGCCAGGCACGGTGAAACAAACGTCGGCAGATCGGACCGGCGTGCATGCGTGAGGCTGCCCGCTTTGCGCGAACTCTTGCCTTTCCCTTTCGCCTCGTCGGGCTTCGATGCTTCCACCATCCGCTTGCGCGGTGCCCTTGGCCGGGTTCTGGTTGCGGCTTTTTTCTGGGCGATGCGCCGGTTGGATTGCTCGCTCGCCGGCTTGTTGGAATGCCAGACCCGGCTGCGCCCGTGCGCGATTTCGTCCATCGTTCGCCCGGAGGCGGCCGAGTCCGGCATCTCCTCGAGAATGTCCGGCGCCGATTTGGTTCGTGCGTATTCGTCGTCGGACTTGATGAGCAGCCACGGCTCCTGGCGTTCGCCTGGCCGCTTCTTCATGCGCACGAGGTGCCAGCGGCCCTTCAGTTTCTTGCCGTGCAGAGTGAATTCGAGGTGGCCCTTCTTGAGGCCGAACTCCGGGTCATATTCCGGCTCCCAGCGGCCGCGATCCCAGACCATCACCGTGCCGCCGCCATACTGGCCTTTGGGGATGGTGCCTTCGAACGTGTTGTACTCGATCGGATGATCTTCGACGTGGACCGCGAGCCGCTTGTCGTCCGGTACGAGGCTTGGGCCGCGGGTGACGGCCCAGCTCAGCATCACGCCGCCGAACTCCAGCCGAAGATCGTAGTGCAGCCGTGTTGCGGCGTGCTTCTGGATGACGTAGCGGTTGTCTTTGGTCCGTGAAGCCTTGCCGCGCGGCTCGGATGTTTTTCCGAAGTCACGCTTGGCGCGGTAGGTCTTCAGCTTGGCCACAAGCCGATGTCCTCAAGTCAGCCCGCGCGCTTGACTTTGGATCGCGACGACGATGCGCGCTTGGAGGCATGCGTGGTTCGGCTATGGCCGGCCCGTGTGGACCGCGACGTGGCCGCCTTGCCGCTTTTTTCCGCATTCACGCTGCGCTTGAGTGCGTCCATCAGGTTGATGACGTTGCTGGCCTTGGGCGCGGCCACCTTCGGCGCCGGCTTCCCGGCCTGCTTGGCGCGGATCAGATCGGACAGCGCGGTCTCGTAGCGGTCCTCGAATTCGTCGGGGTCGAATTTGGCCTTCTTGCTCTCCAGGATATGGACCGCGAGATTGAGCATGTCCGACGGAACCTTGGTGTCCGGGATCTCGTCGAAATAGTTGTCCTCGGCGCGGACCTCCGAGTTGTAGCGCAGCGCCGTTGCGAGAAGTCCCTTGCCGCGCGGGGCCAGCATCAGGATACGCTCGCGGCGATACAGGACCACGCGGGCGAGTCCGACCAGGTCTTCCTTCTTCATCGCTTCGCGGATCACCGCAAAAGCCTCATAGGCGACCTTGTCGTTGGGAACGATGTAATAGGACTCGTCGAGAAAGATCTCGTCCACCTCCTTGCGGGGGATGAACTTCTCGATGTCGATGGTGTGCGTGCTTTCCAGCGCGACTTCGTCCAGTTCGTCGTCCTCGACCTGGATGTACTGGCCCTTTTCGTACTGGTAGCCCTTGATGCGATCCTCCTGCTCGACCGGCTCCTCGGTCTCGGAATCGACGACAAGGTTGCGGACGCGGTTGCCCGTCTTGCGGTTGAGGATGTTGAAACGGATGCGCTCGCTCGTCGAGGTGGCCGAGTAGAGCGCCACCGAACACGAGACCAGCGAGAGCTTGAGGTATCCCTTCCAGTTCGGACGCGGCGCCATTTGAAAAACCTACCCAGTACGAGACCGTTTGCCGTCCAGCGAGGTTAACACGGCGAAGATCAGTTCCGTTCCTTTTTCGGGCGGTTTGGTGACTTTCGAAGGCGCAATCGCTTCAGCGACGTAGAGGGTTAATAGCTCGGTGCGCTACAATCTCGGTGCTCTACAATGGAGTGCTGCGCATCACGGCATGCAGGCGACCGGACCTGTAAAGGCGGACCGCCCGCAGGGCGCGTGCCTGCAGCTTGTCCTCGTCCCATTCGCCCAAATGGGCCGCATCGAGGAGGCCCCTCATCAGTGCGGCCTTAATCGCTTCCGTGTCCCGGCCGGCCAGCGACATGCGGTCCAGCACGCCATGATACGCGCGTGACAGGATATCCAGTTCCTCGGGGCAGTATGTCATTGACGGAGTTCCACGGTCATCGTGCCACATCGTCAACTTCTGCAGTGCACAATTGTTCCCGTGCCCGCCAGGCAAAGAAAAGCCCGATCTCGAGGACCGGGCTTTTCCTTGCGTTCTCGTCTTTCTCCAATTGGTCCGGGCTTCCCCAGTCCCACTGGCGAGCTACGAGAGTGGGATCAATGCGCTGCCGGCTCACTCGTTCCCGTGCTCTGCGGACAGTTCACTTCGCACCATAGAATTCCTCCGCGTGGCGGGCGAACGCGTGGCGCGAGGCGGGGTCGAAATAGAACATATGGCCGCCGCGGTAGACCTTGAGCGAGACGCGCCCCGGTCCCCCTATTTGAGGGATGTGGTCGAGCACGTAGCGTGAGACGCCATGTGGCGTGACGAGATCGCTGCGTCCATGGGCGACCAGAAGCCGGAACGACGGTTCGAGCGCGAGAAACTGACGGATATCATCGCTGACGCCGGGCGGGGTGCGGCGGTTGCCCCAGTTCCACTTGCCGGCCACGCCATCCGCCAGCAGGACGTAGGTCATGTCGGTCTTGAAGCCGAGTTCATCGCGGGCATATCCCGCGAACGCCCCGGACAGCGCCCGGGTGAAGCCATCCAGCACCGGGTCAGGTCCACGCCGGTATTCGCTATCGGGATACGGGTTCGGCACGGTGAAGGTGCCGTCATAGGAGCTGGCGGCCTGACCGCGTTGGCGCAGGCTGCGGAGGTAGGGGCCGCGTACATAGCCGCGCGCGTTCCGCACAGCTTCCAGCGGCAGGCCCGTCATCTTCGCCACCCGGCCGTAGAAGGCCGCGGCTCGTTCGCCGGTCAGGGGAGGCCCGGCCAGCGTGGTCAGATACTCGCCGATGGCAAAGCGCTCTGCCTCGTCCATCGCTGCTTGCGAGTACCGGCCGGTGCGATCCAGCTCGGATGCTACGATCGACGGAAGGTGCAGCGCTGCTCCCAGCGCGTTCGAGGCGCCGGCCCATTGCAGCGACGCCTCCAGCATCGGCGACACCATAACGATTCCCGACGGGATGATGCCCTGATCGTCCTGCAGCGCCTGCGCGACCTTCGCGGCGCGGAAACCGCCATAGCTTTCACCGAGCAGATATTTTGGCGACGCACTGCGGCTGTTCTTTGCAACGTAGAGAGCGATGACCTTGGCCATCACCTCGGCATCCCGCCTGACGCTGTAATATGCGTTGGCATCGCCGGGATTGACGGTCCGGCTCCATCCGGAACTGATTGGATCGATAAAGACGAGGTCGGTAAACGCAAGCCAGGTGTCCGGGTTGTCGGTGATGCGTGGCGTTGCGCCCTCGCGTCCTTCGGGACCGAACTCGACAATTCGCGGACCCGCCATTCCGAGGTGGAGGTAAGCGGAGGCGGCACCGGGACCGCCATTGAACGCGAAGGTGACAGGCCGCGATGCAGCGCTCACATCCTTCAGGACGTACGCCGTGTAGAAGATCGCCGCGCTTCGTTCTCCGGACTGATCATGCAGATCCAGCGTTCCTGCCGTTGCCGTGTAGTTCAGCGTGCGGCTTCCTACCGTGACGCTATGCTCGGTTACTGCATCGCCGGGCAGCATGCGGAGCACGCCCTGCGCGGCAGCCGGCTGGATCGCAAATATCAGCATGACAGCCACGATCTGCAGCACCGCACAGGCAGCGACGCGGTGACGGGAAATCGGAGACAGATTCATTGCTGAACGATCTTCTGGCTCAATTT
>CAZGSW010000065.1:0-19832 GCA_964528635.1 uncultured Rhodoplanes sp. | reverse complement strand
GGCAATCGCGGCAGCATCATCCATCTGGCTGCGGAATGGTTCCGCAGCGCCACCGGCGTCGAGGTGACGCTGTTGCACTATCCCTCCGCGGCCAAGGCGATGCCCGACGTGCTGTCCGGACGCGTCCAGATCATGTTCGATTCATCGACCGCGATGCGTCCCGGGCTCGAGACCGGCAAGCTCAATGCGCTCGCCATCGCAACCAAGAAGCCCGATCCGAAATATCCGGACCTGCCGACGGTCGGGGAGACGATCCCGGGCTACGAGGCGATCGGCTGGCTGGCGCTGATGGGCCCGCCGGGCACGCCGCAGTCGATCGCGAAAAAGGTCAGCGACGACATGCGCAAGCTGTTCGTCCAGGGCGACCTGACAAAGCGCTTCGAGGATCACGGCACCGCGGTCATGCCGACCACGCAGGAGGAGTTGAGGGCATTTATCGAGGAGCAGAAACGGATCTGGAGGCCGGTGATCGCGGAGACCACCAAGGCGATGCGATAGGCTTGCGGCGGGCCGGCAGCTCGGCCGGCCCGCCGCAAGCGGTTGCCCGATCTGACGGCGGCCCCCCTATTTGATCTGCAAGCCCAGCGTCTTCACGATCGCGCCGTAGCGCTCCATGTCGTCGCGCATGTATTTCTGATAATGCGCGGTGCCGTTTTCCTGCATGACGACGCCGAGCTGCATCATGCGCTCGGCCACCTTCGGATCGCGCAGTGCCCTGGCGGTCTCCGCCTGCAGCGTCTTGATCACCGCGGGCGGCGTGCGGGCAGGCGCCACGAAACCGAGCATCGTGGCGATGTCGAATCCCTTCACGCCGGCCTCGTCGCAGGTCGGGATGTCGGGCAGCGATGGCGAGCGCGTCAGAACGCTGACGCACAGCGCGCGCAGCAGGCCGCCCTCGATCTGGCCTCGCACATTGGGGATGCCCGACCAGCCGCCGTGAATCTCCGCCGCCAGCAGCGCATTCACCATCGCGGTGCCGCCGCGATAGGGAATGTGCTGGACGTCGATGCCGGCGCGGTCGGCGAACGCCGCCATGGTGATGTGATGGATCGAGCCGGGCCCTGCGGAGCCGTAGCGCATCTTGCCGGCGTCCTTTTTGGCAAGCGCGATGAATTCCGCGGGCGTTTTGGCCGGCAGGCTCGGCGGCACCACGAATGCGGTCGGCAGCGTGGCGACCGCGGTGATCGCCGCGAAGTCCTTGATCGGATCGTAGGCGAGGTTCGATTGCAGCGCCGGGTTGATCGCCAGCGCACCGGAATCCGCCAGCATCAGCACATGGCCGTCGGGTGTTGCTTTTGCCACCACGTTGGCGGCCACCACGCCGCCGGCACCCGGCATGTTCTCGACCACGAAGGGCCGGCCCAGCGCGACGGTGAATTTCTCGGCGAGCAGGCGGCCCAGCACGTCTGGATTGCCGCCGGGGCCGGCCGGCGCGATGATCCGCACCGGGCGGTTCGGATAGGGCTCGCCCTGCGCGAATGCGGGCAGCGGCAGCGCGAGCATCGCCGCGGTCAGGATGAATGCCGTCGTGCGGTGCATGGCTCGGTCCTCCCCGTTTGACTGGCGGCCAAGTCTATTGGCCGCGGCGCCTTGCGACAATCGAGCCCGCCGTCTTGCCCACGCGGCGTGGGACGCCGTACGGTTCGCGCGGAATCGTGCAAAACCGGAAAGGACGGCCCATGAAGGCTGCGTATATCGAGGCGAACGGCGGACCCGAGGTGCTCAAGTACGGCGATCTGCCCGACCCGAAGGCGGGGCCGGGCGAGATCGTGGTCGACATCCACGCCACCAGCGTCAACGGCGCCGACTGGCGGGTCCGGAGCGGGGACTACGGCGCAAAGCTGACGTTCCCCTATGTGCTCGGCCGCGACTTTTCGGGGATCGTCGCCGCGGTCGGCGACGGCGTCACCGAATTCAAGGTTGGCGATCCGGTGTTCGGCGTGCTGCCGGCCGGCCAGGAGGGCACCTACTGCGAGAAGGTCGCGGTCAAGGCGGCCGTGATCGCGAAGAAGCCGCAGGCCATGCCGCACGTCGACGCCGACGCGCTCGCGATGGCGGGGCTGACCGCGCACGACACCATTGAGGGTACGCTCAAGCTCAAACGGGGCGAGACCATCCTGATCCAGGGCGGGGCGGGCGGCGTCGCGAGCTACGCCATCCAGCTTGCCAAGCATCTCGGCGCCACCGTCATCACCACCACCAGCACCGCCAACGTGGACTACGTCCGCTCGCTCGGTGCGGACCGGGTGATCGACTACACCAAAGAGGACTTCACCAAAATCGGCCAGGTTTGCGACGCGGTGTTCGAAACGGTCGGCGGCGACGTCGCGGCCAAGTCCTACGACGTGCTCAAGCCGGGCGGCCGCGCCGCCTTCATCGCATCGGGACCGAAGGCGCCGCCGACGGGCCGCACCGACGTGGAGGGCCTGCGGCCGCCGGTGCCGCGCTCCCGCGCCGCCATGGAGCGGATCGCAGAACTGTACGCCGCAGGCGCGGTTCGTGCCCCCGAGGTGAAGCTGTTCAAGCTGTCCGAGGCGGCCGAGGCGCACCGGGTCAGCCAGGGCCGGCATTTCCGCGGCAAGCTGATTTTTCAGGTCAGATGAGGCGAGATTTCGCGGAAAATTTTACGCGCATTCAATGACAGTCTTGTCCGCCGCCGTAACGGCGGCGGAACGGGGCGCTGGTAGCGTCGCACCGTTTGAACCAGAAGGTTCTCCGTCCGCTGACCAGAAGGTGCGCGATGAATCGCTATTTCTTCGACGTCGCTTCCAGGATGCGCGTTCACTACGATTATCAGGGCCGCGAGCTTGAGCGGCCCGACCAGGCCCACGAAATCGCCGAACTGATCGCACTCGATATCGAGTGCACCGATATCAGCGGCACCGGCGGGATCGAGGTCCAGGTCCGGAATGCCGGCGGCCAGAAGCTGTTCGCCGTCCCGATCCGGGAGTCCGCGCTGCAGGCGGCTTGACGGCAGGTTCGATCCGTCAGGCAGGGCAACCGTCGCCGCCTGCCCGCCGCGCCGCCCTCAGAGCTGCTTCACCGGGGTCGGATCGAGATTGAAGATCCGCGCCGCGTTCAGGCCCAGGATGTTGCGCTTGGCCTGCTCCGACAGGAACGGCAGGTCCGTGATCTCGCTGGGCACGTCGAAGTCGAAGTGCGGCCAGTCCGAGGCGAACAGGAGCTGCGTGTCGGCCTTGATCATGTCCATGGTGCATTCCAGCGCCTTGAGGTTGGTCGCCTCCATCGGCTGCGTCGTGTACCAGCAGTGATCGCGCATGTATTCCGACGGCAGCCGCTTGAGCTGCGGCGCCTCCGACGGCCGCATCAGGAACTGATCGTCGAGCCGCTGCATCAGGAACGGCGCCCAGGCGATACCGGACTCGATCCAGATCACCTTGAGCTTCGGGAAGCGCACCGGGATGCCGTTGAGGATCCAGTTGGTGCAATGCACGATGTTCGGCCACGCGAAGCCGAGCGCGTGCATGCCGAGAAAGCGGTTGACCGTCTTCAGTGACGGATCGTCCCAGTGATAGCCGGCATGGAAGGAGAGCGGCATGCCGGTCTCCTCGATCATGCGGTACAGCCGCATGTATTTGTTGTGGTGAACCGGGGCATGCCGCGTCGACGGAATCGCAAAGCCGATGATGCCCTTCTTGCCAGCGCATTCCTGCACGATGCGCTCGCACTCTTCCGGTGTATGGAACGGCAGCACCGCGAGGAACTTGATGCGGTCGTCGGCGGAGAGCAGTTTCTCCTGCATCCACTTGTTGTAGGCGCGCGACAGCCAGGTCTCCATTTCCGGCTGCGGGTGCATACCGAGGAACAGCATCGGGGTCGGGAACACCACCATGTTGTCGACGCCGAGCGAGTCCATCGCGCGGCGGGTCAGCGTCACGTCGCGATGGACGCTCGCGTCCTCGACCTTTTCGCGCAGTCCGTCCTGATGCGGGATGCGGCCGCCGACGCTCTGGTAGCGCAGCCCGAGGTCGCCGTTGAGGCCGTAGGGCGGTGCGCCGATACGGTCGCGGTGGAAGAAGATCGCCTGATCGCGGATCACCGGATCGTCGATGTACTGCACCACCTCGTTCCACGAGACGGTTTCGACGTGATGGGCGTCGACGTCGACCACGAACCAGTCCTGCAGCTTGCGCCGGCGCGCCGCGATCCTGGCGTGCCGGAGGATCTCGCGGCTGTCGGTCGAGGTGTCGATCACCTGCGCCGGCAGCATCTGCGGTACGCCGACCACGGGTTGGTTCATGGCTTGCTCCTGTTTGCGGAGTGAAGGTCTTCGCCGGGATCGTTCTCGCCCGGCCGGCGGCGGAACCAGAGGCCGAGTTCCATCGGTCCAAGGCCGATGTCGCGCAGCATTTCGGACACCGCGACCAGCATCTCGGTCGGGGTCAGCGTCTCCGTGCCCTCCTGAACGATGGCGGGAACGGCACGTTCTTCCAACTCGGACTTGGCATAATAGAGGCGGACGGCCGCAGTCATGATCTGCGCCAGTGCTTCGTCGGAAACGCGCGCGGCCTCGCCCTTCTCCACGAGTTCCTTTGCGGAGCGGTGCAGATCGGCCGCGTAGCGGTCGATCCAGCCGTATTCGTCGTTGGCACGTTCGGTCATGTCTGCGCTGCGACCTCAGACCACGACATAGACATTCCCATCCTTCACGTCGAGGCGTGCCTTGCGCAGCTTGACCTTGTCGTAGCCCTGATTTGCGCCGGTTTTCAGGTCGAACTCATAGCCGTGCCACGAGCAGACGATGTTTGTGACGCTCTCGTCGTAGCCGAGCAGCCGGACCGTGTTGTCGGCGGCGACCGGTTCGACCACACGCTTGTAGATGCGGCCCTGGCACACCGGGCCGGAGCGGTGCGGGCATTCGTTGTGCCAGGCGACCAACTCGCCATCGACCCGGAACACGCCGACTTCGGTGCCGTCGCACGACACCACCCGGCGGTCGCCGTCCTTCAGTTCGTCCTCGCGGCACACCAGGTAGGGCTTGGGCATTCCGGCACTCCGAATTCGGTTGCGAACGGTTCTGATGCTATTCCACCGGCTTGACGCGGGCGGCCTTCACCATTTCGGCGATGATGGCGACGTCGTCGCGGATGCCCTTGGAAAACTCGGCGGGCGTGCCCAGCACCGGGTCCATGCCGAACTTGTCGAAGTACTTCTTCTTGAAGTCCGGCTGCCGGGCGATGGCGATGACATCGCGGTTGATGCGATCGACCAGCGCCGGATTGGTTCCGGCGGGGGCGAACATGCCCCACCAGATCGCTGCGTCCATGTTGGAGAAACCCGATTCCGCGATGGTGGGAACGTCGGGGAACCCGTCCGCCCGCTTGGCGCCGCCGATCGCGATCGCCTTGATCTTGCCGGCGCTGACCATCGAACCGGCCGCGGCCGGGCTCGCCACCGACACCTGCACTTCGCCGGTGACCACGGCGGTGACCACCGGAGCGATGCCCTTGTACGGAACCTGCAGGAACTTCACCTTCTCGCGGTCGGCGATGGTCTCGAACAGCAGGTTCGGCTGCGTGCCGTTGCCGTAGGAGCCGTAGGTGATCCCGGCGGGCGCACGGCGCGCGACGTCGACAAGTTCGCGCAGGTTTTTCGCCGGAACGGAGGGATGGGCGATGACGAGCTGCCCGCTGCGCGCCAGCATCGTGATCGGCATCAGGCTCTTGTCGGGATCGTAAGGCAGGTTCTTGTAGAGGAAGCGGTTGTGCACGGTGGTGGCGTCGATGGTCAGCAGCAGCGTGTGCCCGTCGGGCTGCGCCTTGACCACGCGGTTGGTGCCCAGAATGGAGCTGGCGCCGCCGACGTTCTCGACCACGACGTTCTGCTTCCACACCTTGCTGAGCTCGCTGGCGAGCGCCCGCGCCAGAATGTCCGTGCTGCCGCCGGCCGGGTAGGGAACCACCACGGTGACGGTGGAGGAAGGGAACGTCTGCGCGGTGGCCGTAGAAACCTGCGCGGCGAAAAGAACCGCCACAGCGGCCATTGCGACATTCAGCATCCTGCGCATCCCGTCCCCCTCGTTCCTGTTTTCTCGACTGGAACGAGTCTAGACGCTTGCCATCGTGTCGATCAAGGCGGCGTTACGTCACCGCAGGCCTGCGTCTCAGGCGTGCATGACCGGGCATGCACCGCGCGGGCGCCAATCCTCAATCGATGACGGGATATGCAACCGGACGGGGAAATCCGCCAGCTTGCCGCGGTTTCGGCGCGACGAAATGGCCGTGCGCTCCGGCGCAGGCCGCGCCGCGAGAGTGTCCGCAGCACAACCGCAAAGAACACCGCACCAGCAGCTCGACCCATCACGACCGAGCCCGCCACCTGCTGGCTTTTCGCGCTGGCGCCGGCGGCAATCGCCGTCGGAGCGACGCCGCAGCAGAACGCGCGCCCAGTCAGCCAACGGCTCCCGTTCGATCGCGCCGCAGCACCTTTCCGGGCAGGGCGCCGGTGTGGACGGCGTTCTCCACCACCAGAGTTCCGTTGACCGCCACGCAGGTCCGGTCGCCGGTCGGGTACTGGTGGGGATCGGCGTAGGTCGCGCGGTCGCGGAAATCCTGCGGGTCGAACACCGCCACGTCGGCCCGGTAGCCCTCCCTGAGCAGGCCGCGATCCTTGAGCTTGAGCGCCTTCGCGGTCGCCCCGGTCATCTTGTGGATCGCCGCTTCCAGTGGCAGCACGTTGTTCTGCCGGACGTAGTGGTCGACGATCTTCGGGAAGGTGCCGTAGAAGCGCGGATGCGGCATGCCCTGGCTCACGGTGCCGTAGGTCGCGACGCAGTTGCCGTCCGAGCCGACCAGTGCGGCGCGGTCGCGCACGATGTCGGTGATGTCGTCCTCCGAGATGGAGGTGACCAATACGCGGGTCGCGCCCTTGTCGTCGGCGAGGTACTGGCACAGCGTGTCGACCGGGTCGGCGCCGCGCTCGGCCGCGATGTCCTTGATGGTCTTGCCGGCGTATTGCGGCAGGTTCGGCGAGATCGAGATCCGAACGCAGTCCCAGTCCGGGATGCGGCCCCAGTTGTTCAGTCCGTCGCGTTCGATGTCGGCGCGGATGCGGTCGCGGGTCTCGCGCTCGGGCAGCCGCTTGAGCATGGCGTCGACGCCGCCGGCCTGCACCCATTGCGGCAGCAGGTTCTTCAGCGGGTTCGATCCGGCGGCGTAAGGGTAGGCGTCGCAGTCGACGTCGAGGCCCTGCTTGCGCGCATCCGCGATCATCTTCAGCGCGGTCGCGGCCTTGCCCCAGTTGTCCATGCCCGAGGCCTTGAAGTGGACGATCTCGACATGCACGCCGCATTGCCGCGCCACATCGATCGCCTCGTCCACCGCCTCCAGCACCCTGCCGGATTCGTCGCGCAGGTGGGTGAAATAGCCGGCGTTGTATTCCTTGAGGATATGGCCGAACGCGATCATCTCGTCGGGCTCGGCGTAGGAGCCCGGCGAGGTGAACAGGCCCGACGACATGCCGAGCGCGCCGGCCTTCAATCCGTCCTCCAGCAGCGCGATCATGACGTCCATTTCCATCGCGGTCGGCGCGCGGTTCTCCATTCCCATCGCCATCAGACGCAACGTGTTGTGGCCGACCAGCATGCCGGCGTTCACCGCGGTCGCCGGGAAGGTGTCGAGATACTGCGGGAAGGTCATTTCCTTGAAGGGCAGCCACGGCGCGCTCGGCGACAGGTAGTCGCGCAGGAGCTCGACCCTGCCGGGCAGGGCGGGGGCAACGGAGAAGCCGCAGTGGCCGATGATCTCGGTGGTGACACCCTGGCGCACCTTGCTCTCGGCCTTCGGGTTGATCGGCAGCGTGAAGTCGGAGTGCGTCTTGATGTCGATGAAGCCCGGCGTCACGGCGAGGCCGGTGGCGTCGATGGTCTTCTTCGCGGTGCCGGTCACGTTGCCGACGGCGGCAATGACGCCGTCCTCGATGGCGAGGTCGCCCGCCTTGCCGGCGGCGCCGCTGCCGTCATGAAGGGTGCCGCCGCGGATGATGATGTCGTAGGGCATGGGTCTCCCGTCGCGCCATGTGCGTTGTAGACGCGGTCGCGGAGAAATGTGCCTTGTCCGGCCACCGGTGCGCAAGTGATGCACGCCGCTTCACGTGCCGATGCCGTACATGCCGGCGCGACGAACGGGCTCCGATGTGAGAACCGGCCCGCCGGTCAAAGTTCGGTAAACATGACGACGCCGCACCCCTCGCAGCGGAACAGGCGAAGGCCGCGCCCCGGGATTGGTTCGACGATGCGGACGGTGCTCATCGGCTGAACGCAGGCCGCACAGAGAGGCGCGTCGCGGGTTTCCGGCGTCAGGGCAGGAGTGAGCATGGATGCTTTCCTTCCTTTGCGCAGCGGACACTACCTCAACGGGACGGGTCTCACGCCTGCATCCGCGCCGACGTTGAGATTGAAGTCGGCCACGGCACTGGCCAACTGCGCTGCAGCGAGGTTGTAGTCGTTCAGCAACGAGTCCGACGAAATGCCGCCGGCAGCGGCCGAGCGCTCCCACTCTGCGCGCTTTGCGTCGACCTTGTCGGCCAGTTCGATCAGCACGAACATTCCCTTTCGGCAATCCGCCGACCGGACTTTCGAAAGGCACTCGGTCATCAGCCCGCGGTAGGTCCCCGCGATATTCAGGGCCGGCTGGGCAAGCACCGGAATTGCGAACATGAGCAGCGCGATCACACAGGATCCGGCCCGGTATATGGCGCTCATTCCGCAAATCCCTGTTAAAGCACCGGTCCGAACGGACTTGTCATCCCGCCACCTTCGGCCTCTGGCCTCAATCGGCGGACTTCTTCAGGCGGAAGAGTTGAAAGCCCTGATCGGCGATCGCCTTTTCGATGGCTTCGCGCTTCAGGTTGTGCGGCGGTTGCGCGTCTTCACGGACCACGCCGGTGGGGTACCACGGTCCATGTTGCGAAGGCAGCAGGCGGGTGTCCCGATCGGCGGTAAATGCACGCAGCGCACCCGATTCCGATTTGAACATGAAGAGTCGCATGATGTCCTTCCAGCGTTGCCGCCGCCGCCCTTGTAAAGGCGGCGGCGTAAGTTTGTCTTCGATCAAGCGAGTTCGATCGTGCCGACGGCGACCTTGCCGGTGCGGCGATCGTTCTCGGTGTCGAAACGCACCTTCTGGCCTTCGCGCAGGCCGTGAATGCCGGCCCGCTCCAGAGCGGTCGCATGGACGAAAACGTCCTTTGCGCCGTCATCCGGCTGGATGAATCCGAAGCCCTTTTGATCGTTGTAGAACTTGACAGTGCCCGTGGTCATAAAGATGTCCTTTCGCAAACGGGTGTGCACGTGGGCGGCGGCGCACGAAAATCGTGGCCGTCCTTCCCGGTTCGTCGATTTGGTAAGAAGTCTGAAACGTGCGCGCCCGTCAGCGACGAGGCGAAGCGGCCCAGTCCGGCCATACCGATGCGGCTATATAGGCCTGAAACCCCAAAATAGCAAGGAACCGGCCGCTAACGTGGTTGCTGACGCCACGCACAGTCGCAGGGTGATTTGCTCGATGCGCGCCGAGACGACCTGATTCTATGCTACGGGATGATTCATCATCGGCAAACGGCGCCGATCGGACTCCGGCGACTGGGCGACGATTGCACGCCCGCCTTTATTCGCAAGCGACTCGGCTTGCATGCTTCGCACAATGATATCGAGCGCCGCAGCGTTCCGCCTGCCAGAGGAGACATCGATTGGCCAGCAACACCAAGACTGACGCCGCAAAGGCTCAATTCATGAAGCTTCAGCGCGAGCAGGACGGCAAGAAAGCGATGGCCGAATACGAGGCCGCCGGCATCGCCACGCGCGCAAAGACCGAGAAGCTGAAGGCGTTGCGGCTCGCCCGCGATGCCGAACTGGCTGCGGCGAAGACTGCGGCAACTCCGGAGCGAAAGCCGAAACGGGAGAAGAAGTAGCCCCGCTCACGGCCTACTGCGTCCGCAGCCTTTCAATCGCGGCCTTCACGTCGTCGTAGATCGTCGGCCCGTGGGTGCGCATCTCGGAGAACTCGTGCTCCGAGATCAGGTCACGCAGCACGCTCTGGAAGAACGGCCAGTTCTGCGCGCGGACCCACCAGTCATGGACGCGCGGATAGGCGTCGATCCAGGCTCCCAGCAGCCCGAGGTATTCGAGCCGCGCCGCGTAGGGCATCAGGTTGATGTCGGCGAGCGTCACCTCGTCGCCGACCAGCCACGGGCCGCCGTGCTCGGTCAGGGTCGCGTCCATCAGCCTGAAGGCGCGCTCGTAGGCGGCGATGCCATGCACCACGAACGGCGATTTCGCGCCCAACTCGTAGGTCGACCTGAAGCGGTCGGTGCGGCGCGGATCGCCGACGTTGCGAAACCGGGTCTGGCGCTGCTCCTCGGTCATGTTGCGCATCCGCTCGCGGAACATCGCCGAGAACGACAATTCGGTGACGCCGTCGTGCAGGCCTTCGTCGACGAGCTTGCTCCACAGCCGCATGCGGGTGCGGCCCCAGGCGTCTTTCGGAATCAGCGGCGGGTCGGGGTAGGTCTCGTCGATGTATTCGCAGATCAGGGTCGACTCGACCACCGGCTTGCCGTCGTGCACCAGCGTCGGCACCACGCCCTTCGGGTTCATCTTCAGGTATTGCGGGTCGTACTGCTCGCTCTTGAACAGGTCGACGCGCCGCGCCTCCCAGTCGAGACCCTTGGCGCGCAAGGTGATGCGCACCTTCTGGCAGCAGACCGAGTTTCCGAAATCGTAGAGGATGAGCATTGTGAGTTCCGGCCGGGATTGGTCCCCGGGAAGACACTAAAGGCGTGGACGGCCGGAACAAGCCCGCCATGGCTGAGCGGTGGATCACCGCGCCGCGAGCGGCCACACCAGCGGGATGAGCGCGGTGCCGACAATCACCACGATGATCGACAGCGGCAGGCCGAGCCGCCAGTAATCGCCGAACCGGTAGCCGCCGGGGCCCATCACCAGCGTGTTGCACTGGTGTCCGATCGGGGTGAGGAAGTCGCACGCCGCGCCGATCGCCACCGCCATCAGGAATGGGTCGGGGCTGTAGCCCAGGTTCCTGGCGAAGCTCGCCGCGATCGGCGCCATCACCAGCACGGTTGCGGCGTTGTTGAGGAACGGCGTCACGGCCATCGCCGCCACCATGATGAACGAGAGCGTGCCGAGCGCAGGCAGGTGCTGCGCGACCGCGGCGAGCCAGCCCGCGATGACTTCGGTCCCGCCAGTCGTGCGCAGCGCGTCCGAGACCGGGATCAGCGCGCCGATCAGCACCAGGATCGGCCACTCGATGCTGTCGTAGGCGTCGTTCAGCGTCAGCGAGCGCAGCAGCAGAAGGACCACGGCGGAGCCGAAGAACGCGATCGTCACGGGGATCTGGTCGAACGCCACCAGCAGCATGGCGAGCGTCAGCACAGTGACGGGAATGAGGCTGTGGCGGCCGCGGCCGATGGTGACCTCGCGCTCGGCGAGCGGCAGCAGCCGCAGCGCGCCGAGAGTCTCGGGCATGGTCTTGAGATCGCCGCGCAGCACGAGGACGTCGCCGGCCCGCAGCCGCACCGAGCGCAGCCGCTGGGTGATGCGCCGGCCGGCGCGCGCCACCGCGAGCAGGTTGACTTCGTAGTGGTCGAACAGCCGCGCCTGCATGGCGGTGCGGTCGACCAGCTCCGACTCGGCGGTGACCACCGCCTCCATCACGCCGATCTCGTCGTCCGGTGTATCCAGCTCGCGGCTTTCCTCGTCGCGGGTGAGCTTGAGCTTTTCCAGTCCGACCACGCGGGCCAGAGCCTCGGGTTCGCCCTGCAGGATCAGGATGTCGCCAGGCTTGAGCGCCGTCTTGCCGTTGGGATCGTTGCGCCGGTTGCGGCCGCGCATCAGCGAGATGACCTCGACCTCGTTCTCGCCGGCCTCCACGAGCGCCCTGACGGTCTTGCCGGCGATCGGGGACTCCTCCGGGATTTCCACCTCGGTGGTGTAGCCCTCGATGTTGAACGCGGCCTCCATCGACACCGCACCCTTGCGTCCGCGCGGCAGCAGGCGCCAGCCGAACGCGAGGAAGATCAGGCCGGCGATGGCGATTCCGACGCCGACCGGGGCGAAGTCGAACATCTTGAACGGCTCGCCGACGATCTCCTCGCGCACGCGGGCCACGATGATGTTGGGCGAGGTGCCGACCAGCGTGACAATGCCGCCAAGCAGGGCGGCGAACGCCATCGGCATCAGCAGCGCCGACACCGGCTTCTTGGTGCGCCGCGCGAGTTGGAACGCCACCGGCATCAGCATCGCCAGCGCGCCGATATTCTTCACGAAGCCGGACAGCACCGCGACGATGCCGGACAGCACGATCACCTGCGAGCCGGTGGACTTCAGGTGCGAGCCGAAGGCGCGCAGCATGCGCTCGATCACGCCGGAGCGCGCCACCGCGGCGCTTACCACCAGCGCCGAGGCGATGATCACGATGATATCGTCGGCGAAGCCGGCGAATGCCTTGTTGTAGGGCACGATGCCGGCGGCGACTGCGACCAGCAGGGTCAGCACCGCAACGAGGTCGTAGCGCAGCCGTCCCCAGACGAACAACACCATCATCCCCGCGATGATGGCGAACGCGAGCGATTGTTCGAAGGTCATGCGGTCCCGCCTGAGAAGCCCAAATGAACGCGCCGCCCCCGCGGGCGGTTCCATCGGATCGCTGGCGAGCTGCCGGTCCGGGGGGTGCGAGTCAGGGTGTCAGGAGGCGTGCCCGCCGTCCATCCGGCCGTCGGGGCGGCGGTGCTCGTTGAACAGGCGGCGAACCTCGCTCACGCTGGCGCGGCCACGTTCGAGAAAGCCGCGCAGGCCGGGCACCACGCTGCGGTCCTGCTCCATCCAACTGTCGTAGCGCCCCTCGGCGTTGCCGCCGTCGATCCAGCGGTCGATCGGCTTCGGCATGATCCAGGGCCACAGAAACGTGGTCGCGACTGCGAGAAAGAAGCCGGCCACGGTGAGGGTGCCTGGAATGTTCAGCACGTAACGGCCGAGCAGCGATCCTGCGCCGGTGAAGGCCGCGAGCCAAATGGTCAGAACGACGACAACCCGGTCAGGCATGCCAGTCTCCATAGCCGCCAACGTGCGGGAGGAAAATCCCGTTCCCGCAGAGGTCGCATGGATGGTTCTGGATATGTAGCGCGGGAATGGGGCCGGGGAAGAGGCCGCCGGTCAGGCCTCGCCTGCTTCGCCGCGTCGCATCCAGCGGTCGACGCGCCGCGGCAGGATCCACGGCCAGGCAAAACTGGTGACGACCGCGACCAGCGCGCCGGTGAAGATGCCGGAATAGACGCCGTTTCCCACGCCTCCGGCCGGCGGCGCGGTCAGGCCGCCGTACAGGGCGCCCGCGGTCATCCACAGCACGAACCAGACTCCTGCGACGACGGCGGTGCGCCCCATCAGCGGTCTCCTCGGACCACAACCCGCTGAAACTTCTGGAGTTCCGGTGGAAATTCCTGCCCGCTCCGGAACATATTGCGAACAAAGAACAAATAGTGTACATTCGAGTCTCAATCGGACAGGGCGCTGTTTTGCCGGGACGGGCGCCAGTTTGTCGGTCTATCGAATCCCGGTCATAAGGAGCGCGGCTATGGCTTCGTCTGCGGCCCTGCGGGTCATCGAAGGAACATCAATGGACAAGGACAAGTCCCGCGCGCTGGACGCCGCGCTGTCCCAGATCGAGCGCAATTTCGGCAAAGGCTCGATCATGAAGCTTGGCAAGACCAAGCAGTCCATGGACATCGAGACCATCTCGACCGGGTCGCTCGGCCTCGACATTGCGCTCGGCGTCGGCGGCCTGCCCAAGGGCCGTGTGATCGAGATCTACGGGCCGGAATCCTCCGGCAAGACCACGCTGGCGCTGCATTGCGTGGCCGAGGCCCAGAAGAAGGGCGGCATCTGCGCCTTCGTCGACGCCGAACACGCGCTCGATCCGGTCTATGCCCGCAAGCTCGGCGTCAACATCGACGACCTCCTGATCTCGCAGCCCGACGACGGCGAGCAGGCGCTGGAAATCGCCGACACGCTGGTGCGCTCCGGCGCGGTCGACGTGCTGGTGATCGACTCGGTGGCGGCGCTGGTGCCGCGCTCCGAGCTCGAAGGCGAGATGACCGATAACCAGCCCGGCACCCAGGCGCGGCTGATGTCCAAGGCGCTGCGCAAGCTCACCGGCTCGATCAACAAGTCGAAGACCATGGTGATCTTCATCAATCAGATCCGCATGAAGATCGGCGTGATGTACGGCTCTCCGGAGACCACCACCGGCGGCAACGCGCTCAAGTTCTACGCTTCGGTCCGCCTCGATATCCGCCGCATCGGCGCCATCAAGGAGCGCGACGAGGTGGTCGGCAACCAGACCCGCGTCAAGGTGGTGAAGAACAAGCTCGCCCCACCGTTCAAGCAGGTCGAGTTCGACATCATGTACGGCGAGGGCGTCTCCAAGAACGGCGAGCTGATCGACCTTGGCGTCAAGGCCGGCATCATCGAGAAGTCCGGCGCCTGGTTCTCCCATGACAGCCAGCGGATCGGTCAGGGCCGCGAGAATGCCAAGCAGTTCCTCAAGTCCAATCCGGACATGGCCCAGAAGATCGAGCAGGTGATCCGCCAGAACGCAGGCGTGATCGGCGAGGCGATCATGGGCGAGCCGGAAAAGGACGATGACGACGATGAGGCCGCCGAGGCCTGAGTTTCCGGTCTGCCGCCCCACCGGCAGGCGCGAGCCCCGGGCTTCGGCCCGGGGCTCTTGTTTTTGGCGCAGGCGCGGCCGCCCGCAGCGCCGCCGGACGGTCGCGCCCGCCGTGCGGCATTCTGGACACACTATCCACCCGTCGCTAAATAGCCGGTTGGACACTCCAGAGAGACCCGCCGTTCAGGCGGGTTTTGCGGTTATGAAAAGCACCATGAGCGGCGTCAACGACATCCGGTCGGGGTTTCTCGACTATTTCAAGAAGGCGGGCCACGAGATCGTGCCGTCGTCGCCGCTGGTGCCGCGCAACGACCCGACCCTGATGTTCACCAACGCCGGCATGGTGCAGTTCAAGAACGTCTTCACCGGGCTGGAGAAGCGTCCCTACCAGCGCGCCGTCACCTCGCAGAAGTGCGTCCGCGCCGGCGGCAAGCACAACGACCTCGACAACGTCGGCTACACGGCGCGGCATCACACCTTCTTCGAGATGCTGGGCAACTTCTCGTTCGGCGATTACTTCAAGGACCGCGCCATCGAGCTGGCCTGGAACCTGGTCACCAAAGAGTTCGGCCTGCCCAAGGACAAGCTCACCGCCACCGTCTACATCGACGACGATCAGGCCTTCGATCTCTGGAAGAAGATCGCGGGCCTGCCCGAGAGCCGCATCATCCGCATCGCCGGCTCCGACAATTTCTGGGCGATGGGCGACACCGGTCCGTGCGGTCCGTGCTCTGAAATCTTCTACGACCACGGCGACAAAATCCCCGGCGGACCGCCGGGCTCCCCGGACGCCGACGGCGACCGCTTCATCGAGATCTGGAACCTGGTGTTCATGCAGTACGAGCAGCTGGCCTCGGGCCAGCGCGTCGATCTGCCCAGGCCCTCGATCGACACCGGGATGGGGCTGGAGCGCATTGCCGCGGTGCTGCAGGGCACCCACGACAACTATTCGATCGACCTGTTCCGTGCGCTGATCGGCGCCATCGCCGAACTCACCAAGGTGTCGCCGGACGGGCCGCAGAAGGCTTCGCACCGCGTCATCGCCGACCATCTGCGGGCGTCGGCGTTCCTGATCGCCGACGGCGTGCTGCCGTCGAACGAGGGGCGCGGCTACGTGCTCCGCCGCATCATGCGCCGTGCCATGCGTCATGCCGAGCTGCTCGGTGCGCGCGAGCCGCTGATGTGGAAGCTCGTGCCGACGCTCGCCCGCGAGATGGGGCAGGCCTATCCGGAGCTCATCCGCGCCGGGGCGCTGATCTCGGAGACGCTGAAGCTCGAGGAGACGCGCTTTCGCAAGACGCTGGAGCGCGGGCTTTCGATTCTTGAGGAAGAGAGCAAGGGCCTCAAGCAGGGAGGCCAGCTCAAGGGCGAGACCGCATTCACGCTGTACGACACCTACGGCTTCCCGCTCGATCTGACCCAGGATGCGCTGCGCGCGCGCGGCATCGGGGTCGACGTCGAGGGCTTCAACGCCGCGATGGAGCGCCAGCGCGAGAAGGCGCGGGAATCGTGGAAGGGCTCCGGCGACGCGGCAACGGAGGCCGTGTGGTTTGCGCTCCGGGAGAAGGCAGGCGCAACCGAATTCCTGGGCTACGAGACCGAGAGCGCCGAGGGCGTGGTGTCCGCGCTGGTGCGTGACGGCAAGGAGGTTTCCGAACTGAAGGCGGGCGAGACCGGTGCCGTGATCGTGAATCAGACGCCGTTCTACGGCGAGTCCGGAGGACAGGTCGGCGATACCGGCGTATTGCGCGCCGATGGCGTGCGTTTCCGCGTCACCGACACCCAGAAGAAGGGCGGCGACCTGTTCGTCCATCTCGGCACGGTCGAGCAGGGCACGCTGAAGCCGGGCGCGGCGCTCGCGCTCGACGTCGACCACGGCCGCCGCTCCGCGATCCGCCGCAATCACTCGGCGACGCATCTGCTGCACGAGGCGCTGCGCCAGGTGCTGGGCGACCACGTCGCCCAGAAGGGCTCGCTGGTGGCGCCCGACCGGCTGCGCTTCGACTTCTCCCATCCCAAGCCGATGTCGGCGGAGGAACTGGAGAAGGTCGAGGATATCGCCAACGAATTCGTGCTGCAGAATTCACCTGTCACCACCCGGCTGATGGCGCTGGACGACGCCCGCGCCTCCGGCGCCCGCGCCCTGTTCGGCGAAAAGTACGGCGATGAGGTTCGCGTCGTCGCGATGGGCGAGGGGGCGGGCAACGCGATGGGCTGGTCGGTCGAACTGTGCGGCGGCACTCATGTGGGCCGCACCGGCGACATCGGCGTCATCTCGGGACTGTCAGATGCGGGTGTCGCCGCCGGCGTGCGCCGCATCGAGGCGCTGACGGGAACAGCCGCGCGCAAGGCCGCCAACAACGCGATGGCGCTCGCGCGAGCCGCTTCGTCCGAACTGCGCGTCTCGCTGGACGATCTGCCGGCGCGGATCGGCGGCCTGCTGGATGAGCGCAAGAGGTTCGAACGCGAACTCGCCGACGCGCGCCGGAAGCTGGCGATGGGCGGCGGCGGTGCAGCATCGGCGGCCGACGAGGCCGAGACGGTCAACGGCGTCAAGGTGATGGCGAAGAAGCTCATCGGCATCGAAGCCAAGGATCTGCGCAGCCTTGCCGATGAGGGCAAGAAGAAGCTCGGCTCCGGTGTCGTCATCCTGCTCACCACCGACGCCGACCAGAAGGCGAGCCTGGTGGTCGGCGTCACCGACGATCTCAAGGCGGCAAACAGCGCGGTGCAACTCGTCCAGGCCGGAGTCGCCGAACTCGGCGGCAAGGGCGGCGGCGGGCGGCCCGACATGGCGCAGGGCGGCGGCCCGAATGGCGCCGCGGCTGACGCAGCGATTGCCGCGATCAGGAGGCTGGTGAAGCCGGCCTGACGTTGCCGCAGGCGGCTGGTTTGATTGCGTTGAGAGACGTCCGGTGATGCCCGGACGGATTGCAGCCTGTGCCGCGCGCCCGGCGCGAGCGGGGATACTGTGGAACTCGCCACACCGCTTCTGAAGGATTTCGTCGTCTTCCTGGTCGCCGCCGGGATCATCGTCCCGCTGTTTCACCGCGCGCGGATCGGCGCGGTGCTCGGCTTCCTGGTGATAGGAACGCTGGTCGGCCCCTACGGCTTCGGCCGGCTGGGCGAAACCTACCCGTGGCTCGAGTGGATCACCATCAGCGACGGCGTGCTGGCGAAATTCCTCGCCGACCTCGGGATCATGTTCCTGCTGTTCCTGGTGGGGCTTGAACTGTCGCTGTCGCGGCTGTGGACCATGCGCCGCTATGTACTCGGCGCCGGCGGCCTGCAATTCGCCGTATCGGCGGCTGCTATCGGATTTCTGGTTGCGCTGGCAGGCGTGGACACTGAAGGCGCCATCGTGCTGGGGCTCTGCCTTGCGATGTCATCGACCGCGGTCGCGCTGCAGCTTCTGGAGGAGCAGAACCGCTCCGGTTCGGCCACCGGCCGACTCGCGGTGGCGATCCTGCTGTTCCAGGATCTCATGGTGGCGCCGGTGCTGTTCGGCGTGCAGGCGCTGGGTCAGGAGGGCAACAGCATTGCCGGCGGATTGGGCGGGGCGCTGCTGTCGGCCGCGTTCGCGCTCGGAGTGATCGCGTTCGCGGGCCATTTCATGATGCGCCCGCTGTTGCGCCTTGCGGCCCAAACCGGCAGCCGCGAGTTCCTGCTCGCGATCACCTTGCTGATCGTGATTGTTGCCGCGACGGTGACGGGTGCCGCGGGACTGTCGACTGCGCTCGGCGCGTTTCTGGCGGGCCTGCTGCTGTCGGACACGGAGTACCGTCACGAAATCGAAATCGACGTCGCTCCGGTCAAGGGGCTGTTGCTGGGGCTGTTCTTCATCACCGTCGGCATGTCGGTGGACCTGCTGGCGGCATGGGCGCGGATCCATCTGATCCTGGCTGCGGTCGCCATCCTGCTCGCGGTGAAGGCGATCGTGTTGTACGCCGTCGCACGCTTCATGGGTGTTTCCCGGGCGGTGGCAGGCGATGTCGCGCTGCTGTTGCCGCAGGGCAGCGAGTTCGCCTTCATTGTCGTCGGCCTCGCCGCCTATACCAAAATCATCCCGCTGGAGACGTCGCAGTTCGTGACGGTCGTCGTGGGCCTGTCCATGCTGCTGTCGCCGCTGTGCGCCGGGCTCGGCCGGAGGCTTGGCAACACCTTGCGCGAGAAGGATTTCGGGCATCATGCCGCGGCGGAAGCCAGCGACGGGTTTGCCGACCACGTCGTGATTGGAGGGTATGGTCGGTTTGGCCGGACGCTGGGCCGCCTGCTTTCCGCCGAAGGCATCGGTTATGTTGTGCTCGACACCGACGGTGAACTGGTCGCCCAGCACCGAAAGGCCACGCGAAACATCTACCTCGGCGACGCGAGCCGGCCCGAGCTGCTGAGGCAGGTCGGCGTCGGCCGCGCCCGCGCATTCGTCATCACCGTGGATTCACCGAAGGCGGCGCAGCGCATGGTGATTGCGGCACGGAACATCAATGCGGAGGTGCCGGTGTTCGCCCGCGCGCTCGATCCCGATCATGCCGTGCAGATGCTGCGCTTCGGTGCCGTCGACGCGATCCCGGAGGCTGTCGAGGCGAGTCTGCAACTGGGTGCGCGGCTGCTGGAATCGCTCGGTTTGCCCGAGGAGGTGATCGAACACCGTATCGGGCTCGCCCGCGAGGCAGAGCTCAAGCAGATGAAGGAACAAAAGGAAGAGGCGTGATCTCCCGCCGGTCACGCCGGCATATGCGTCGATCCGACAAGACGCGGGCCGTTACGCCATCGCCTTCTTGAGGTTTTCGTCGATCCTGTCGAGGAACCCGGTGGTCGAGAGCCACTTCTGGTCGGGGCCGACCAGCAGCGCCAGGTCCTTGGTCATGAAGCCGGACTCGACGGTGTCGACGCAAACCTTTTCCAGTGTGCCCGCGAACTTCGCGAGCGACGCGTTGCCGTCGAGCTTGGCGCGGTGGGCGAGCCCGCGCGTCCAGGCGAAGATCGAGGCCATCGAGTTGGTCGAGGTCTCGTTGCCCTTCTGGTGTTCGCGATAGTGGCGGGTCACGGTGCCGTGCGCGGCCTCCGCTTCCACCACTTTGCCGTCCGGCGTCATCAGCACCGAGGTCATCAGGCCGAGCGAGCCGAAGCCCT
>CAZGSW010000064.1:11473-19869 GCA_964528635.1 uncultured Rhodoplanes sp. | reverse complement strand
CGCGAACCTGGAACCTGGAGGTAGGAAATGTCTCAACGGTCCGTCATCCGCATCGCACCGAACAATCAGGTGTTCGATCTTCCGGTGATCGTGGGGATCGAGGAGGGGCTGTTTGCCGATGCCGGCCTCGACGTGACGTTTTCCGCGACCCACGCCGACCGCGAAAAGGACTCCGCCGAGCGGCCGATCATGACGCGGCTCAAGGAATCCCAGTTCGACTGCGGCAATGCGGACAGCTACAACGTCTGCGAATGGGCGAGCATTGATCGGCTCGAGCGCGGCAAGCGCGGCGGCAACATCGCGGCGCTCCGTGCGGCGGTGGCGGCGCAGGCCATCGTCACGTTCGACGAGCAGCTTCAGGTCCCAAGAGATATGGCCGACGTGCCCGTGGTGGTGCAGGAACTGACCGGCTCGCACTACACCACAGTGCAGATGCTGGAGAGCGCGATCGGCGCCGAGCACATCAAGCTGATCAATGGCCAGTTGCCGCAGATGCGCTGGGATGGCCTCAAGAGCGGAAAGTATCGCGCCGTGACCGTGATGGAGCCGTTCATCAGCCTCGCGCTGAAGGAGGGCGCCCACATCGTCGCGGCTTCGTTCTATCGCGGCGGCGAGGTGGTCGCCCCCGGCCTCGACGACGAGCAGCGCAAGGCGTTCTACGAAGCCGAGAACAAGGCGGTCGATCTGATCAACGCCGACTTCTACAAGTACGCTCACCATGTGGCGGCCCACGCCAAGGGTGCGCTCAAGCCGAACGAACTGCTGCGGGCGTTCATCCGCTACAAGCACGTCGACTACTACGACCTCACGCTGTTCGGCCGCGCCTACGACTGGATGAAGGCGCGCGGACTGACCGAAGGCAACACCGAGCACGCGCGGCTTGTGGTGAGCTGATCGCCTGGCGGATCGGGTCTAACAATGGCGCGCCGATTGTGGGCGCACCATTTTTGTTGCGCGATGCATGCGGGTCGTCATCATGCGATCCGAGCGATCCGAATTTGTCGGAATGCCGGACGCAAAATGTCGGAATAACTGGCGACCCCGGCAGGATTCGAACCTGCGACCCTCAGCTTAGAAGGCTGATGCTCTATCCAACTGAGCTACGGGGTC
The DNA here is from genome assembly GCA_964528635.1 of uncultured Rhodoplanes sp. GTDB lineage: Bacteria > Pseudomonadota > Alphaproteobacteria > Rhizobiales > Xanthobacteraceae > Z2-YC6860. Next base: position 18,759 of record CAZGSW010000064.1, on the reverse strand, counting down.
GTTCACAGCCAAAGACCATTTAGCCCTTCGGAACCGCCGCGAACAGGGCTGCGGCAGGGGCGCGGCTTGCCACCCCCGGGAAAAATCGTCCCGACTTGAACCTTCCGCCCGGCCGGCGCGACAAAGCGGCGCTGCAGCCGCGAAGAAGTCACTCCTGTCGGTCCGATGGGACGAATGGCCACGCCTCCGGCTCGCGACGTAAGATCGGGATGCCATGCCAGATTCCGCATTTGTTGTTCGGCAAATGACGCTGCGCGGCCCCGTCACGACACCGACACGATTCGGACTTCAGCTTGCCCAGTCGCCCGACCGGAGCCGCTCTCCGGCGGGGAGGAGGAATCAGCCCATGCTCGCGCACATCCGCGCCGGCGCCCTTGCCGCGCTCGTCACCCTTGCGACTGCGTTTTCAGCCCCGCCGTCGCTGGCCCAGAAGGCCTATGACCGCCCCGCGCTCGGCGAGGCGGCCATCCGGCTCGAGGCGCGGATCAGGAGCGATGCGGATGCCGCCGGCAAGCCGCTGGCGCAACTCCGGAAGGAGGCCGACGCGGCGTTCAGGACCAACGACTTCCGCGCCGGCATGGTCCTGCTCGGCCAGATCGTTGCCGCCGCGCCGGAGCAGAGCGCAGGCTGGCTCCGGCTTGCCCGCACGATCCAGCAGATCCGCCCGTCCGACGACCGGGAGCGGACCTTGCTGCTCGATCGTGCCTCGACCGCCGCCTACCGCGCCTACGTGCTGGCGCAGAACCCGGCCGAGGAGGCCGAGAGCCTTGCCATCGTTGGCCGGACCCAGGGCGATCTCAAGCGCTGGCGGGGCGCACTCGATGCGCTTCGCATTTCGCTGGAGCTTCGCGAGGTCGCGGAGGTTCGCGCGCTCTACGAGTCGATGCGCGCTGATCACGGCTTCCGGCTGCGCGACTATTCGGTCGACGCCGACACCGCTTCGCCGCGGGCCTGCTTTCAGTTTTCAGAGTCGTTGCCCGGCAAGCGCACCGATTTCTCTCCGTTCGTTGCGGTCGCCGGTATCGACAAGCCCGCGCTGACCGTCGAAGGCCAGCAGCTCTGCGTCGAAGGGCTCAAGCACGGCGAACGCTACAATGTGACGCTGCGCGCGGGACTGCCGTCGACCGTTCACGAGTCGCTGACGAAGTCCGCCGACATGACCGTCTATGTCCGCGATCGCAGCCCGTTCGTGAGGTTCGCCGCCAAGTCCTACGTGCTGCCACGCACTGGCCAACGGGGAATCCCTGTCATCTCGGTGAATACCCGTTCGGTGGCGATCGAGATTTTCAGGATCGGCGACCGCAACTTGGTCGAAACCGTGATCGCAGGCGACTTCCAGCGCGGGCTCAACAGCTACGACATGGAGCGCGTTGCCGAGAGCCGCGGCGCCAAGGTCTGGAGCGGCGACCTCGCGGTCGAATCGCCGCTGAACAGCGATGTCACCACGGCGTTTCCGGTCGACAAGGCGGTCGGCGATCTTGCACCCGGCGTCTATGTGATGACGGCAAGGGCAGGTTCGGGCGCGACGGAGCAGCGCTACCGCGATCTCGCCACCCAATGGTTCATCGTGTCCGACCTCGGGCTGGCGGCCTATTCCGGCAACGATGGGATCAACGTGTTCGTGAACTCGCTTGCCACCACCGAGGCGAAGGCGCAGATCGACGTGCGCCTGATTGCGCGCAACAACGAGGTGCTCGCGACCAAACGCACCGATGCGGCGGGCCGCGCGACCTTCGAGCCGGGCCTCACGCGGGGCGAGGGTGGCCTTGCACCTGCGATGCTCGTGGCCGAGACCAAGGGCGATTACGCATTCCTGAATTTGAAATCGCCGGCGTTCGACCTGTCGGACCGCGGCGTGAGCGGTCGCACGCCGCCGTCCGGACTGGACGCGTTCGTCTTCACCGAGCGCGGTGTCTATCGCTCCGGCGAGACGGTGCATATCACCGCGCTGCTGCGCGATGCGCAGGGCACGGCATCCGCCGGCGCGCCGCTCACATTGGTGGTCGAGCGTCCCGACGGCGTCGAGTACCGGCGGGTTACGATCGCCGATCAAGGCGTCGGCGGCCGGGCGCTCAGTCTGCCGATCCACGCTTCGTCGACCGGAACCTGGCGCGTCGCCGCCTATGTCGATCCCAAGCGTCCGGCGGTCGGCGAAACCAGCTTTCTGCTCGAAGACTATGTGCCGGATCGTCTGGAGTTCGAACTGACGTCTCCATCCGGTCAATTGTCGAGGTCGGCGCCTGCCGAACTCAAGGTCGACGGTCGCTATCTGTACGGTGCGCCGGCCGCGGGCCTTTCGCTGGAGGGCGAGTTGGCCGTCGGGCCGGCGAGGGAGCGGCCGGGGTTTGCCGGCTACCGGTTCGGACTGCACGACGAGGAGATTTCGTCGAGCCGCGAGCCGATCGAGGACATGCCGGAGACTGACGACAAGGGGCAGGCGTCCTTCCCCGTCCGTCTCGACAAGGTGCCGGCTTCGACGCGGCCGCAGGAGGCGCAGGCAATCGTGCGCCTGGCCGAGGCAGGAGGGCGCGCGGTCGAACGCAAGCTGACGCTGCCGATCGCTCCGACAGCGAACATGATTGGCGTGAAGCCGATGTTCTCTGGCCGCTCACTCGGCGAAGGAGAAACCGCAAACTTCGACGTTGTCTTCGTGGTCCCCGACGGCAAGACCGTGCAGCAATCGGGCCTGCGCTACGAATTGCTCAAGGTCGAGTCGCGCTATCAGTGGTACCGGCGCGACAGCAACTGGACCTACGAGCCGATCAAGCTGACGCGGCGCGTTGCCGACGGGCGGCTTGACGTATCGGGCACGCAGCCGGGCCGGATCGCGATTCCGGTCCAGTGGGGCCGCTACAGGCTGGAGGTGTCGACCTCCGATCCCAACGGTCCGGTCACGTCGGTGGCGTTCGATGCCGGCTGGTACACCGAGGCCACGGCCGATACACCCGATATGCTGGAAACGTGGCTCGACAAGGCCGAATACCGGGCGGGCGATACCATGACCGTGGCGGTCACGGCGCGCACCGCAGGACGGATCACGCTCAACATCGTCGGTGACAGGCTGCTTACCTCCGTTACCCAGGACGTCCAGCCCGGCGTCGCCCGCATTCGCGTGCCGGTCGGCAAGGACTGGGGCACCGGCGCATACGCGGTCGCAACGTTGCGGCGTCCGCTCGATGCGGCGGCCCAGCGCATGCCGGGCCGTGCCGTCGGCGTGAAGTGGTTCTCGATCGATCGCCAGGGCCGGACCCTGAAGGTCGACATGACACTGCCGCAGGTGCAGCGCCCCAACGGAACGCTTCGCGTGCCGGTCAAGATCGGCGGCCTCGCATCGGGCGAGGACGCACGGATCGTCGTGGCCGCCGTCGATGTCGGCATCCTCAACCTGACCAACTACAAGCCTCCGGCGCCGGACGAGCACTATCTCGGACAGCGTCGCATGACCGCCGAGCTGCGCGATCTCTACGGCCAGCTCATCGACGGCATGCAGGGCACGCGCGGCGAAATCCGGACCGGCGGCGACGCCGGCGCCGAACTCGGCGGCAGCCCGCCGTCGCAGGCTCCGCTCGCGCTCTATTCAGGCATCGTCAGCGTCAAGCCTGACGGCACCGCCGAGGTGGCGTTCGACGTGCCTGCCTTTGCCGGCACGGTCCGTGTCATGGCGGTGGCCTGGAGCAGGGACAAGGTCGGCCGCGCCAGCGGCGACGTGATCGTCCGCGATCCGGTCGTCGTCACGGCCACGCTGCCGCGCTTCCTGCTCACCGGAGATCGCAGCTCCATGCACATGGAGATCGACAACGTGGAGGGGGCGGCGGGCGAATATCGCGTGGCGGTGAATGCCGACGGTCCCCTCAGTCTTGGGGATCAGCCGGTGCGGACCATCCAGCTCGCGGCCAAGCAACGGACCACCCTTTCGCTGCCGGTTTCCGGTTCGACCGCCGGCAACGTCGGCATTCGCGTGCAGGTGACCGGGCCGAACAGCTTCGCTCTCGATCGCGACTATGTGCTGGCTGTGAAGCCCGCGACGCAGGTGCTCACCCGGCGAACCGTTCGTCAGGTCGCCAAGGGCGAGAGCTTCACGCTGAGCGGCGATCTGTTCGCCGATCTGGTGCCGGGAACCGGCGCGGTTGCGCTGTCGATCGGCCCGTCCAGCGCGCTCGACGCGGCGACGCTGCTCAAGGCGCTGGACCGTTATCCGTTCGGCTGCACCGAGCAGATTACCAGCCGCGCGTTGCCCCTGCTTTACGTCAACGAGCTGGCGACCGAACAGCATCTCGCGCTCGACACCGGTGTCGACAAGCGACTCCGCGAGGCGATTGAGCGTCTGCTGTCGCGGCAGGGGTCGAACGGTTCGTTCGGTCTGTGGAGCGTCGGCGGCGACGACGGGTGGCTCGATGCCTACGTGACCGACTTCCTGACGCGGGCGCGTGAGCGCGGCTTTGCGGTGCCCGACACCGCGTTCAGGCTCGCGCTGGAGCGGCTGCGCAATTCGGTCAACACCGCGCCTGACGTGTCCAAGGATGGCGGCCGCGAACTCGCCTATGCCCTGTACGTGCTGGCCCGCAACGGCGCGGCGCCTCTCGGCGACCTTCGGTATCTGGCCGACGCCAAGCTCAACGATCTGGCGACGCCGATCGCGAAGGCCCAGATCGCGGCCGCGCTCGGAATGCTGGGCGATCGGGTTCGCGCCGAGCGTGTCTATGCGGCGGCACTGGAGCAGATCAGGCCGCCCGCGCAGACCGAACTCGCCAGCCGGCCGGATTACGGCTCGACGCTGCGCGATGCGGCGGCGCTGGTGACGCTCGCCAGCGAGTCCGGCGGATCGCGGCCGGTGATTTCGACCGCGGTTCAGCGCGTGGAACAGGTGAGGGCGGTTGCCACCTATACGTCGACCCAGGAGCAGGCGTGGATGGTTCTGGCCGCGCGGGCGCTGGCGAAGGACGTCGGCGGACTGTCGTTCGATGCCAACGGCGAGCAACGCAAGGGTTCGCTCTATCGAAGTCTCAAGGCAAGCGAACTCGGCAAGCCGTTCCGCGTCACCAACACCGGCGACGGTTCTGCCCAGGCGGTGGTGTCTGTCACCGGAGCGCCGGTTACGCCGGAGCCGGCGGCCGAGCGCGGCTTCAGGATCGAGCGCAGCTACTTCACGCTCGGCGGCGAGCCGACCGATCCGTCGCAGGCGAGGCAGAACCAGCGGTTCGTGGTGGTGCTGAAGATCACCGAGAGCCAGCCGCAGTTCGGCCGTCTGATCGTTGCCGACTATCTCCCGGCCGGGTTCGAGATCGACAATCCGCGTCTTGTCTCGTCGGGCGATACCGGCACGCTGTCGTGGATCGCCGATGCGGCGGCGCCCGAGCACGCCGAATTCCGTGACGACCGGTTTGCCGCCGCGTTCGAACGCAACGCGCAAAACAAGCCGGTGTTCACGGTGGCCTATGTCGTGCGCGCGGTGTCGCCCGGCCGCTACGTGCTGCCGCAAGCCTACGTCGAGGACATGTACCGCCCGGATCGGTTCGGGCGCACCGGCACCGGGTCGATCGAGATATCGGCCAGGTAGTACGATGAGGCTGGCGGCAACCATCGTCGGCTGTGTTGCTGCGGCGGTCGTGGCCGTCGCGGCGGTCGGCGCCGCGTGGATCCGTTCGCTCGGGCCGGTTCCGCGCGGCGATGCGCTGGCATACTCGACGGTGGTGCTGGATCGTGACGGGCAACTGCTGCGGCCCTACGCGACGGCGGAGGGCCGCTGGCGGCTTCCAGCCACCGCGACCGAGGTCGACCGCCGCTTTGTCGAGATGCTGCTGGCCTACGAGGATCGCCGCTTCCGGTCGCATCCCGGCGTCGATCCGCTGGCGATGGCGCGGTCGGCGTTTCAACTCGTCGCCAACGGCAGGATCGTCTCGGGCGGGTCGACCATCACCATGCAGGTTGCGCGTCTGCTGGAGCCGCGCACCGAGCGGTCGTTCGCCGCGAAGTTGCGCCAGATGGTCAGGGCCATCCAGCTCGAGAGCGAGTTGTCCAAGGACGAAATCCTCGGGCTGTATCTGAGCCTTGCGCCCTATGGCGGCAACCTCGAGGGCATCCGGGCTGCTTCGCTGGCCTACTTCGGCAAGGAGCCGCGCAGGCTGACCATGGCGCAGGCCGCATTGCTGGTTGCGTTGCCGCAATCGCCGGAAACGCGGCGGCCGGATCGCTCGCATGCTGCGGCACGGGCGGCACGAGACCGTGTGCTGGACCGCATCGCCACGGCGGGTGGCATCCCGGCCGACGAGGTGGCGCTCGCCAGGCTCGACGGTGTGCCGACGGCACGCAGGCCGATGCCGGCGCTCGCACCCCATGCCGCGGACCAGGCCATTGCGAGAGAGCCGGGCAACCGGGTGCATCGTCTGACCATCGATGCGGCGCTGCAGGCGTCATTGCAGGACCTTGTCCGCGAGCGCGCCCGAGCGCTCGGGCCGGATGTATCCGTTGCAGTCGTGGCAGTCGACCACGCCACCGGACAGGTGCTGGCGCGGGTCGGATCGGCGGACTATTTCGACGACCGCCGGGCCGGACAGGTCGACATGACCCAGGCGGTTCGCTCACCGGGCTCGGCGCTGAAGCCGTTCATCTACGGGATGGCGTTCGAAGACGGCCTCGTTCATCCCGAGACACTGATCGAAGACCGGCCGGTGCGCTTTGGCGCCTACGCGCCGGAAAATTTCGACATGACGTTCCAGGGCACCGTTGCGGTGCGCCGCGCGCTGCAGATGTCGCTCAATGTTCCTGCCGTCGCGTTGCTCGACAAGGTCGGCGCAAGCCGCTTCTCGGCACGCCTTGCACAGGCCGGTGCCTCGCTGGTTCTGCCGAAAGGCGAAACGCCCGGGCTCGCCATGGCGCTCGGCGGTGTCGGCATCAGGCTGACCGATCTGACCATGCTTTATGCCGGTGTCGCGCGCGGCGGCGCCGCGCTTCCTCTGCTCGAACGTCAGCGTGGGGAGGTGGGCGCGCCACAGCGGCTGATCGATCCCGCTGCCGCGTGGATGATCGGCAATGTTCTCATTGGAACGCCTCCGCCCGACCATGGCGCGGCCGGCCGAATTGCCTACAAGACAGGCACCTCATACGGCTATCGCGATGCCTGGTCGGTCGGTTTCGACGGCAAACGGACCATCGGCGTCTGGGTCGGCCGGCCGGATGGCGCACCCGTGCCGGGCCTGATCGGCAGGCTTGCGGCGGCGCCGATCCTGTTCGACGCGTTCGCCCGTGGGCAGCAGCCCGTCGCGCTGCCGCCTGCACCGCAGGGCGTG
>CAZGSW010000064.1:0-11373 GCA_964528635.1 uncultured Rhodoplanes sp. | reverse complement strand
AGCCGGACCATGCTGGTCGATGCGGATGGGCCGGGATTCCTGCGGCTGACCGTGATGGACCGAAGCGGCGCGACCGACAGTGTGCTGGTCCGGCTGCAATAGGCCGCAGCGCTGGCATGGCTGCTTGCCGCACCGGGCGGTTTCCAATGCGACGATTGCCGTTGTAGCCTGCGCCCGCCAATTCGGGCGGGAGGAATACGATGCTGCTGGATCACCGGACCTATACCGTCCGCGTCGGTACGCTGCGCAAGCAGCTTGCGCTTTACGAGAAGCACGGTTTCGAAGTTCAGAAACGTCATTTCGGCGAGCCGCTGGCCTGGCTGGTCAGCGAGACCGGCGACGTCAACACCTACGTACATATCTGGGTTTACGAGTCGGCTGACGATCGCAACCGGAGGCGTGCGGCGCTCTACAAGGATCCCGAGTGGCTGAAGTATATCGAGATGAATGCCGAAGCCGGCTATCTCATCAAACAGGAAAGCAAGTTGATGTCGCCGGCGCCGTTCGCGCCGTTGCGACGTTCGTAATCAAGAATAGCAAGGGAGGACGTGTCTTGAAATCGATCGCAATTCGTCTCGCTGTCGTGGCGGCCATCGGGGCTGTCGCAACGATTGCCGTGGCCCAGGAGTTTCCCTCCCGCCCCGTGAAGCTCATCATCGGATTTGGCGCCGGCGGTCTGGGCGATACCGCGGGCCGCGCTCTCGCGCAGGAGGTGTCGAATTCGCTCGGCAAACCGGTGATCGTCGAGAATATGCCGGGTGCGGGCGGCTCGCTGGCGGCGTCCTCGGTCGCGCGCTCGGCGCCCGACGGACATACCATGTTGTGGGTGAGCGGGCAGAACGCCATCGCGCCGTCGATGTTCAAGTCGCTGCCGTACAACTGGTCGACCGACTTCACGCCGGTCGCCCCGGTGGGCAAGTTCGACTACATCATCGTGGTGGGGAAGGACAGCCCTTACAAGACCCTGCGCGAAGCGATCGACGCCTCGAAGAAGGACCCTGACAAGTTCAACATCGGCGTCATCAGCGCCGGCAGCGCACAGCACCTCAACGCGCTGTGGTTCCGCTCGTTCACGGGCATGACGGCGCCGACCGTGCATTTCCGCACCACCGGCGAACTGGTCAGCGCGCTGCTCGCCGGCAACGTGCAGCTCGTGTTCGAGACGCTGCCCGGCGTGCTCGGACAGGTGCAGGCCGGCACGCTGCGGGGGCTTGCGGTCTCGTCCGACAAGCGGCTCGTTTCGTTGCCCAACGTGCCGACATCGGCCGAAGCCGGTGTGCCCGAATACAAGATGACGTCGTGGAACGGCGTCGTGGTTCCCGCCAAGACCCCGCCCGCGATCGTGGCCCGGCTCAACAAGGAGTTCAATCGAGCGGTTACGACCGACAGCGTGAAGAAGCGTTTCGCCGATATCAACCTCGACCCGCTGACGGGCACGCCCGACGACCTCGAGAAAATTTTCCAGACCGATCTGGCGCGTTGGCGTAAGGTGATCAGCGAGTCCAACCTCAAGCCGCAATGAATACGTCCGCCGCCGTGAAGAAGGGTTGCCGATGAACGAAGTTCCGAAGATCGATGCCGCCGCCGCGCAGCCCGTCAACGGCATCGATCCCGTCGAGTGGGAAACGCGGGTCGACCTCGCCGCATGCTACCGGCTGGTCGACATGTACGGCATGACGGATTTGCACCTCAACCACATCTCGGCGCGCGTGCCGGGCAAGGATGAGCACTTCCTGATCAATCCGTTCGGCATGATGTATGAGGAGATCACGGCGTCGTCGCTGATCAAGATCGACATCGACGGCAACATCATCGCCAACGCCAACCCGCAATACGGGGTCAACCTGCCCGGTTACGTGATTCATGGCGCCATCCACGCTGCCCGCCACGACATCCAGTGCGTGCTGCACACGCACACCAACGCCGGCATGGCGATATCGACGCTCAAGTGCGGTCTGCTGCCTCTGACGCAGACCGCGATGCGCTGGGGCAAGATCGCCTACCATGACTTCGAGGGCGTGGTGGTGGACAAGGACGAGCAGAAGCGTCTGGTCGCCAATCTCGCCGACTGTGAGGTCCTGATCCTTCGCAATCACGGCCTGCTGGTGCTGGGGCAGACCATTGGGCAGGCGTTCAACAGCATCTACCGGCTGGAACGGGCCTGTCAGACCCAGTTGCTGGCGATGGCCTGCAATTCCGAGTTGAACATGCCGTCTCCGGAGGTGGTGTCGCGCTCCAACGCCCAGCTGACGGTCATGCCGACTCCGGACGTGAGCGGCAAGCGGCGTGCCCACGGCTCGCTGGAATGGCCGGCTCTGAAGCGGATGCTCGACCGGCGGGACCCGTCCTACAAGACCTAGCCACCGCCGGGGCGGCGTGGCGCCAAAAGCCGGGCCGCCCCGCGGTTGCCCGGCTTTTCACTGCTTCCGGTTTTCTCTATGGTCCGCGCCGATTCCGGGATGGTTTGACCGGGGATGGCTGGCATTCGGCTATGCCAGGTCGTGCTTGAATCTGGCACGGTCGGGGGCTGCCGCGGCCAGCTCTCTCCGAATGTCCGGAGGGACGATCCAAGGCCGCCGCAGGCGATTTGGACGATAGCGGACCGCATGGCGACGCTTAGGACGGAAAACGGCCGGCCACCGGGCTTTGATTTTCTCGGCGGTCTTCTCGATCGCGCGGCTGTCACCCATGCGCGCGCGATCGCGGTTCTCGTCATTGTCTCGCTGCTGGCCTTCGTTCCCGGCCTGTTTTCGATTCCGCCGGTCGATCGCGACGAGGCGCGCTTTGCCCAGGCCTCGCGGCAGATGGTGGACAGCGGCGACTACGTCGACATCCGGTTCCAGGACGACACCCGCTACAAGAAGCCGATCGGCGTCTATTGGCTGCAGACCGCGACCGTGAATATTGCTGCAGCGCTGGGCAAGCAGAACGCGACGCTGACCATCGGGCTTTACCGGATACCGTCGCTGCTCGGTGCTCTGGCCGCGGTGATGCTGACCTACTGGGCGGCTCTGGCGTTCGTGTCGCGCCGCGCGGCGCTTCTTGCGGCGTTGATGATGGCCACATCGGTCATTCTTGCAGTCGAGGCACATCTGGCGAAGACGGACGCGGTTCTGCTCGCAGCCTCGACCGCGGCGATGGGCGCCATGGCCCGGGTCTATTTCGACGCCCAGATTCTGCAATCCGGCCCTGCCGGCTGGCGTCTGCCGGCCATTTTCTGGACCGCGCTTGCGGTCGGCACGCTGGTCAAGGGGCCGCTGATCTTCGGTCTGGCCGGAGCGTCCATCGTCACGCTGGCGGTGCTCGACCGTTCTGCGCGTTGGCTGCTTGCGCTTCGGCCGGCCGCGGGACTGCTCTGGCTCGCATTGCTGGTGATGCCATGGTTCATCGCCATTTACGCTCGCAGCGGCAGCATGTTCGCGGCGCAGTCCGTCGGCGGCGATCTGCTGCCGAAGCTGTTCAGCGGCCAGGAAGGCCACGGTGCGTTGCCCGGATACTACCTTCTGCTGTTCTTCGTCACATTCTGGCCGGCCGCCACTCTCGCAGGCGTCGCTGCGCCGGCCGTCTGGGCGTCCCGCCGTGAGCGCGGTGCCCGCTTTCTGCTGTCGTGGCTGGTGCCGAGCTGGGTGGTGCTGGAACTCGTGGTTACAAAGCTGCCGCACTATGTGATGCCGCTCTATCCGGCCATCGCGATCCTGATCGCCGGTGTGGTCGATTCCCACCGGATCCCGAGGAAGGGCTGGCTCATCCACGGAACGGCGTGGTGGTTTGTGTTACCGGTCCTGCTCGGCGGGCTTGCGCTCACGGCCATCGTCATGTTCGGGCGCCAGATGGCGCTGCTGTCGCTGCCGCTTCTTGCAGGCGCGATCGTGTTCGGACTTCTTGCCTGGCGTCTGTTCGAGCCGGACGGGCCGGTCCGTTCGCTGCAAAGGGCAATGGTGGCTTCGCTGCTGATTTCCATCGGCACGTACGGCTTCCTGTTGCCGGTGCTCGGCAAGCTGTTCCCGAGTGTCACGCTGGCGCGTGTGTTGAGGACCTCCGATTGCGATCGTCCGCTGGCGGCCGCCGCCGGATTTCACGAGCCCAGCCTCGTGTTCCTTGCCGGCACCGCGACGCGACTGACCGACGGCACCCATGCGGCGGAATTCCTCAATCAGGGCGCATGCCGCTATGCGTTCGTCGAATCCCGGCAGGAGCGGGCGTTCCTGCGTCGGGCAGATGCGATCAGGCTGCGCTACACCTCGGGACCGCGTGTCGAAGGCTACAACTACAACGCGGGCCGTCACGTATCGATCGCGGTCTATCGTTCTGGTGCAGCGCAATGACGCCACTTGAGGCGCCGCGAGCCCAGGCGGAAGAGACCCGGGCTGGCCGCTTCCTGACGAACCTGAGATCTGCCGTTGCGATGGGCGTGCGGGCTCCCTGCGTTGCGGACCGGGTGCCGTCCTGGCCGCCGCGGGGTCACCTGGTGCTCGGGGCCATCGTTGCGGTGATGATCCTGACCGCGACAGTGATGCTGCTGGATATCCAGTCCATCACCGGTGCGCGGCAACTGTCCGCGTTCACGATCAGCGTGTTTCAGGTCATCACCGACCTGGGGCTGTCGGGCTGGTTCCTGTTTCCCGCCGGGGTTCTGCTGATGCTCCTGAACTTTGCGGACACCCCCGGGCTGCCGAGGGTCCAGAGGTGTGTGCTTTCCGCGATCTCGTTCCGGACCGGATTTATCTTCGCCGCGGTCGCGGTGCCCGGACTTGCCGTGGCGATCGTCAAGCGGCTGATCGGCCGTGCCAGACCGTTCGTGGCTGGCGACGATCCCTGGACCTCGTTGTGGTTCGGCTGGCGGCCCGACTACGCCTCGTTTCCGTCCGGCCACGCCACGACGGCATTCGCGGCCGCGGTCGCGATCGGGGCCCTGTGGCCGGGACTGCGGCCAGTGATGTGGACCTATGCTGTTGCGGTGGCCGTCAGCCGGGTGGTGGTCACCGCCCACCATCCGAGCGACGTGATCGCAGGCGCGATCTGCGGCACGGTCGGCGCGCTGCTGGTGCGCAACTGGTACGCGCGGCGCCGGCTTGGCTTCCACGTGCTGGCCGACGGCTCTGTCCGCCCGATGCCTGGACCGTCATGGCGACGGATCAAGGCGGTTGCCCGCCGGGCGGTCTCTGCCTAGAACGCAGCACGCCCTCGACGGCCACGCCACGCATGAACCAGCCGCACCCAACCGATCCACCCGAGGTTTCCATCGTCGTTCCGGTCCGGAACGAGGCGGACAATGTCGCGCCGCTGATTGCGGAGATCGCAGCGGCGGTTGAGGGCCGCTGGCGGTTCGAGATCATCTATGTCAACGACGGATCGACCGACGCGACGTCGGACCGGCTCAAGGCGCTTGCCGCCACCCATCCGTGGCTCCGGCAGATCGTGCATGCCAGCTCGTGCGGACAATCGGCGGCGCTGCGCACCGGTGCTGCGGCCGCCCGTGCGCCGCTCGTCGTCACGCTCGATGGCGATGGGCAGAACGATCCGGCGTTCATACCCAGGCTGATCGAGGCATTCGCGGCGGGGCAGCCTGGTGTGGCGATGGTGGCGGGGCAGCGGGTCGGCCGCAAGGCGACCGGCTTCAAGCGGCTGCAATCGCGGATCGCCAACGGTGTGCGCGGTGCCGTGCTGCGCGACGGCACGCGGGACACCGGCTGCGGGCTCAAGGCGATCGACCGCGACGTCTTTCTCGCGCTGCCGTACTTCGACGGGCTGCACCGCTTCCTTGCGGCGCTGGTCCGCCGCGAGGGCCGCGACATCGCCTACGTGGACGTGGTGGACCGGCCGCGCCTGCACGGGCAGTCCAACTACGGAATGTGGGACCGGCTGTGGGTCGGCATCATGGACCTGTTCGGCGTCTGGTGGCTGATCCGGCGCAGGGTGCGGGTGCCGAAGGTGTCGGGGATCGAGGATGGGCAGACGTCCGCGCAGGACTGACCGCGCGTCAGGCCAGCAGCGGCGGTGGCCGGCGCGCCGTCCATCGTGTCGCTTCGTCGTACGCATGGCCCAGTTGCAGGCAGTCGATCTCGCGGTGGTTGGGCGCCACGATCTGCAACCCCATCGGCAGGCCTTGCGGATTGAAACCCGCCGGCACCGCGAGGGCAGGGCAGTTCGACATGGTGACCGGGATCATCACCTCCATCCAGCGATGGTAGGTGTCCATGCGCCGTCCTGCGATCTCTCTGGGCCAGTCCAGCGCGGCATCGAAGGGAAACACCTGTCCAGCCGGCAGGATGAAGTAATCGTATCGCTCGAAGAACGCGCGAACCGCCTGGTACCAGGCCGACCTGACCGCGCTCGCGTCGAACACCTCGAAGCCCGACAGCCTCTCGCCGCTCTCGACCTCGAACTGCGCCTCAGCCTTCATCATGGTCCGCTTCACGGGATCCCTGTAGAGCGTCTTTAACGCATTGCCGGTCAGCCAGGCGCGCAGGATCCGCCAGTTCTGCCACACCGCCTCGATCGGATAATCGGGCCAGGCCTCCTCGACGTGGCAGCCCATTGCCTCGAACGTCCTGAGCGCCTCCTGGCATAGCTCCAGCACGCCCGGCTCGAACGGGATCGCTCCGCCGAAGTCGCCGGACCATGCGACCCGCGTTCCCTTGAAGTCGCGGCGAAGCTCTCCTGCAAAGGCCGCCGGGTCCTGCCGGTTCGAGAGCGGCACGCGCGGGTCGTATCCGGCTTGCACGGACAGCAGCATGGCGAGGTCCGGCACGTTGCGCGCCATCGGTCCAGCAACGCCCATGGCGGCATAGAACACGTCGGGGCTCTGGGCCGGCACCCGTCCATATGAAGGGCGCAGACCGAACATGTTGTTCCACGCTGCCGGATTGCGCAGCGATCCGCCGTGATCGGTCCCGTCGGCGACGGGCAGCATGCGCAGGGCGACCGCGACGCCGGCGCCGCCGCTGGAGCCGCCCGCCGATCTGGACTGGTCGTAGGAATTAAGCGTGCGTCCGAACACATCGTTGTAGGTGTTCGAACCCAGGCCGAATTCCGGCGTGTTGGTCTTGCCGATGACGATGCCGCCAGCCCGCTTCATGCGTTCGACCACGATCGCATCGGCGCCCGGGACAGAATCCTTGAAGATGCGGGAGCCCAGGGTGGTCGGAATTCCCTTCGTTGCGGTCAGATCCTTCACTGCGAGCGGGAAGCCGTGAAGCGGGCCGCAATACTCGCCGCGCGCGAGTTCGGCATCGCGTGTCCTGGCTTGCTCCATGAGCCCGCCGCGATCCTGCAGCGAGACGATCGCATTGACGACGGGATTGAGCCGCTCGATATGGTCGAGCGTTGCAGCCATGACTTCTGCACAGGACACGCGCCTGGACCGGATCGCGCCCGACAACTCAAGCGCGTCCATCGCCACGATGCCGGTGATCATCGGCGTCTATTTGGCGGCAGCGAGCGCTGCAAACCCGCGTTCGAGGTCGGCGATCAGGTCGCCCACGTCTTCCAGACCGATGTGGATGCGCAGGCACGGGCCGCCCGGCGCCCAGCGCGTCGCCGTCCGGATCTCGCCCAGGCTGAACGGGATGGCAAGGCTCTCGAAGCCGCCCCAGGAGGCGCCCATGCCGTAGAGCGTGAGCGCGTTGAGGAACGCGTTGATTGCTTCGTCGGATGCCGGCTTGAACACGACGCCGAACAGGCCGCATGCCCCGGTGAAGTCCCGCTGCCAGATTGCATGGCCGGGATCGCTCGGCAGCGCAGGATGCAGGACGCGCAGCACCTCCGGACGCTGTTCAAGCCATTGCGCAACTGCGAGCCCGGACTGGTGGTGGCGGGCGAGCCGCACGCCGAGCGTGCGAAGGCCGCGCAAGGCCATGGTCATGTCGTCGGGGCCGACGCACAATCCGAGCGTGAAAGCCGTCTCCTTGAGCTGCGGCCATGCCGTCTCGTTGGCCGACACCGTCCCCATCATCAGGTCCGAATGGCCGCCGATGTATTTCGTCGCCGACTGGATCGACAGATCGACGCCTTTCTCCAGCGCGCGGAAATAGAGCGGACTCGCCCAGGTGTTGTCCATCAGCACCATCGCGCCGCGCGCGTGCGCGGCTTCCGCGATCGCCGGGATGTCCTGCATTTCGAACGACAGTGAGCCGGGCGCCTCGGTGAACACGGCTTTGGTATTCGGCTGCATCAGCGTCGCGATGTCGCCGCCGATGGCAGGATCGAAATACGTCGTCGAGACGCCCATCCGGGTCAGGATGGTATCGCAGAACTTTCGCGTCGGCCCGTAGGCGTTGTCGGTCACGAGAACATGGTCGCCCGTTTTCACGGTCGAGAGCAGGGCGGTCGTGATGGCGGCGAGGCCTGACGGCAGCAGCGCAACGCCGGCGCATGCCGGTCCGTCGAGCTCCTGGATCGCCGACGCAAGCGCTTCCGATGTGGGCGTTCCGCGCCGGCCATAGAAATACCGTCCCCGGCGGGCGCGGAAGTCCTCGGCCGTCTGATAAAGCAGCGTCGATGCGTGGTAGACCGGCGTGTTGACGTAACCGTGATGGGCGTGCGGATTGCGTCCGCCGGTGGTCAACCTGGTCTCCGGCTTCAGTTCCGCTTCGGAAACGTGCCCGTCTGTTGCCTTGGTCATCGTCTGCCTCGTCAATGCGCATTTACGGCGCACCTTCCGATGAGTGCAACCCCTTGACCTGTCTGCCGGACCGTCCTCAGATGTCAATTCGAAGGTTTTGAATTCCGCTTGCGGGTGTGCGGCATCCGGAGCGAGGTGCTGGAGATTCCGCCATGAAGCGTGTTCTTGTCCGCCTGGTGCTGGCGGGGGTGCTCGGCGCCACGGCTTCGGCGGCGTCCGCTCAAACCCTCAATACCGTCAAGCAGCGCGGAACCCTGCATTGTGGAGCGAACGGCACGCTGGCCGGCTTTGGATTGCCCGACGCCCAGGGCCGCTGGGCCGGGCTCGACGTGGACTTCTGCCGGGCGCTCTCCGCGGCCATCTTCAACGACCCGAACAAGATCAAGTTCGTTCCGCTTACCGCCAAGGACCGCTTCACGGCGCTGCAGTCGGGCGAGGTGGACGTCCTGGCGCGCAACACCACGTGGACGTCGTCGCGCGACACCTCGCTCGGATTGAACTTTACCGGCGTGAACTACTACGACGGACAGGGCTTCCTGGTGCGCAAGGCGCTCAAGGTGAATTCCGCGCTCGAATTGAACGATGCCGCCGTCTGCGTGCAGCAGGGCACCACCACGGAGCTCAACCTGGCCGACTATTTCCGCGCCAACAAGATGAAGCTCAAGACCGTGACGTTCGCCACCGCCGACGAGGCGCTGAAGGCTTACGACGCGGGACGCTGCGACGCCTACACCACGGACGCGTCCGGCCTTGCCGGCGAGCGTCTCCGGCTGGCGAACCAGAACGATCACATCATCCTGCCGGAAATCATCTCCAAGGAGCCGCTCGGCCCCGTGGTTCGCCACGGTGACGACCAATGGTTTGATATCGTGAAGTGGGTGCATTTCGCGATGGTCACTGCGGAGGAACTCGGTGTCACCCGCTCCAATCTCGACGATCAGGTCAAATCGGAGAATCCCGATATCCGGCGCCTGCTCGGCACCGAGGGCAAGCATGGCGAGGCGCTCGGTCTGACCAACGACTGGGCGGTGCGCATCATCCGGCACGTGGGCAACTACGGCGAGGTTTTCGAGCGTAACGTCGGTCAGGGATCGGCGCTGAAGCTGAGCCGCGGCATCAACGCGCTGTGGAAGAAGGGCGGCCTGCAGTACGCGCCGCCGATCCGCTGACGGGGCCGGCGACGCCGGCGGGCAGGGAGGTCGCGACCTCACGGGGCGAAGCCGTATGAGCACCGTCGACACCCGGAGGTCTGGCACGGCTCTGATCTACAATCCAAGGTTCCGGGGTGTCGTCTATCAGGCGCTGCTCTGCGCGTTCATTGCGTTTCTGGCTTGGGGCGCCATCAGCAACGCGGTCGAGAACCTGACGCGGGCCAACGTTGCCTCGGGTTTCGGCTTCTGGAGCAACACGGCCGGTTTCGACATCAGCCAGCATCTGATCGACTATTCGGTCACCTCGACGTATGGCCGCGCGTTCTGGGTCGGCCTGCTCAACACGCTGCTGGTGGCCGGACTCGGCATCGTCATGGCCACGGTGCTGGGATTTGCGATCGGGATCGCGCGGCTGTCCTCCAACTGGCTGGTGGCGCGTCTTGCCGCGATCTACGTCGAGTTGATCCGCAACCTGCCGCTCCTGCTGCAACTTTTGTTCTGGTACAACGCGGTGCTCAAGGTGCTGCCGAGCGTGCGGGAAAGCCTTGCGTTTCCGGGCGGCGCGCTGCTCAACAACCGCGGACTGTTCCTGCCAAAGCCTGAATTGCTCGACGGAGCCAGTCTGGTCATCACAGCGTTCGCGGTGGCGGTCATACTTGCGGTCGCCTATCGGATTTTCGCCAGGCGCCGCCAGATCCGCACTGGCAAGCAGAGTCCGGTTTTCACCGTGGCGTTGGGGCTGCTTGTCGGCCTGCCGCTGGCTGCTCTGGTGGCGACCGGCTTCCCGGTGGAATTCCATTATCCCGAACCGTCGCGGTTCAACATCCGCGGCGGGATCGAGGTGCTGCCGGAATTCATGGCGCTGCTGTTCGGACTCGTGATCTATACGGCCGCCTTCATCGCGGAGGTGGTGCGTGCCGGCATCATGGCGGTCAGCAAGGGCCAGGCTGAAGCTGCCTATTCGCTGGGCCTGCGTCCCGGACCGACCCTGCGCCTCATCGTCATCCCGCAGGCGATGCGCGTCATCGTGCCGCCGCTGACGAGCCAGTACCTCAACCTGACGAAGAACTCCTCGCTCGCGGTGGCGATCGGCTATCCCGATCTGGTGCAGATATTCACCGGCACCGTGCTGAACCAGACCGGACAGGCGGTCGAGGTCGTGGTGCTGACCATGGCCGTTTATCTGACCATCAGTCTCGTCACATCGCTGCTGATGAATCTCTACAACCGCCGCGTGGCGCTGACGGAGCGCTAGCACGATGGCAGCGGTATCCCCATGAGCGACATGGCGACCGTCACCGATGCCCGGATCGCGTTCGTGCGTGCCGCACCGTTCGATCCGCTTCCGCCGCCGGAGGCCGCCTCCGGCGTTGTCAGGTGGCTGCGGCAGAATCTGTTCTCCAGCATCACCAACATCGTCCTGACGGCGTGCTGCGTCGCGACGATCGTGTGGCTTCTTCCGCCGCTGATCGATTTCCTTCTGCTCGACGCAGTGTGGGACGGATCGAGCCGGGCGGACTGCCTGGTGACGCCGCAGCGTCCCGAGGTCGGGGCCTGCTGGGCCTTCGTGATCGAGCGGCTCGGCTTCTTCACCTACGG
>CAZGSW010000063.1:0-20047 GCA_964528635.1 uncultured Rhodoplanes sp. | reverse complement strand
ATCCCGGGTCTCGCTGCGCTCGCCCGGGACACGGGCGGCATGGTACAGAGTGAACCAACCATGGAGTTCGCGATGTCGAATGCTCCCACCGGGCGCCCCGCCAGCGGCGTCGACCCCAAGCTTCTGGAAATCCTGGTCTGTCCGCTGACCAAGGGCCGGCTCGAGTATGACGCCGGCCGCCAGGAGCTTGTGTCGCGCGAGGCCAAGCTCGCCTATCCGATCCGCGACGGCATCCCGATCATGCTGCCGGAAGAGGCGCGAAGGCTCGACTAAGGCATGACCCCGAAAGCGGGAACCGGTTTTCGGGAAGGATCATACTCAAACCAAAGACTGCATCGCCGGGACGAGCCCGGGTCATTGCCGACAAGAATGGACCGCCTGTACGGAGGATCGAATGCTGAAAGTGTGGGGCCGCAACACGTCGTCGAACGTGCAGAAGGTGATCTGGGCGCTGGCCGAGATGAAGCTGCCGTTCGAGCGCATCGACGTCGGCGGGACGTTCGGCAAGACCAAGGACGCGTTCTATCTGGCGATGAACCCGAATTCGCTGGTCCCGACTCTGGAGGAAGAGGACGGCTTCACGCTGTGGGAGTCCAACTCGATCATCCGCTATCTCGCCGCAAAGCATAACGCCCGCGTGCTCGAGCCCGCCGACCTGAAACTTCGCGCCAGCGCGCAGAAGTGGATGGACTGGCAGCTTTCGGTGATGGCGCCGGCCATCACCCCGGTGTTCTGGGGCCTGATCCGGACGCCGCCCGAAAAGCGCGACGCCAGCGCCATCGCCGCCGGCAAGGAGAAGACCGTCGCGGCCGCAAGGATCATGGACGCGCAGCTCGGCAAGACGGAGTACATGGGCGGCGACGCGTTTTCCTACGGCGACATTCCGGTCGGCATCATGATCTACCGCTATGTCCAGCTCATTCCGGAGCGGCCTTCGACGCCGAACCTCGACCGCTGGTACGCCGCGATCTCGTCGCGGCCCGCGTTCAAGGAGCAGGTCGCGGTGGTGCCGCTGAGTTGATCAAAGCGGCAACAACGGCCGCACCGCTCCGGTTACAGCGCCTCGCCGCGCAACAGCTTCGGCACGTCGCCGGTAAGGCCGGCGGCTTCGCGCATGAACAGACCCTTGAGCGCCGGAGCACGCTCGACCAACCCCAGTCCGATGTCGCGCACGATACGGAGCGCATCGGAGTTGTTTGAGAACAGCCGGTTCAGCGCATCGGTGGCCACGCCCATCGACATGGTGTCGAACCGCCGCCAGCGCTGATAGCGCTCGAGCACCACCGCGTCGCCGGGATCGAGCCCGAGCCGCGCCGCATCGACGATCGCTTCGGCGAGCGCAGCCACGTCACGCAGCCCCATGTTGAGGCCCTGCCCGGCAATCGGATGGATGACGTGGGCGGCATCGCCGAGCAGCGCGATGCGCTCGGCAACGAACGAGCGCGCGATCGACAGGCTGAGCGGATAGGCGCGCCGCGGTCCCACCGCCCTGATCTCGCCGAGACGCAGCCCGAACCGGCGCTCGAGCTGGTCGTGAAACTCTTCATCGGGCAAAGCGACGATGCGATCGGCTTCGGCGGCCGTCTCGGTCCATACGATCGACGAGCGCCGTCCCTGCAGCGGCAGGATCGCGAACGGCCCCGCGGGCAGAAAGTGTTCCTCGGCGCGGCCTTCGTGGTCGCGTTCGTGCTCGACCGTGGTGACGATTCCGGACTGGCCGTAATTCCAGCCGATGCACTGGATGTCGGCCTGCTCGCGGATCGCCGAACGGGCGCCGTCGGCCGCGACCAGAAGATGCGCCGCTATCGTACCGCCGTCCGACAGGCGCACGTCGATCCGGCCCGGTGCGGCGTCGAAGCCGGACACCGCCGCGGCGCGAAGCTCGACGCCGAGCGACCCGGCTTCGGCAAGCAGCGCGTCGGTGAGCGGCCCGTTCCCGATCATGTGGGCGAACGGCTCGCCCGGCCCGATCTCGCCGGCAAAGTTCAGAAACACCGGACGGACCGCATCGCCGAGCCTGGAGTCCGTCACCACCATGTCGAGGATCGGCTGGGCGTTGCGGCCGACCGCTTCCCATACGCCGATCGTCGCGAACAGCCGTCGCGCGGCCGCGGCAATTGCCGACGCACGGACGTCGCCGGCATGGATACGGCCGAGCGCAGGATCCGCCACCGCCACCGCAAACCCGGACCCCAGGCTCTGGCGCAATGCGATCGCCAGTGCCAGTCCGGCAAAGCCGGCCCCGGCTATCAGAACCTCAACGCCGCCGCGTGCAGCTCGTTTTGTCTTCGCCATGGCCGCAGTATATCACTTGCGCATGTCCTCCGCCGTGCAAGACCTGCTGACCGTGCTCGACCTCGAGCAGCTCGAGGTCAACCTGTTCCGCGGCCGCAGCCCGCAGGCCGGCTGGCAGCGGGTGTTCGGCGGCCAGGTGATCGGCCAGGCCCTTGTGGCGGCAACCCGCACGGTCGAAGGCCTCTCGCCGCACTCGATGCACGCCTATTTCCTGCTGGCAGGCGATCCCAAGGTTCCGATCGTCTACGAGGTCGACCGCATCCGCGACGGCAGGAGTTTCACCACCCGGCGCGTGGTGGCGATCCAGCACGGCAAGGCGATCTTCTCGATGGCGGTCTCGTTCCACGATGACGAGGACGGGTTCGATCATCAAATCGCGATGCCCGGCGTGCCGAAGCCGGACGCGCTGCCCGACGACGCGGAGGTCAAGCAGAAGATCCTGCCCCGGCTCCCGGAGTCGGTGCGCCGCTATTACGAACGCGAGCGGCCGATCGAACTGCGGCCCGTCGAGTTCGGCCGCTACATCGGCAAGCCACCGGCCGACGGCGGATTCAATGTCTGGATCAGGACCACCGGCCGCCTGCCGGACGATCCGGCAATCCATCGCTGCGTGCTGGCTTATGCATCGGACCTCACCCTGCTCGACTCCGCGCTGATCCCGCACAACCGGAGTGTGTTCGATCGCGACGTCATGGCCGCCAGTCTCGATCATGCGCTGTGGATTCACCGGCCGTTCCGGGCGGATGAATGGCTGCTCTACTCTCAGGACAGTCCGAACCTGCACGGTGCCCGCGGCTTCTCTCGCGGACTGATCTTTGCGGCCGACGGCACGCTGGTCGCATCGGTCGCTCAGGAAGGGCTGCTGCGGCTGCGCCGGCCCGCCGGATGATCCATCGGCATCTGCCTAAAGTTGAGGCAGACGGCGCGCGGGCGATCTTCACAAATCGGCTTATGTTTCGACCGGCATGCCGATAACGTGGGCGCGCCGGCGCATCTGTTTGTGCACGCCGGTCGCTGCCGCGGCGCAAACCGGACCCGCCGGCTCACCGGGAGAAGTCAGTCATGAAGCTCGTGATCGCGATCATCAAGCCCTTCAAGCTGGACGAGGTCCGCGATGCGCTGACCGCGATCGGCGTCCACGGCATGACGGTTTCCGAGGTCAAGGGCTACGGACGTCAGAAGGGCCACACCGAGATCTACCGCGGCGCCGAGTACGCGGTGAACTTCCTGCCCAAGCTGAAGATCGAAATCGCCGTCTCCGACAATCAGGAGGACAAGGTGATCGAGGCCGTCACCGCCGCGGCGAAGACCGGGCAGATCGGCGACGGCAAGATATTCGTCACCGACGTGGGACGCGCGGTGCGCATCCGCACCGGTGAAACCGACAACGACGCGCTGTAGCAAACAAAACGACAAGGGGCTCAAGGGGGGACAGGGATGACGAAACTCGCGCTCGCGCGCGGCGCCGCGACCGGATTCGTCGCCGCAGCAATCGCGCTGGCCGTTGAGCCTGCGCTGGCGCAGGCACCCGTTACGGAAGCGCCGAAGATCGACGTCGCGGATACCGCCTGGATCATCACCGCCACCGCTCTGGTGCTGATGATGAGCCTGCCGGGGCTCGCGCTGTTCTACTCGGGCATGGTGCGCAAGAAGAACGTGCTGGCCACGATGGCGCAGACCATCGTCGCGGTCGCACTCGCTTCGCTGATCTGGATGGCGATCGGATACAGCCTCACCTTCACCGGAGAAGGCGCGCTGATCGGCACGCTCGACCGCGCCTTCCTCAACGGCATGGCCATGAACTCGATCGCGCCGGCTGCGAAGATTCCGGAATCCGTCTTCATGTTCTACCAGATGACGTTCGCCGCCATCACCGTCGCGCTGGTGGCGGGATCGGTCGCCGATCGCATGCGGTTTTCGGCGTTTTGCTGGTTCGTGTTCGCCTGGGTCATCGTGGTTTATGTGCCGCTCGCCCACATGATCTGGGGCGGCGGTTTCCTCACCCTCGGCGACAAGGGCGGCGTGCTCGACTTCGCCGGCGGACTGGTGGTGCATCTCAACGCCGGCATCGCCGGTCTGGTGGCCGCCTACATGCTGGGCTCCCGGCGCGGCTACGGCAGCGAGAACCTTTCGCCATATGACCTGTCGCTGGCGGTGATCGGCACCGGTCTGCTCTGGGTCGGCTGGATGGGCTTCAACGGCGGCTCTGCGCTGGGAGCCGGAGCGCGCGCCGGCTACGCGATCGTCGCAACGCATCTGGCGGCCTGCGCCGGCGTGCTGACCTGGATGTTCATCGAGTGGTGGGACCGCGGCAAGCCGTCGGTGCTCGGCATGATCTCCGGCGCGATCGCAGGCCTCGGCACCATCACACCCGCGTCCGGGTTCGTGGCGCCATGGCATGGCGTGGTGATCGGCGTCGCCGCCGGCGCGGTGTGCTACTGGGGCTGCACCAAGCTCAAGCAGAAGCTCGGCTACGACGACTCGCTCGACGTGTTCGGCGTGCACGGCATCGGCGGCGCGACCGGGACCATCCTGGTCGGCGTGTTCGCGGTGACCGCCATCGGCGAGAAGCCCGGCCTGCTCGAGGGCAACTCCGCCCAGCTTCTGACCCAGTTCTACGGCGTCGCGGTCACGCTGATCTGGTCCGGCGTGCTGACCTTCGCGATCCTCAAGCTGATCGACTTCTTCATCCCGCTGAGGGTGCGCGACGAGGACGAGCGGATCGGGCTCGACGTCACCCAGCACGGCGAGTCGCTCCAGTAGTCCCGGCAAGGCGGCAGCAACAACCGATGAGCGCGCCGGGCGATGGGCGCGCCGGGAACCGGCGTGCCGTTGCCTGCCTAATCCGTAAGCACCGTCGGGCCTTTCCGCGGTGGTCTGTCTAAACCGTTTGCAACTGCGTTGCCGGTTCGGCCCGACTTGCGCCGATGCGATCGGCGCTCGGCAGAAAACCTCGTAAATCCAACTGCTTGGCAGTCATACCCCGCGTTGGCACGCGGTTTGATTCCTTATTGCGCGGCGGCCCGGCGCACATGCGCGCGGCCGCAGTCAGTAAGCCCGGCCGACCCGGCCGGGCCTCAAGCGGGGGGTCAAACCCAATGAAAATCGTCATGGCCATCATCAAGCCGTTCAAGCTCGACGAAGTCCGGGACGCTCTGACCGCAGCGGGTGTGCACGGGCTCACCGTCACGGAGGTCAAGGGCTACGGGCGTCAGAAGGGCCACACGGAAATCTATCGCGGCACCGAATACGCGGTGAACTTCCTGCCGAAGGTCAAAATCGAAATCGCCGTGGCTTCCGAGCAGGCCGACAGGGTCGTCGAAGCCATCACGTCGGCCGCGAAGACCGGCCAGATCGGCGATGGAAAGATCTTCGTTTTCGACCTCGACCGCGCCGTGCGCATCCGTACCGGCGAAACCGATGCCGCCGCGCTGTGATTTGCGCCCGCACCAACTTCCGAACAGGAGCTTGAATATGACGTCCAACTCACTCATTCGCGCGGGCTCGGCGGTGCTGACGACCCTCGCGGCAATTGCGCTAATTTCCGAGCCGGCGCTTGCACAGGCGCCGGCCGCTCCGGCACCCAAGCTCGACTCCGGCGATACCGCCTGGATGATTACATCCACCGTGCTGGTGCTGCTGATGATCGTTCCCGGCCTTGCGTTGTTCTACGGCGGCCTGGTGCGATCGAAGAACATGCTGTCCGTGCTGACTCAGGTTCTCGGCGTCGCCTGCCTGACCATGATCGTGTGGGTGATCTACGGCTACAGCCTCGCGTTCACCGCCGGCACGCCGTTTATCGGCGGTCTTTCGAAGATGTTCCTCTCCGGCGTCAACAAGGACATCGTCAACGACGGCGGAACGATCCCCGAATACGTGTTCCTCGCCTTCCAGATGACCTTCGCCGCCATCACACCGGCGCTGGCGATCGGCGGCTTCGTCGAGCGCACGAAGTTCTCGGCGGTGCTGCTGTTCATGCTGTTGTGGGTCACGTTCGTCTATTATCCGATCGCCCACATGGTGTGGCACGCCGACGGCTACCTGATGAAGCTGGGCGCGCTCGACTTCGCAGGCGGCACCGTGGTCCACATCAACGCAGGCGTGGCCGCTCTGGTCGGCGCCATCATGGTGGGCAAGCGGATCGGCCACGGCAAGGACCTGATGCCGCCGCATTCGATGACCCTGACGTTCGTCGGCGGCTCGCTGCTCTGGATCGGCTGGTTCGGCTTCAACGCCGGCTCCGCCCTGACGGCGGGCCCGGTGGCGGCACTGGCGCTGGTCAACACGCTGGTGGCGACCGCCGCTGCGGCACTGGGCTGGATGTTCGTGGAATGGGCCGCCAAGGGGAAGCCCTCGATGCTGGGCCTGATCTCCGGCGTCATCGCTGGCCTGGTGGCGATCACGCCAGCCGCGGGTCTGGTCGGACCGATCGGCGCGATCGTGCTCGGCGCAGTCGGCGGCGTGGTGTCGTTCTTCTTCTGCACCACGGTGAAGAATGCGCTTGGTTACGATGACACCGCCGACGTGTTCGGCGTCCATGCGGTCGCCGGTATCGTCGGTTCGATCGGGACCGGCATCTTCGTCAGCGCGGCGCTCGGCGGCGTTGGCGTCGACGACTACAGCATGGTTGGACAGGTCTGGAAGCAGCTGGTCGCCGTCGTCATCGCGATCGTCTGGTGCGGCGTCATCTCGGCCATCCTGTTCAAGATCGTCGACGTGATTGTCGGCCTGCGGGTCGCCCCGGAGGCGGAGCGCGAAGGCCTCGACCTCAACGATCACGGCGAGCGCGCCTACAACATGTAAGCGGATACGGTTGGGGCGGAACCCGGCACCGCCCTGTCCGTTGAGGGGCTCCGGTCGCAAGACCGGGGCCCCTCTCCTTTTCAGGACTGGCGCGGCAGCGCGGCGATGGTTAATCGGGTCTTAACCTCGCGACCTCTAAGGTGCGGCTGAGCTCGCGGTGGGTCCTCCGCCGCCCGGTCATTCGTCCATGGTCACCGCATCGCCCGCAGCCACAATTGCCCCGCCGAAGGCCGAAGGCCGGTCCCCGTTCGTGCGGCTGCACGAGCTGCTGGCCGACATCAAACCGGGCAGGCCCGCGATCAACCTTTCGGTCGGCGAGCCGCAGCATCCGATCCCGCCGTTCGTCGGCTCGGTGCTGGCCGCGCATCTCAACGATTTCGGCCGCTATCCCGCCAACAAGGGCACCGAGCGCTTCCGCAAGGCCGCCGCGGACTGGCTGGGCCGCCGCTACGCGCTTCCCCGCCCGCTCGATCCGGAGCACGAGACCATCGTGCTCAACGGCACCCGCGAAGGGCTGTTTCTCGGTGCCATCGCCGCCAAGCGCTACGTCGGCGAGCGCGCCGGAGCGCCGGCCATCCTGATCCCGAATCCGTTCTACGCCGCCTATTCGGCGGGCGCCGCGGCGGCGGGCTGCGAGCCCGTGTACCTGCCGACGACGCGGGAGACCGGCTTCCTGCCCGACCTCGACGCCATCGGCGAGGACCTGCTGGCGCGCACCGTGGTGTTCTATCTGGCGTCGCCGTCCAACCCGCAGGGTGCGGTGGCCGATTTCGCCTACCTGAAGCGGCTGGCCGAAATGGCGCGGCGCCACGGTTTCCTGGTGTTCGCCGACGAGTGCTATTGCGAGATCTATCTGAACGACAAGCCGCCGCGCGGCATGCTGGAAGTGTCCGGCGACAATTTCGACAACGTGGTGGTGTTCCACTCGCTGTCGAAGCGTTCGAACCTGCCCGGCCTGCGGGTCGGCTTTGCCGCCGGCGACCGGCGCTTCCTCACCCGTTTCGTCGAACTGCGGAATATCGCGGCGCCGCAGGTGCCGGTGCCGCTGCAGGAGGTGGCGGTCGCCGCCTATGGCGACGAAACCCACGTGATCGGCAACCGCAATCTCTACGTTGCCAAGTTCGACCTTGCCGACCAGATCGTCGGCGACCGCTACGGCCATGACCGGCCGGCCGGCGGATTCTTCCTCTGGCTCGACGTCAGCGCCAGGGGCAGCGATGAAGAGGTGACTGCGAAACTCTGGCGCGACGGGGGCCTGCGCGTCATTCCCGGTCACTACCTCGCGCGGGACGGAGCGGACGGACGCAATCCCGGCACCGGCTATATCCGCGTCGCGCTGGTTCACGACAAGGAAACCACCGCCGAGGCATTGCATCGCCTCGTCACGGTGCTCGGCTAGGGGCGCTTGGCCAGAACGGAACGGCGAACGGAACGGCTCATGGCAGCATCTTCACGAACCATCGACGTCTCGGTCTGGTCCGACGAACTGCGGGCGATGCTGCGGCGCCGCTTCCGCGAGTTCGGTGGCATCGCGCTGATTACGCTGGCGGTCGTGGTGGGATGCGCGCTGGCCTCGTGGTCGGTGCAGGATCCTTCGTTCAGCCACGCCACCGACGCACCCGTACAGAATCTGCTGGGCGCGCCCGGCGCGATCGGCGCCGATCTGCTGATGCAACTGTTCGGCATCGCTTCCACCGTCCTGCTGCTGCCGATCGCGATCTGGGGCTGGCGCATCGCGTCCCATCGCGAGTTCGACCGTGAGTGGCAGCGCCTGCTGCTCTGGCTCGGCGGCACGGTGCTCGCGTCCGGCTTTGCGTCGTGTCTGCCGAACAGCCCGAAATGGCCGCTGCCCAGCGGGCTCGGCGGCGTGATCGGCGACGCCGTGGTCGGCGTGCCGGCATACTTCTTCGGCCCGATGACCGGTTTCCATCTCACCGTGTTCGGCGTGATCTTCGGCATCGCTTCGCTTTTTGCCATCGTCGTCGCCGCCGGCTTCGGCTGGCGCAGCGCCGCACCGGAGCCGATCGACGAACGCTGGGCCCGCAAGGCGGCCGGACCGGTCGATGACGAAGAGGAGCGCACCGCGGTCTCGCTCGGCCTGCTCGTGCACGCATTTCTCAGCCTGCGTGCGCGCATCGCACGCATGATCGCACGCCGGCTCGACCCGGACATGCCGGTGCGGCAGGCGCCGACTCCTTCGGTTTCGCAACGCGACCGCATCGCGCCGACGTTCGACGAGCGCCCGCGCCGCGAGCCGGCCGTCGCCGAATTCGACGACACGGAAGACATGGACGAGGAGCCGGAGGCGGAAGCCGCACCCGCGCCGGCGAAGCGCCGGGCCGCGAAGCCCCGCACATCCAAGAAGGGCGGCGGCTACCAGTTGCCGTCACTCAATCTGCTCGCCGCTCCCCGCGCGATCGACCGCTTCGCGCCGAGCCAGGAATCGATCCAGGAGAACGCGACCTCGCTGGAGAAGGTGCTGCAGGACTTCGGCGTGCGCGGCGAGATCATCAACGCCCGCCCCGGCCCGGTGGTCACGCTGTACGAACTCGAGCCGGCGCCCGGCATCAAGTCGTCGCGCGTGATCGGCCTCGCCGACGATATTGCCCGTTCGATGAGCGCGCTCTCGGCCCGTGTCGCCGTGGTGTCGGGACGCAACGCCATCGGCATCGAGCTGCCCAACGAGCGGCGCGAGAAGGTGTACTTCCGCGAGATGCTGTCGTCGAACGACTACACCGAATCGCAGGCCAAGCTGCCGCTCTGCCTCGGCAAGACAATCGGCGGCGAACCCGTCGTGGTCGATCTGGCGCGCATGCCGCACCTGCTGATCGCCGGCACCACCGGCTCCGGCAAGTCGGTCGCCATCAACACCATGATCCTGAGCCTGCTGTACCGGCTCACCCCCGAACAGTGCCGGCTCATCATGGTCGACCCGAAGATGCTCGAACTGTCGGTGTACGACCACATCCCGCACCTGCTGACGCCCGTCGTCACCGATCCCAAGAAGGCGGTGGTGGCGCTCAAGTGGGCGGTGCGAGAGATGGAAGAGCGCTACAAGAAGATGTCCAAGCTCGGCGTGCGCAACATCGACGGCTACAACGCGCGGCTTGCCGATGCGAAGGCGAAGGGCGAGGGGCTGTCGCGCTCCGTGCACACCGGGTACGACAAGGAATCCGGCGAGGCGATCTACGAGAAGGAGGAGCTCGACCTCGAGGCGCTGCCCTACATCGTGATCGTGGTCGACGAGATGGCGGACCTGATGATGGTGGCCGGCAAGGACATCGAAGGCGCGGTGCAGCGCCTCGCGCAGATGGCGCGCGCCGCCGGCCTGCACGTCATCCTCGCCACCCAGCGTCCGTCGGTCGACGTCATCACCGGCACCATCAAGGCGAACTTCCCCACCCGGATCTCCTTCCAGGTCACCTCCAAGATCGACAGCCGCACCATCCTCGGCGAGCAGGGCGCCGAGCAACTGCTCGGCCAGGGCGACATGCTCTACATGGCCGGCGGCGGCCGCATCAGCCGCGTCCACGGCCCGTTCTGCTCGGACGAGGAGGTCGAGAAGATCGTCAATCACCTCAAGTCGCAGGGCACTCCGCAATATCTCGAGGCGGTGACCGCAAGCCTCGAGGAGGAGGGCGAGGACGGCGAAGCGGTGTTCGACGCCACCGGCATGGGACAGGCGGGCGACGCCACCGACCTTTACCAGCAGGCCGTCCAGATCGTGACCCGCGACAAGAAGGCTTCGACCAGCTACATCCAGCGCCGCCTGCAGATCGGCTACAATCGCGCGGCCTCCATCATGGAACGGATGGAGCAGGAGGGCATCGTCGGGCAGGCCAACCACGCCGGGAAACGGGAAATCCTGGTGGGGACCGAAGAACACGACAAATACCAGTAGCGTGCAGTCGGGTGCGGCGGTCCGGACGGGCCGCGAAATCGCCACAGCCCCTCACTAACCGGGCTGGACGGGGATATTTTGGAGATTGAAGCGGAGCACCAAATGGCGTGGCCAACCTTTCGCGTTGCGGCGTTGCTGGGCAGCCTGATCCTGGCCGCCCCGGCCGTGGCGCAGAGCGTGCCGCTGCCGGTGCCGGCGCCATTCCCCAAGTCCGGCGCTGCGGGAACCCAGCCGCGGCCGTCCAACCCGATGAAGCTCGCGCCCGAGGCGCGGCCGCAGGCGCAGACACCGCCGCTGTCGCAGGTGATCAAGCCGCCTTCGTTCTTCAATTTCGGATCCGGGCAGACCACCGCCTTCGATGCAAAGCAGCGCGAGCTGGTGGACCGCGTCAGTGCCTACCTGATGAGCATCCGCGTTCTGTCGGGCAACTTCGTGCAGATCGGTCCGGACGGCAGCAAGTCCGAGGGCGACTTCTATCTGCAGAAGCCCGGCCGCGTCCGCTTCGACTACAATCCACCCTCACCGATCGAGCTGATTTCCGACGGCTCCTCGGTGGTGGTGCGCGACCGCAAGCTCGCCACGCAGGATCTCTATCCGCTGTCGCAGACTCCCTTGCGTTTTCTGCTTGCCGACCAGCTCAATCTGATGCGCGACACCAACGTGGTGGGCGTGTACGCCGACGACGTGTTCGTCACCGTGGTGATCGAGGAGCGGCAGATCCTTGCCGGCACCCACAAGCTGATGCTGATGTTCGCCGCCAAGGATCTGCAGCTCAAGCAGTGGACCGTCACCGATCCGCAGGGCTACGACACCACCATCGCGATCTACAATCTCGACAACACCCGGCGCCCCGATCCAACCCTGTTCCGGATCGACTACACGCGGCAGATCCAGTAGCGCCCGCCACGCTTCTCTAAACGGCGATCTGTCCTATATTCGATGTCATCGCCCGCGAAGAGGCGATCCAGTATTACATGCGGCAAGCGCATGGGCTGGATGCCCGCTTTCACGGGCATGACATCGAGTGTGTGGCGGTATGCAGCTCAAGATCACGACCTGGAACATCAACTCCGTCCGGCTCCGCATCGATCTCGTCGCAAAGTTCATCAAGGCGGTGCGGCCGGACGTGCTGTGCCTGCAGGAAACCAAGTGCCCCAACGACGCCTTCCCGCTCAAGCGGCTGCGACGGCTCGGCTATGAGCATTTCGCGCTGAACGGCCAGAAGGGCTATCATGGCGTCAGCGTGATTTCGCGATTGCCGTTCGAGACCCAAAGCCGCAAGGACTATTGCGGCAAGATCGATTCGCGCCATATCGGCGTCACGTTCGGCGAGCGCGCCGGGCTTCGCGACCCGCTGACGGTGCACAATTACTACGTGCCGGCGGGCGGAGACGAGCCCGACCCTTCCATCAATCCGAAGTTCGCGCACAAGCTGTCGTTTCTCGACGAGATGCGGCAATGCCCGCACATGCTCCCGGAGCGGAACGAACGCTCCATCGTGGTCGGCGACCTCAACGTGGCACCGCTGGAGTGCGACGTCTGGAGTCACAAGGCGCTGCTCAAGGTCGTGTCTCACACGCCGATCGAATGCGAGAAGCTCGTCGCGGCGCAGAGGGCCGGCGGCTGGATCGATGCCGCGCGCATGTTCGTCCGAGAGCCGGAAAAGCTGTTCACATGGTGGAGCTACCGCTCGCCCGACTGGATGGCGGCGGACAAGGGTCGCAGGCTGGATCACATCTGGGTCACACCGGCGCTCGGCGATCGTCTTGCGAATATCAGCGTGACAAAGGACGCGCGGGGATGGATCCGGCCGTCCGACCATGTGCCGGTGACGGCCACGCTCGACGTGTAGTCAGGACTGGCGCTTCTCGCCGTCGATCAGCAACGATCTGATGGTGCTCATGTCCTGCAAGGACTCGTTCATGCGCGCCACGATCTGCTCGCGCAACGTCTGCGCGGCGTCCGGATAGCCTTCCAGCATCTTCAGGAACAGGCTGCGCGAAATCCGGATCACCGTCGACGGCTCGCGCGCCACCGCCGTGGCGGGCCGCGCGGTTTCGGCGAGCAGCGCCAGCTCGCCCAGCAGCGTGCCGGGTCCGGCGATCACGTCGGCTGCGCCCGGCCCCGACGGACGAAGCTCGAACGAGCCTTCCTGCACGACATAGCCGGAGTCGGCGGGCTCCCCGGCGTGAAACAGCGCTTCGCCGTCATGCACGTAGCGGCTCTCGGCGCCGATCGCGAGAATGCGCAGCGCCGTGCGTCCGAGCAGGCGAAGCGTCGGCACACGCTCGAGAAATGCGATGTCGTCCTCGATGCTCACTCAGAGTCTTTCGCCAGCCTTCAAGGCACCAGCTTGTAGCCGCCCGCGTCCGTCACCAGGATCGCCGGATTGGCAGCGTCCTTCTCGACCTTCTGCCGCAGCCGGTAAACGTGCGTCTCAAGCGTGTGCGTCGTCACGCCCGAGTTGTAGCCCCAGACCTCTTGCAGCAAGGTTTCCCGCGACACCGGTTTCTGACCGGCCCGATAGAGATAGCGCAGGATCGCGGTCTCCTTCTCGGTGAGCCGGACCTTGCCGCCCTTGGCGTTGATCAGAACCTTCGAACTCGGGCGAAAAGTGTAGGGGCCGATGGTGAAAACCGCGTCTTCGCTCGCCTCGTGCTGGCGAAGCTGCGCGCGGATCCGCGCCAGCAGGACGGCAAACCGGAACGGCTTGGTGATGTAGTCGTTTGCGCCGGACTCCAGGCCAAGGATGGTATCCGAATCGGTGTCGTGGCCGGTCAGCATGATGATCGGCGCCTTGAAGCCGCTCTTGCGCAGAATCCGGACCGCCTCCCGGCCGTCGATATCGGGCAGGCCGACGTCCATGATGACCAGGTCGGCCTGGGTGGTCCTGGCCTCCTGAACGCCCTTGGCGCCGCTGTCGACCGCCAGCGCCTCGAACTCGTCGTGCAGGGCAAGCTGCTCCACCAGCCCGGCCCGAAGCTCATTGTCGTCGTCGACGATCAGGATTTTTCGGCTGTTGGCCATTAGATTCCCAAGGCCCCCTGCCCCGGGGCTGAGCCCGCGGCTCGGGCCGGAGTAGAACATTCGCGGGCCAAAGAGCAAGCGGCTTGAAGCGCATGAAAACCATGTCCATGGCGGCACTTAAGGTCAGGGCGAAGCCTGGACACCCGACCCGGGGATGGCTGGTGGCCGGCCATCTGGCAATCCCGGTGGCGCTCGGCCGCGGCGGCATCAGGGCCAACAAGCGCGAAGGCGACGGCGGTACCCCGCGCGGCACATTTGTGCTCCGACGCCTGTGGTGGCGAGCCGATCGCATGCCCCGGCCGCAGACTGGACTGCCGGTGCGCCGCATCCGGCCGGACGACGGCTGGTGCGAGGACCCGCGGGATCGCCGCTACAATCGGCCGGTCCGGGTGCCGGAAAACAGCACCGCCGACCGGCTGTGGCGGAGCGATGGCCTCTACGACCTGATCATCGAGATCAACCACAACACCCGGCCCCGGGTGGCCGGACGCGGCAGCGCCGTGTTCATCCATGTCGCCCGGCCAAGGTTTTACGCAACCGCCGGTTGCGTTGCGCTGGAGGCGCGTACTCTGCAACGCCTTCTGGCGCGGCTCGGATCCCGGACCCGCATCGTGATCGGGTGACAAGGATTGCGCGCCGCTGTCCGCAGCGAAATGTGGAAACTGCGACCTGGCTGCTTAACAAAATCTCCAGCGTTGACCGGTTACAAACAGGGCTGCCGTCACCCGGCAAGCTCTCAATTACGCCTGGAGTGGCGATGGACTCGACGTTTCCCCGACCACATTCCGCCCTGCCGCTGCGGCAACCGTTCGCCGGCGCAGCCGCAGCCGCGCCGCTGGGCGCCCCCTCGCAGCCGGCTGTCGCACCGGATGCGCCGCCCGCGCCGAGGCCTGCAGCCGCCCCGCAGCCGGCGCCAACCGCGGCGCAGCCGATGCCTCCGGCTGCGGCCGCGGCAACGGCCAACAGGAACGTGATCGGACGGGTTCACGCGGTCAGCGGCGCCCAGGTCACAGTGGGGCTCAGCCCCAACGCCACCGCGCTGGATTCCGCCAAGGCGACGGTTGGCCGGTTCCTCGGCATCCTGAGCAGCAGCTCGGTGATTGTCGGCATGATCACCGAGATCGCGGAGCGGCCGCCTCGCGACCAGGACAACAACTGCCGCAGCACGGCGCGGCTCGACCTGGTCGGCGAGATCAAATCCAGAGGTGGCGCGGCCTACTTCCAGCGCGGCGTGACCGAATATCCGGTGATCGGCGAGCCCGCGATGCTGATGACCGATCGCGAGCTGCGCGTCATCTACGGCGGCGAGAGCCGCACCGCGCCGATCGGCGTATTGCAGCAGGATCATTCCATTCCGGCGCAGATCGACATCGCCAACCTGGTCAGCAAGCACTTCGCCGTGCTCGGCACGACCGGCGTCGGCAAGTCGAACGGCGTCGCGATCATCCTTTCCAAGATTCTCGAAGAGCAGCCCGAGCTGCGCATCTTCCTGATCGATCCGCACAACGAATACGGCCGCTGCTTCGGCGACAAGTCGCAGGTGCTGACTCCGCGCAACCTGCGTCTGCCGTTCTGGCTGTTCAACTTCGAGGAAACCGTCGACGCGTTCTTCGGCGGCCGGCCCGGGATCGACGAGGAGGTGGAAATCCTCTCCGAGGTCATTCCGATCGCGAAAGCGGTGTACGGACAGTACAAGGGCGGCTCGACCGACCGGCAACTGGCCAAGCGGCGGGATCCGCGCAGCTCCGGATACGGCGTGGATACGCCGGTGCCGTACCGGATCGAGGATCTCACTGCGCTGATCGACGAGCGCATGGGCAAGCTCGAGAACCGCTCACGCACCACGATCTACAACAAGCTGCTGCAGCGCATCCAGACGTTCCGCAATCACCCGCGCTACGGATTCATGTTCGAGAATGCCACCGTGGGCGGCGATACGATGGTCGACGTGCTGAGCCATCTGTTCCGCATCCCGGCGAACGGCAAGCCGATGACGATCATGCAGCTCGCCGGCTTCCCGGCCGAGGTGGTCGACTCCGTGGTGTCGGTGCTGTCCCGCATGGCGTTCGACTTCGGACTGTGGAGCGACGGCGCCTCGCCGTTGCTGTTCGTCTGCGAGGAGGCGCACCGCTACGCGCCGGCAGACTCCAAGATCGGGTTCGGCCCCACCCGCCGCGCGCTGTCGCGCATCGCCAAGGAAGGCCGCAAATACGGTGTGTTCCTCGGGCTGGTGACGCAGCGGCCCGCCGAGATCGATCCGACGATCATCTCCCAGTGCAACACGCTGTTCGTGATGCGGCTGTCGAACGATCGCGACCAGGTGCTGATCCGCTCTGCCGTGTCCGACGCCGCCGCCAATCTTCTGACGTTCATCCCCTCGCTCGGCACCGCCGAGGTGTTCGCGTTCGGCGCCGGCGTGGCTTTGCCGACCCGAATGAAGTTCCGCGACGTGCCGCCGCATCTGCGCCCGATGAGCGAAGCCGGCGGCAACACCCGCGTCGCGTCGGGCATGAGTGCGGACCGCGATCTGATCGCATCCGTGATCGATCGCTGGCGTGCATCGACCATGAGCCACAAAAACGCGTTCGACGACGACGGTGAACTTGGCTCCTGGCATGAGCCCACGGCGGCGCCTGCGCCGCCGCCGCTCGGCGCCGCCGGTCACGAGCAGCGCCCGGCCTACGATCCGGCCCCGGTGGCGCGGCCCGCCGCCGATCCGCAACGCCCCAGCATCCTGCGCAAGCCGATCAGCGCCGACCCACCCGCTCCGCCGCCGGGGCAGGCGTCGACCCGCTGGCGCTAGCCATTATCGCTGTCCGAAAATCGCGGTGCCGACCCGCACATGGGTCGCACCCATGGCGATGGCGGCGGGAAAATCCGCGCTCATTCCCATCGACAGCAGCTTCAGGTTATTGCGGCGCGCGATCTTTGCCGTCAGCGCAAAATGCGGTGCCGGCGCCTCCTCGTGGGGCGGAATGCACATCAGACCCGATATGGCGAGGCCATACTCGCTGCGGCAACGCGCCAGGAACGCATCGGCGTCCTGCGGCAGCACGCCCGCCTTCTGCGACTCCGCTCCGGTGTTGATCTCGACAAACAGCAACGGCCGGCGCGCCGTTCTCGCCAGTTCCTTCGCCAGAGCCTCGCACAGGCTCGGCCGGTCGACCGAATGGATCGCATCGAACAGCGCGACCGCTTCCCTGACCTTGTTGGACTGCAGCGGTCCGATCATGTGCAGTTCGATGCCGGGATGCGACGCCATCAACCCGGGCCACTTGCCCTTGGCCTCCTGAACGCGGTTCTCGCCGAACACGCGCTGCCCGGCCAGGATCACCGGCTCGATTGCCTCGGGCCCGAAGGTCTTCGCCACCGCCACCAGCGTGACGCCGGCCGGGTCGCGCCCGGCTTCAGCACAGGCGCGGTCGATCCCGGCGCGGACGGCGGACAATCCGGTTCGATCGGCAACAGCGGTCATGCCGCGCAGACTACATCAGTCGCCGCGGCCACGAAACCAAGCCGCAAGCGTGCCGCTGCAAGCGATCAGCGCTGGGCGGCGCGCTCGGCTCCGCGCTGCGCCACCGGCTCGAACTTCGGCGGCGTGATGCCGTAGCGCGCGAACGTCGTCGCGACGTCTGCCTTGATCGCACGCGCGGCGGCGATGTCCTGGTCGCCACCAGCCGCGTCGTTGCTGCGGCGCCTGGCGATGCCGCGGCCATAGAGTGAAGCGTATTTCTTCGGCTCAAGCTGCAGCGCCGCGTCGTAATCGGC
The DNA here is from genome assembly GCA_964528635.1 of uncultured Rhodoplanes sp. Classification (GTDB taxonomy): domain Bacteria; phylum Pseudomonadota; class Alphaproteobacteria; order Rhizobiales; family Xanthobacteraceae; genus Z2-YC6860. The sequence continues at coordinate 2,253 of CAZGSW010000063.1, read as the reverse complement.
GATGGCCTGCTTGTAGCGTCCGGCCTTGAGATGCACGAAAGCGCGGCTGTCGAGCGCATAGATAAAGTCCGGCCGCAGCCGCAGCGCCTCGTTGCAATCGGCAAGCGCCGCCTGCAACTCACCGATCACGGCGCGGGTCCAGCAGCGGCTGTTCCAGGCCGATGCATTGGCCGGCTGCAACTTCGTAACCCGATTGTAGTCCTCGATCGCGGCGGCGTATTGCCGGCGGTGCTCGTTCGCAAGCGCGCGGCTGAAGTAGGCGACGACGTAGCCGGGGTCGAGCCTGACCGCCCGATCGAAGTCCGCGAGCGCGCGCATCGGCTGGCCCTTCTTGAGCCAGGCGTTACCGCGGTTGTTGAACGCCATCGCGTCACGGGGATCGAGCCGGACGGCCTCGTTGTAGTCGATCATGGCGCGATCGATCTGCCCCTTTCGCTCGTAAGCGATGCCGCGATTGACCAGCGCATCCTGATAGTGCGGATCGGCGGCCAGCGCGCGATCGTAGTCGCGGATGGCGCGGTCCGGCTCGCCCTTGGCGAAATGCGCATTGCCGCGGTTGTAGAGCGCGACGGCATCCTTCGGATCGAGCGCAATGGCCTGGTCGAAGTCCGCGAGTGCGCGGACGAAGTCGCCGCGGCTGGCATAGGCATTGCCGCGGTTGTTCAGGGTCACAGGATCGGACGCAAGGCGGAGAGCGGCGCCGTAATCGGCCAGCGCGCCCTCATGGTCGCCCTTGTTGAATTTCGCGAGCCCGCGGTTGCCGTAGGCCGACGCGAGCTTGCCGTCGAGTTCGATGGACTTGTCAAAATCGGCAATGGCGCCGTCGAAGTTCTTTTTCGCCGCCAGCAGCAGCCCGCGATTGAAGTGAGCGGCGGCCTGACCCGGATCGTGTTCGATCGCCTTTTCGAGGTCGGCGAGAGCCCGCGCATTGTCGCCCCTGGTGGTCCATTCGGCGGCCCGGTTGCTGTAGGCCGCGGCCAGGGCGCGCCCGGTCAGACCGGCCGAGCCGATCACGCGGTCGCAAGCGGTCATCGCCGCCGGGCCGGAACCTGCCGCACACGCAGTCCAGTCGTCGGACTGGGCGGAAACGGCCGCCGGCCATGCCATCAGGGCGGCTGCGATCAGGGCGGCGCGAGGAATCCTGGCAATCATAAGTCTCCTTCTCCGCCGCACCGGCAAATCTACCGGACGACGGGTCGAGGCCAACGCGATTTGGGGAACATCGTTAAGCCGTCGGGAGGCCGCGAAATGTTGACCAAATCGCGCTTTCCGTGGCCTAGTCCGCCCGAATTCGAACCCCTGAACGAAGCCGATCAATGCGTCCGGAACGCTACAACCCCCGCGAGGCGGAAGCCCGCTGGCAGAAGACCTGGGACGAGCGGGACATCTTCAAGACCCGCAACGACGACTCGCGTCCGAAATACTACGTGCTGGAGATGTTCCCGTACCCATCCGGGCGCATCCACATGGGTCACGTCCGCAACTACACGATGGGCGACGTGGTGGCCCGCTACAAGCGCGCGACGGGACACGCGGTGCTGCACCCGATGGGCTGGGACGCGTTCGGCATGCCGGCCGAAAACGCCGCGATCGAGCGCAAGATCCACCCCAAGGCGTGGACCTACGAGAACATCGCCACCATGAAGAAGCAGCTCCAGTCGATGGGGCTGTCGCTCGACTGGGCGCGCGAGATCGCGACCTGCGATCCGAGCTACTACAAGCACCAGCAGAAGATGTTCCTCGACTTCCTCAAGGCGGGGCTGGTCGAGCGCGAGAAGCGCAAGGTGAACTGGGACCCGGTGGATCAGACCGTGCTCGCCAACGAGCAGGTGATCGACGGCCGCGGCTGGCGTTCCGGCGCCGTGGTCGAGCAGCGCGACATGGCGCAGTGGGTGTTCAAGATCAGCGACTACGCCGGGGAGCTGCTCGACGCGCTCGATACGCTGGAGCGCTGGCCGGAGAAGGTCCGCATCATGCAGAAGAACTGGATCGGCCGGTCGGAAGGCCTGCTGATCCGTTTCATGCTCGATGCTGCGACGACGCCGGGCGGCGAGGATGAACTGGAAATCTTCACCACGCGGCCGGACACGCTGTTCGGCGCCAAGTTCATGGCGATCGCGCCGGACCATCCGCTCGCCACCGCGGCCGCCGCGAAGAATCCCGCGCTCGCCGGGTTCATCGCCGAGTGCAAGCGCATGGGCACGTCACAGGCCGCGCTTGAGACCGCCGAGAAGAAGGGTTTCGACACCGGCA
>CAZGSW010000062.1:0-20227 GCA_964528635.1 uncultured Rhodoplanes sp. | reverse complement strand
ATCCGCGACCTGCAGGCGGCGCGCCGGATCACCGTCTGCCTCGTGACGCACGACCTGCGCGAGGCGGTGTTCCTCGCCGACCGCGTGTTCGTCATGTCGCAGCGGCCCGGCCGCATCCTGGTCGAACGGCCGATCGATCTGCCGCGGCCGCGCGACCTGGAAATCACCTTCACGCCGGAATTCCAGGACATCGTCCACGAGCTGCGCAGCCACATCGTGAGGGCGCGACAGTGAAGGGCCGCTCGCTATCGGTCACGCTCGCGCCCTGGCTCTACACGGTGGCGATGTTCGTCCTCTGGGAGGCGGCGGTCCACCTGTTCCGGATTCCGGTGTTCTTCCTGCCGCCGCCCTCCGCCATCGCCTGGACGTTTTACGAATACTGGGGCCCGATCTACCGCAACTCGATGTTCACGCTGGCGACCACGATGATCGGCTTCGCGCTGGCCGTGGCCTTCGGCCTCGCGCTCGGGCTTCTGGTCGGCTGGTCGCGCGCCATCTACGCCGGGCTCTATCCTCTCATGATCGGCTTCAACGCCATCCCCAAAGTGGCGGTGGTGCCGATCCTGGTGCTCTGGTTCGGCATCGGCTTTACGCCGGCGGTGCTGACCGCGTTCCTGATCTCGTTCTTTCCCATCGTCGTGAACGTCGCCACCGGGCTTGCCACCATCGAGCCGGAGCTGGAGGACGTGCTCAAGGCGCTCGGCGCCTCCAAGCTCGACATCATGCGCAAGGTCGGCATCCCGCGCACGCTTCCCTACTTCTTCGGCTCGCTGAAGGTCGCCATCACGCTCGCCTTTGTCGGCACGGTGATCTCCGAAAGCGTGGCGTCGAACAACGGCATCGGCAACCTGATGCTGCAGGCGCAGGCGCAGTTCCAGGTGCCGCTGATCTTCGCCGGCCTGATCGCGCTGGCGGTGGAGGGCATCGTCATGTACTGGCTGATGGCCGTGCTGGAAAACCGCATGACCGGCTGGGCGCAGCGTTCGGGCTTCGCGCAGAACTGAGGCCGCGTCTCAGCCGGCCGTTGCCTTCGGCATCGGGTGCTCCAGCGGTTCGCCGGTGACGCGCGTGCGCAGGCGGAGCGCCTGCGACAGCGTATCGGCGAGATGGTCGCGGTCCGCCGGGTCGCTGCCCTGCCTGACGTAGATGCCGCAAAAAATCTCCGGCAGCCTGGGCAGCGGCGCGTCCTCCCAGATCGTGACATCCGGCAGACCGGCGCAATTGCGCGGCAGCGCGGACAGTCCGACACCGGAGGCCACCGCCGCGCCCAGTCCGGCGATCCCGGAGGTCATCACCACCAGTTCGGCGTCGCGGCTGATGGTGTTGAGCGCGGCGATCATGCCGCGGGTGAACGGACATTCCTCGCCGTAGGAAACCAGCGGCACCGTACCGGCTTCGTCGAGCTTCAGCGTCGCGCCGCGTATCCAGACCAGATCCTCGGTCCAGCCATGCCGCGGCTCGAACGCCGGTCCGGTCGTCGACACTCCCACCAGGACGTCCAGATTGCCGTCGCGCAGCTCGCGCTGCAGTTCGTCCATCATGCCGGTCTGCACGATGAACCGCTGGCGCGGATGACGCGCACGGTAGCAGGCGAGTCCGCGGGAAATGTTTGCCGCGGTGAAGTCGCCGGTGGCGCCGATCCGCAAGGTCTGCGACGCCGGACGCGGCGCCGCGAAGTCGAGAATCTGGTCGTTGATCGAAAGCAGCCGTCGCGCGTAGTTGACCACCAGTTCGCCGGCCGGGGTCAGCGTGACGCCGGGCGCGCTCTTGTCGAGGAGTTCGGTGCCAAGAAGGGTCTGCAGCCGCTTGATCTGTGCGCTTACGGCCGGCTGTGTCACCCCGAGGGACTGCGCAGCCTTGGTGAAGCTGCGCAAGTCGACGACAGCAACCAGTGTCCTCAGCAGTTCGGTGGGAATGTTCGTCATCGACAAGACTTAATGCGAATGTCTAATCATATTCGATCATTGGAATTTATCAAACAGCCGATGTGAAATTCACTGGAATTGCCCCAGATCGGGTTCCGACGGCACAGGCATAGAATCGGCGCGATATGGCAAAACCATGTTAGTGTGGGCACTCCGCGCAGCGCGGACGTCGCCGGTTTCGCAATCCGAAATGAACGACACCCGAATTTGACGCCGGTGCCATGAAACTGCTGCGGCTCTATATCCGCACCCTCACCCTGCTCGGCCCCGAAGCCCGGCTCGGATGGACGCTGGCGATCGCCAACGTGCTGCTGGCCGGCGCGCAGTTCGCCGAACCGGTGCTGTTCGGACGCATCATCGACGCGCTGGCCTCGGCGCAGGCGAAAAATATCCCACCATCCTGGACCGATCTCGCCACTTTGCTCGGCGCGTGGATGGGGTTCGGTCTTTTCACCATCGTATCGGGCGCGCTGATCGCGCTGAACGCCGACCGGCTGTCGCATCGCCGCCGCCATGCGGTGATGACCGACTATTTCGAGCACCTGCTGCAGTTGCCGCTCAGCTATCACGGCGGTACCCACACCGGCCGCCTGACCAAGGTCATGATCACCGGCACCGACTCGCTGTGGTGGCTCTGGCTCGGCTTCTTCCGCGACCACCTCGCCGCGCTGGTGTCGCTGCTGGTGCTGCTGCCGCTGTCGCTGTTCCTGAACTGGCGGCTTGCCATCCTGCTGATCGTGCTTTGCGTCGTGTTCGCAGTCCTCATCGCGGTGGTGATCCGCAAGGCCGAGGCCGGACAGACCGCCGTCGAAAGCCATTACACGGCGCTCGCCGAGCGCACCACCGACGCGCTCGGCAACGTCGCGTTGGTGCAGAGCTACTCGCGCATCGAGGCCGAGGTCACCGGCGTGAAGAACGTGGTGGCCAAGCTGCTCGGCGCGCAGATGCCGGTGCTGTCGTGGTGGGCGCTGGCCGCGGTGCTGACCCAGGCGGCGACCACGCTGACCATGCTCGCGATCTTCGTGGTCGGCATCGCGCTCTACATGCGCGGGCTGACCACGATCGGCGAGATCGTCACCTTCACCAGTTTCGCCGGCATGCTGGTGCAGCGGCTCGAGCAGGCGGTCGGGTTCGCCAACCGCATCTTCATGGACGCGCCGCGCCTGAAGGAATTCTTCGACGTGTTCGACACCGAGCCGACGGTGCGCGACCAGCCTTCCTCGGTCGACCCGGGCCGGGTGCGCGGCCTGGTCGAGTTCAAGGACGTGACGTACTCCTACGACGGCAAGCGGCCCGCGGTGACCGACCTCACCTTCACCGCGTTGCCGGGCGAGACGATCGCGCTGGTCGGTCCGACCGGGGCAGGCAAGTCGACCGCGCTCGCGCTGCTGCACCGCGTGTTCGACCCGCAATCGGGCAGCGTGAAGATCGACGGCATGGATATCCGCTCGATCAAGCTCGCCGCGCTGCGGCGAAACATCGGCGTGGTGTTCCAGGAGGTGCTGCTGCTGAATCGCTCGATCTCCGAGAACCTGCGGGTCGGCAAGCCGGACGCCACCGACGAGGAAATCCGCGAGGCCACCGAGCGCGCCCAGGCGGCCGACTTCATCGCCCGCAATCCCGACGGCGTGAACGCCACGGTGGGCGAGCGCGGCCGCATGCTGTCGGGCGGCGAGCGCCAGCGCGTCTCGATCGCACGCGCGCTCCTGAAGAATCCGCCGATCCTCATTCTCGACGAGGCGACCAGCGCGCTCGACGCCACCACGGAGGCGAAGGTGCAGGCGGCGCTCGACGAGGTGATGAAGGACCGCACCACCTTCGTGATCGCGCACCGGCTGTCCACCATTCGCAAGGCCACCCGCATCCTGGTGTTCCAGAACGCCCGCGTCATCGAAACCGGCACGTTCGACGAACTGATCCGGCAGGATGGCGCGTTTGCCGCATTGGCGCGGGCGCAATTCCTCGCCGAGGACAAGCCGAAGGCGATCGCCGCAAGCGACAACGTCGCCTCGACCGACGCCGCCGAGTAACCGGCGGCCCGTCGGCGGGACGGAGCCGCCGTCCGCGGGATGGGCCTACTTGATCCGCTCGAGAATGCTGACGTAGTTGGCGACGGCCGCGCCGCCCATGTTGAAGATGCCGGCAAGGCTCGCATCCCTGACCTGGATACCGCCCGCGCTGCCCGTCAGTTGCATGGCGCATAGCGTGTGCATCGAAACGCCGGTGGCGCCGATCGGATGGCCCTTCGCCTTCAACCCGCCGGACGGATTGACCGGCAGCCTGCCGTCCTTCCGCGTCCAGCCTTCCCGGATCGCGCGGGCGCCCTGCCCTTCGGCGGTGAGCCCCATCGCCTCGTACTCGATCAGTTCGGCGATGGTGAAGCAGTCGTGGGTTTCGACCAGCGACAGATCGTCGAGCGAGACGCCGGCATCGGCAAGCGCCCGCTTCCACGCCTCCGAGCAGCCCTCGAACTTGAGGATGTCGCGCCGGCTCATGGGCAGGAAGTCCTGCACGTGGGCGGTCGAGCGGAATGCGATGGCCTTGCCGAGACGCAACGCCGTCTCGACATCGGCCAGCACCAGAGCTGCGGCTCCATCGGAAACCAGCGAGCAGTCGGTGCGCTTGAGCGGGCCCGCGACGAACGGATTCTTGTCGCTGACATTGCGGCAGAAGTCGTAGCCGAGGTCCTTGCGGAACTGTGCGTACGGATTGCCGACGCCGTTGCTGTGGTTCTTTGCTGCGATCATCGCCAGCGCGTCGGACTGATCGCCCCAGCGCTGGAAGTACGCCCCGGCGATCTTGCCGAAGATGCCGGCGAACCCGCCCTCGATATCCGCCTCCTCGCGGACGTATGAGGCCTTCAACAGGTTTTTCCCGATCTCGGGACCCGGCGTCGAGGTCATCTGCTCGACACCGACCACCAGCACGATGCGCGCCGACCGTGCGGCGATGGCACGCAGCCCCTGATGCACCGCCGCCGAGCCGGTCGCACAGGCGTTCTCGACCCGGGTGGCACGCTTGAAGCGAAGCTCGGGCGAGGCCTGCAACACCAGCGATGCGGTGAAGTCCTGTGCGGAGAATCCGGCGTTGAAATGCCCCAGGACGATCTCGTCGACCTCGGCGGGACCGATCCCGGCATCCGCCAGCGCGCCCCGGGCTGCGTCCACCACCAGACTCTCGACGGTCTGCCCCTCCAGCCTGCCGAACGGCGTATGGAACCAGCCGACGATGCAGCCCGTCATGAGCGCCTCCTGTGTCGAATTTTGGTCGCTTTCCTCTGGGATTTACCACGCCCGAGGGCAGATAAACCATTAAAACACAAGGGGGCGCGCGGGCTTTGCGTTCCGCTTCGCCTTCGGTTTAGATACAATTGCCCAAAGAGCGGCGATCCTGCTCCGGGGCCCGAATTTCAGAAAGCGGACCGTGCCAGTGCCTTTTGTGTCGACGCTCCGGTATCCGTTCCTTGTTGCGGCCGTCGCGGCTGCAGCCTTCACTACCACCACAGCGACGCGCGCTTCGGCCGAATCGATGTTGCTGATCGAGGCCGACAGCGGCAAGGTCCTGTACGCCGAGAACGCCACCTATCCGTGGTACCCCGCGTCGATCACCAAGGTGATGACCACCTACGTGACGCTGAGCGCGGTGAGGCAGAACCGGCTCAGCCTCGACAGCCTGATCACCGTGTCGGCACGCGCAGCGGCGCAGGCGCCGTCCAAGATGGGCTTCAAGCCCGGCACCAAGCTGACCGTCGACAACGCCCTGAAGATGCTGATGGTGAAGTCGGCAAACGACATCGCGTTCGTGCTCGCCGAGGGCGTGTCCGGATCGATCGAGAAATTCTCCGACGAGATGAACGAGACCTCGCGGCGGCTCGGCATGACGCAGTCGAGCTGGGTCAATCCCAACGGTCTGCCCGCCGAAGGCCAGATCAGCTCGGCGCGCGACCTCGCGATCCTCGCCCGCGCCCTGCTGAAGGACTTCCCCGAGTACGAACTCTACTGGAACATCCCGGCAATCAAGTTCGGCAAGCGCGTGATGCGCAACTACAACACTCTGATCGGCCGCTATCCCGGCTCCGACGGCGGCAAGACCGGCTTCATCTGCGCGTCCGGTTTCAACCTCGTCGCTTCGGCATCGCGCGGCGGCCGCCGCCTGATTGCAGTGGTGCTGGGTTCGCCCTCGTCGCCGGTGCGTGGCGCCAAGGCGGCGGGCATGCTCGAGCGCGGCTTCAACCGCAACGCCCTGTCCTGGCTCACGCCGTCGCTCGGCACGGTGGACTCGCTGCAGCCGATCAGCGCCGCACCGCCCGATCTCCGTGAAGAAATGTGCGGCAAGCACCGCAAGCGGCCGGCCGCCGAATCCGCCGACGAGGACGACAGCACTCCGTCGGCAGGCAACGGCCAGTCCGATCCGAGCAGCCCGATGGCGTTCATGCTGTCGAGTCTCGCGCCCACCGGGAACATCAAGCCCTCGCAGTTGATCGGCCCGCCGGGACCGGTGAACCCGATCGTCGTTTACACCGGGCCGAGCAAGAAGTCGGCGGATGCCATGATCGCCAGGATCCGCGACAAGCTCGACGGCAAGAGTCCCAAGAATCCAAAGGCCGAACGGCAGGTCGCCTCGGCCGATCCGTCCGCTGCCGTCGCGGCGCCGGCCGATGTCTCCAGCCGCGGCGCACAGCCGGCCGCCAACACCATCTCGGTGCCGCCGCCGGGCGCGTTCGGACCGCCTCCCGGACGCTTCACCCCGCCCACGCAACGCCGGATGCCCCCGGGCGCGGAGCATGCTGCGGTGATGAGCTTCACCGGACCGGCGCGCACCGGCCCGCAGCCGCTCACCGCGATGCCCGATGCTGCGCCGCAAACGGTGTCGGTGCCGCTGCCGCGGCCCAAGCCGAAGACGCAGGTCAGCAAGAAGCGGACCGCCCGCTAGTGCGGCGGTTCGGACGTCCGCATCATTCTTGCTGCGGGTTCGTCATGCGGGCTTCCAGACCAAAGCCACACCAGAGCACGCGGCATTGCGCCGATCCGGAATCGCTTGTCAGGCCGTAGCGACTCCCCGATGCTGTGCGCCGATCTCGGGACCGGCCGGCATGAGCTTCATCGACAATATTCGTGACGACATCGTCTTCCTGCGCGGCATCCTGCGCGCCCTGAAGATGACGACCTCCATCGCGAAAAATCCCACGCACGTGTTTCCGGCGGTGCTCGACAGCCTGGCGGACACCTGGGGCGATGCACCCGCGCTGATTTCCGACCGCGAGCAGCTCAGCTACCGCCAGCTCGCCGCGCGGGCCAACCGCTACGCCCGCTGGGCGCACCGCGAGGGCGTCGCCAAGGGCGATGTCGTGTGTCTGTTGATGCCGAACCGGCCCGAATACATGGCGATCTGGAACGGCATCATCCGGTCGGGCGGGGTCTGCGCGCTGCTCAACACCAACCTGGTCGGCCCGTCGCTGGCGCATTGCATCGACATCGTGTCGCCGAAGCACATCATCGTGGCGGCCGACCTGGCCGACACCTTCGCCACCGCGCGGCCGTTCATCAAGTCCGCGGCCACGATCTGGGCGCACGGGTCCGGCCTCGAATTCCCGCGCATCGACACCGCGATCGAGAGCCTCGACGACAGCCCGCTGAGCGCCGCCGAGCGGCCCGCCCTGACGATCGAAGACCGCGCGCTCTACATCTACACGTCCGGCACCACCGGGCTGCCGAAGGCGGCCAACATCAATCACTACCGCGTCATGCTGGCGTGCCACGCCTTCGCGGGCGCCATGGACACCAAACCGACCGACCGCATGTACAACTGCCTGCCGATGTACCACACCGCGGGCGGACTGCTCGCCACCGGCGCCGTGCTGGTCAACGGCGGCTGCGTGGCGATCCGCGAGAGGTTCTCCGCGCGCGAGTTCTGGAGCGACATCGTCCGTTACGACTGCACGATGTTCCAGTACATCGGCGAACTGTGCCGCTATCTCACCCACGCCCCGCCCGACCCGGACGAGACCCGGCACCGCATCCGCCTGGTGTGCGGCAACGGACTGCGCCCGGACCTGTGGAACGATTTCAAGACCCGTTTCAGGATCCCGGAGATCCTCGAGTTCTACGGTGCCACCGAAGGCAACGTGAACATGTTCAACTTCTCCGGCAAACCCGGCGCGGTGGGCCGCGTGCCGTGGTTTGTGGCGCACCGCTTCCCGATCGCCGTGGTGCGCTACGATGTCGAGAAGGGTCACCCGGTCCGCGACGAGCGCGGCTTCTGCGTGCGATGCGACGACGACGAGCCGGGCGAAGTGATCGGCAAGATCATCAACAAGGCCTCCAAGCCGGGCAACCGGTTCGAGGGTTACGCCGCGTCGACGCAAAACGAGCACAAGATCCTGCGCGACGTGTTCCGGAAGGGCGACGCCTGGTTCCGCACCGGCGACCTGATGCGCAGGGACAGCCGCGGCTATTTCTATTTCGTCGACCGCGTCGGCGACACGTTCCGCTGGAAGGGCGAGAACGTCTCGACCAGCGAGGTGTCGGAGGCCATCAACGGCTTTCCCGGCATCGTCGATACCAACGTCTACGGCGTCGCGGTGCCGGGCCGCGAGGGCCGGGCCGGCATGGCCGCCGTGGTCTGCAAGACCGCGCCCGACCTTGCCGCGTTTCATGCGCATCTGCGCGCCCGTCTGCCGGACTACGCGCGCCCGGTGTTCCTGCGCATCCAGGACGAGATCGACCTGACCGGCACCTTCAAGCAGAAGAAGGTCGATCTGGTGAAGGAAGGCTTCGACCCGGCGAAGATCGCCGATGCGCTCTACTTCAACGATGTGCAATCCGGCGCGTTCGTGCGGCTCGACGGCGATCTGCACCGGCGACTCGAACGGGGGGAGGTGCGGCTGTGACGGAAGCGGTGCAAAGCAGCGAGGACGTGCTGCAATTCTGGCGCGATGCGGGGCCGGAGAAATGGTTCCACAAGGACACCGCGTTCGACGAAGCCATCCGGACCGGCTTCCTCCCCACCTATGAAGCGGCCGCTGCGGGCCGGCTCGCGGCCTGGGAGCAGGCGCCCGACAGCGCGCTCGCCCTCGTCATCGTGCTCGACCAGTTTCCGCGCAACATGTTCCGCGGCGATGCCCGCGCGTTTGCCGCCGACCCGCTGGCCCGTCAGGTGACGGAGCGCGCCATCGCGCGGGATTTCGACATGAAGGTGCCTGCAACCCTCCGCCAGTTCTTCTACCTGCCGTTCGAGCATTCGGAGCAGATGGCCGATCAGGAGCGCTGCGTGGCGCTGTTCCGCGCCACCGGAAACGCCGAGCTTCTGAAATGGGCGGAGCTGCACGCCGACATCATCAGGCGGTTCGGCCGGTTTCCCCATCGCAACGCCGCCCTTGGTCGCGCCACCACTCCCGAGGAGCAGACGTTCCTGGACCAGGGCGGGTTTGCCGGCTGATGAAGGCCTCGGCAGGTTCAGGAAGGACGATGACTGATTTCCGCGGCGTGTTTCCCTATCTGGTGTCCCCGGTCGATCCGTCCGGCCGTATCAGGACCGACGTGCTCGGCAAGCTGTGCGACGACCTGATCAAGGCCGGCGTGCACGGGCTCACGCCGCTCGGCTCGACCGGCGAGTTCGCCTACCTGAACCGCGAGCAGCGCACCGCCGTGGTGCAGGCTTCGATCGAGGCGGCAAACCGGCGCGTGCCGGTGATCGCGGGCGTTGCCGCGACCGCAACCGCCGACGCGGTCGAGCAGGCCCGCGCCTGGCAGAAGCTCGGCGCCGACGGCATTCTCGCGATATTGGAAGCATACTTTCCGCTCAAGGACGCCCAGATCGAGGAGTATTTCCGGGCCATTGCCGACGCCGTCGACATCCCGGTGGTGCTTTACACGAATCCGAATTTCCAGCGCAGCGACCTTTCGCTGGACGTCGTCGCCAGGCTCGCCGCGCATCCGCGCGTCCGTTACATCAAGGACGCCTCGACCAACACCGGCCGTCTGCTCTCGATCATGAACCGCGCACCGGACATGAAGGTGTTTTCCGCCTCCGCCCATATTCCGGCCGCCGTCATGCTGATCGGCGGTGTGGGCTGGATGGCGGGACCCGCGTGCATCGTGCCACGCCAGAGCGTCGCTCTCTACGACCTCTGCAAGGCCGGCCGCTGGGGCGAGGCGATGGCGCTGCAGCGCAAGCTGTGGCGCATCAACGAGGCGTTCGCGCGGTTCAACCTGGCGGCCTGCATCAAGGCGGGGCTTCAGTCGCAGGGCTACGCGGTCGGCGACCCGGTGCCGCCGCAACCGCCGCTCAACGCCGACGAGCGCCGCGCCGTGGAGCGCACGCTCGCCGAAATGGAATAATTTTCAACGGCTTGAACGGCAATTCCGGCCAACCGAATGTTAACGCTTTCTTGCTAGGTCTGCCCGCTGCGGGCCGGAGTGCCCCACCAGTGCAGTGCGGAGAGCGTCGTGGCGTTGATCGGTTCGGACACTTCGGCCCGCCCGGCGCGCGGCAGGCTGGCCGGGCTGCTCGCACGGGTGCGCGAATGGCGCGATGACGCGAGCCACACCTCGATCGCGCAGAAGGTCGCGGGCGGCGCCTTCGCGATCCGCGTGCTCAGCGCAGCACTGGTGTTCGGATCGCAGATCCTGTTCGCGCGCTGGATGGGCAGCTTCGAATTCGGCATCTACGTCTATGTGTTCGCGTGGGTGCTGGTGATCGGCGAGTTCGCCGACCTTGGCCTCGCACCCGCAACCCAGCGCTTCATCCCCGAGTACGCGAACTCGAAGTCTCTCGCCATGCTGCGGGGCTTCATCTGCCACAGCCGCTGGCTCACCGTGGGCGCCGCCACGCTGATCGCCCTCTGCTGCGCCGGCGCGGTCTGGCTCGCCCGGCCGCTGCTTGCGAGCTACGTGGTGCTGCCGCTGATGGTCGCGTTCGTAACGCTGCCGTTCTACGCGCTGCTGCAGCTTCAGGACGGCATCGCTCGGTCCTACAACTGGGTGCAGCTCGCACTGATGCCGATGTACGTGATCCGGCATGTCGTGTTGCTGGCGATGGTGGGCATCGCCTGGGCGCTCGGCCTGCCCACCGATGCGCTGACGGTCACCGCGTTCCTGACGCTGTCGCTCGCGCTCACGGCGATCGGCCAGACCATCGTGCTCAACCGGCGCCTTTCCCGCACCATCGAGCCGGGACCGCGCTCGACCGAGGTGCGGAACTGGCTCACGGTGTCGTTCCCGATGCTGATGATCGGCGGCTTCTACCTGCTGCTGACGCATACGGACATTCTGGTGCTGCAGCAGTTCCGCAGCCCCGACGCGGTCGCGATGTACTACGCGGCGTCGAAGACCATCGCGCTGGTCTCGTTCGTGTACTTCGCGGTGTCGGCGGCGGTGGCGCACCGCTTCACCGAGTATCACGTGACCGGCGACCGCGAACGGCTCGCCGAATTCCTCGGCGACTCGATCAAGTGGACGTTCTGGCCGTCGGCTGCAGCCACCGCGGGCATCCTGCTGCTGGGCGAATGGCTGCTCTCGCTGTTCGGCCCGGTTTTCGTCGAGGGCTTCCAGGCGATGGTCATTCTCGCCGCCGGCCTGCTGGCGCGCGCCTCGATCGGTCCGGTGGAACGGCTCCTCACCATGCTCGGCGAACAACGGATTTGCGCCGTCATCTACGGCTTTGCGTTCCTGCTCAATCTGGTGCTGTGCTTCCTGCTCATTCCGCCGATGGGGATCGAGGGCGCCGCGATCTCCACAACGCTGGCCCTGCTTGCGGAGTCCGTCCTGCTGTTCGTCGTGACCCGCAAGCGGCTCGGCCTGCACGCCTTCGTCCTGCGGTTTCCCTCCGCAGGCTAATCAGCCGGCCTCGCCGCCGTCGGAGAGTCCGCGAAGCAGGCGGCGGATCACCTTGCCGGTGGTGGTCATCGGCATTTCCGGAATGAACGCCACCTCGCGCGGGTATTCGTGCGCCGACAGCCGCGTCCGCACGAAGACCTGAATGTCGGCGGCGAGCGCATCGGACTGCGCGACACCCGACTTGAGCACGACGAAAGCCTTGACGATCTCGGTGCGCAGCGGATCGGGCTTGCCGACCACGGCGGCAAGCGCGACCGCCGGATGCTTGATCAGGCAGTCCTCGATCTCGCCGGGCCCGATGCGATAGCCCGCCGACGTAATCACGTCGTCGTCGCGGCCGACGAACAAGATGTAGCCGTCGCCGTCCATTACGCCCTGATCGCCGGTGGTCATCCAGTCGCCGACGAACTTCTCCCGGGTGGCGTCGGGCCTGCCCCAGTATTCCAGGAACATCACCGGGTTCGGCCGCTTCACGGCGATCTGGCCGACCTCGCCCACGTCCGCGGTCGTGCCGTCGGCGCGAATCACGGCGACCTCATGGCCCGGCACCGGCTTGCCGATCGCGCCGGCACGCGCCACGCCGAGCATCGCGCATGACGACAGCACGAGGTTGCATTCGGTCTGGCCGTAGAACTCGTTGATCGGCACGCCGAGCGCCGACCTGCCCCATTCGCATGTTTCCGCGCCGAGCGACTCCCCGCCGGAACCGACGGTGCGCAGCTTCAGATCGTGCCGGCCCTGCGGGCCCGGCACCGAACGCATCATGCGCAGCGCGGTCGGCGGAATGAACGCGTTGCGCACGCCGTGGCGCGCCATCACCGCGTAGGCCCGCTCGGGATCGAACTTGTCGAACCGGCACGACACCACAGGCACGCCGCAATAGAGGCTCGGCAGCAGGCAATCGAGCAGGCCGCCCGCCCAGGCCCAGTCGGCCGGAGTCCAGAACCGATCGCCCGGCTGCGGGAAGAAATCGTGCGGCATCTCGATGCCCGGCATGTGGCCGAGCAGCACGCGGTGCGCATGCAGGGCGCCCTTCGGCGGTCCGGTGGTGCCCGAGGTGTAGATCATCATGGCGGGATCGCCGGCCCGCGCCGGCGGCGCCTTGAAGTCGGGCGAGGCGCGCTCCAGCATCTGCACGAAGCCGTGCGCGCCATCGGCCGCGCCGTCGAGCGACAGCACAAGCTCGAGCGCCGGGGCCTCGCCGCGCACCGGCGCGACCTTTGCGAGCCCCTGCGCGTTGGTGATCAGCGCCCTGGCGCCGGAATTCTGCAACCGGTACGACAGCGCCTCGACGCCGAACAGCATGGCGAGCGGCAACGCGATCGCGCCGAGCTTGTAGATCGCGACATGGATGGCGGCGACCTCCGGCGCCTGCGGCAGCAGGATCGCGACGCGGTCGCCGCGCCCGACGCCGGACGCAGCCAGCGCATTGGCGAGCCGGTTCGAAGTCTCGCGCAGCCAGCCGTAGCTCACGTCGCGCGCGCTGCCGTCCGGCTCCACCGCGACGATCGCGAGCCTGCGCGGATCGCGCGCCGCCCAGCGGTCGCATACCTCGATCCCGATGTTGAACTCCGCGGGGACGTCCCAGCGAAAGCTCCGATAGATGTCGTCGTAATTGCGTCCCGGCGGCAGCATGCGGCGCAAGCTAAAGCATGACCCCGGAAAATGGCCACCGCTTTTCGGAATGAGGCATGCGGCCCGACCGCATCGCAGGGTCCAGAGCGTGAACAGACCACGGCGGCCAAAAATTTTTCCGGCGCGCCCGCGCGCCGAATCGCCAGCGGTGGCGGGCATTTTGACGCAAGCGTTCGCGGCGTCTCCAGACAGCGTCTGGATTCGCGCAGCATGACAGCGCGATTCTCCGCGTCACGTCTGCGTTTGCACGGCGCGCAAGGCGCAGCGCGCGGAATCCGCAGCATTGATTCGATTAACCGGAAGGGTCTAGCCTTGCCGTGCGGTCCCCGTCGGACGGCATTGTACGCGTATCGAGTGAGTGCGTCCCGTGATCGAGGTCGACGTCGTGCTTGTGAACATGGAAGAGCAGACCGCGTTCTGCTCCGACGGCATCACGCGCGACATCTACGAGATGTACGACTGCGAGGCGCAGGTCACCACCGATCCGGACGAGGCGATCGCCGCCGTCGTGAAGGTGGGCGAGGATCAATACATCGTCTGCAGCCTCGCCGACGACCGTCCGGTGCCGCTGAACTGACCGCCTGCTTCCTTCAAAAGCAAAACACCCGGCCATGGCCGGGTGTTTGCGTTTGCAGTAAAGCTGCTTGCGGATCAGACGGCTTCCTTGAGCTCCTTGGCGGGACGGAACGCCACCTTCTTGCTCGCCTTGATCTGGATCTGCTCGCCGGTTGCCGGGTTGCGGCCGATGCGCGCGGCGCGCTTGCGCACCACCAGCACGCCGAGCCCGGCGATGCGGATGCGGTCGCCCTTCTTCAGGTGCTTGGTGACCAGCGTCACCAGATCGCCCAGGATCGCTTCGGCCTGCTTCTTCGGAATTTCGTGATCGCCGGCCAGGCTCGCGGCGAGATGCTTCATGCTGACCGTAGTGACCTTCGGCTTCGTAGCGGGCTGCGTTGCCATGAGTCGCGACTCCCTTGGAAATTGATGACGCCCTGAATACACGGAAATGCGCGCTTCGCAATCCGATAAACGCGAGATTCGCCCATAAATATGGGGTTTTCAGCACCTCGCCGGCTTCGCCGCAGTGCGGCGGGATTGCGGCGAAGGCCGCGGCTCAGCTTTGCCCGCGCTCCGGCGCGGCGACGATAAGTGCCCAGAATACCTTGTATTTCGAACCCGGCACGTAGACTGCCGCAATCCCGATGCGATCGGCGCCGGCCAGCAGCATGTTGGCACGGTGCGGCGGCGAATCGCGCCATCCGGAGAACGCCTCCGCCAGCGTGTGATAGCCCGCCGAGATGTTCTCGGCCGCCACGCGCGCGTCGTAGCCGCTTCGCTTCAGCCGCTGGATCATGGCTGCGCCGCCCGGGCTGTGCGTGATGCGATCGCGCTGCGCCATGGCGCGCGCCTGCGCTTCGGCAAGCTCCATCAGCTTCGGATCGAGCGACACCGCGGCAAGTCCGTTGTTGGCGCGATAGCCGGAGATCATCGACGCTGCGGCGCTGGCGTCGAGTTGCGCGCCCGGCGACGCAAGGCTGCGATAGAACGTCGGCTGTTCCTGCTTCACGGTTTCGGTACAGGCGGCGGCGAATCCCGCAGCCGTCACCGCCAGACCAAGCACCGCAAATCGATTCGCCCGCATGAATGCCCCCGCGAAGGGCGGCGAGTATGCGGGGCAAACAATGGCCGAAGAGTGAACGCGCCTTATCCGAAACGCATGTTGAGCAGCTTCTCCGCGTTCCCCACCATCATCTTGCGGCGAACCTCCGGGCCCAGTTCCATCTCCTTGAGAACCTGGTCCAGCACCTGCACGTGCACCGGGATCGGCGCGAGCGGCGCGTCGGAGGCGAACACCACCTTGTCTTCCCCGAAGAACTCGATACCGCACGGCAGCCCGTACTTGCCGCCGAACATGGCGGTGTCGGCATAGAACTCCTTGAAGTACTCCAGATGCGGCCGCTTCAGCGACGACAGCACCTTGGTGTGGTCCTCGTCGACGGTGCGCGCACCCAGCACATCCATGCCGGGACCGATGCGGCCGTCGAAGAACGGGATCATGCCGCCGCCGAGATGATGGGTGATGATCTTGAGCTTCGGATGCCGGTCGTAGATGCCGTCGAACACCAGCCGCGACATCGCGATGGTGGTCTCGTAGGGCCAGCCGAAGCACCACCACATCTCGAACCGCGAGCGCGGCTCGCTGGCGTAGTCGGGCATCGCCGAGGTGCGCGCCGGATGGATCCACACCGGCAGGTCGTGATCGGCCATCGCGGCGAAGAACGGCCGGAACCGCGGTTCGTCGAGCGGATGACCGGCGATGTTGGTGAAGGTCTGCACGCCCTTCGCGCCCATCTTGATGGCGCGCGCGGCCTCCTCGATGGAGAAGTCGACATCGTGCATCGACACCGCCGCGGCGAAGGCCGGAAAGCGGTCCGGATGCTTCGCGCACAGTTCGGCCATCGAGTCGTTGGCGACCCGCGCCAGATTCTTCGCGACCTCGCCCTCGGCAATGTCTTCCAGCGGCGGATTGGGCAGCGAGATGATCTGGCGGTACTCGCCGATCTCGTCCATGTCGCGGAACCGGGCGTCGAGATCGAACAGCTTGCGCACCGAACGCAGCCGCTTGCCCATGTTGCCGAGCTTCGGCGAGCCGCGCTCGAGCTCCTGGAAAAAACGCTCCGGGAAGATGTGGGTGTAGATGTCGACGATCATGGGCTGCCTCGCGAGGCCCCAACTGTACGGATTGCGGCCACCTTTCCGATCTGTCGTCAGGCTAGGCGTTTATGCGCCACTCCGCCAGAGCACAGCCGACATAAAGCTCCGGCAGCGGCGCATAATCGACCAGTTCGAAACCGCGGCTGCCTGCCGCACCATGAGCAATCACCCAGTTGCGGACTTCGTGGGCGCCATTACCGGTGTTGCGCAGTTGCTCAGGCAGCGAACGAACCAGTTCGCTCTCGCTCCCCTCCTCGAAAAGCCGAATGCAGGAACGATCGAAGTTCTGATCGACCATGCCCATCGTGCTCTCGCCGATTGAATGGCTCAGTCCTCCGGTCGCGAGGATCGCGACACGCAGGTCGCCAGAATAGCTCGCGATCGCCTTGCGAAGCAGATGCCCCCATTGGACGCAACGTTTGATCGTAGGCATCGGATCTTCGAGGCTGTTCACCACGATTGGCGCCAGTGCAACGTCGGGACCGATGCCAAGTCGCCAGAGTGGCAGGCAGAAGCCATGATCGAGCGTAAGTCTATGCGATAGCGAAGGGTCGAAGCCTTCGTTCAGCGCCTCCTGCAGGATGTGATGGCTCAAGGCGGGGTGTCCCGGAACGGTCTCGTGCGGATAAACCTTCTTCATGAACGGCTCGGGCGGACCGTCATGCACCTCACCAACGCCGATACAGACGCTTGGCAGATTGTCGATAAAGAAGTTCACCCAGTGATCGGGTGAAATAACGATGAGGACGTCAGGCTTGACGTTCTCGACGCGTCGCCCGAGTTCGTCGAAAGCCACAGTCAGATGGGAGCGCATAGAGGGGGAGAGATTGTCCCATTCCCGAGCGATCATCGGCCCGTGGCTCGCTGCGAAAACTCCGACAAGCTCAGCCATGCGATGTCTCCATGATGGGTTCCAGGACCTTCAGCCGGCGCATGGCCTCCGCATCGGAATAGCCGCAGTGGCCCAGATAGAATCGAAGAAGGTAGGCGTTGACCCGCGGCGCCAGAACTTTGAGATCATCGTTAAGCACGGCCTCGCGAATTTCCGGTGCCAGCGGATAGCGATCCAGGATCGGCTCGCGCGCAACGCGCCATTCCTTGCCGATTCCGGGATTGTGGAGATCGAAGAACAGCTTGTTCAGCCAGTAGTCTCTCATGGTCCGAACCCTGTTAATCGAGAGTGATACGAGCATCCTTGATCAGTCTGTTCCAGGCCTCATGCTCAGCACGCACAAAAGCATCGAGGCGCGCCGGCTCGATCGAGATCGAGTCTCCGCCTGCTGCGTTGAAACGCGTCTTCAATTCCGGCATCGCGTCCGCGATAGCCATCTGCAAGCGCCCGATGACCGGCTTGGGTGTACCCGCCGGTGCAAAAATGCCGATCCAGGAGTCGATCTCCAGACCCTTGGTCCCCTGTTCCGTCATGGTCGGCACATCGGGAGCCTCCTTGAGGCGTTCCTTGGTCGTCGCGCCGAGAGCCTTCACGTGCCCACCCTTCAGGCTCGGCAGTGCGCCGGTAGACGAATCGAAAAACAGATCGACCCTTCCCGTGATGAGATCCGGGTAGATGGCGGCGGCGCCCCGATATGGAACCTCCTGGAATTTCGTGTCGGTATATTTCATGAAGGCCACACCAGCGAGATGCTGACCGGTGCCGACACCCGGATGAGCAAGCCGGAGACCCTCGGGCTTGGCCTTTGCTGCGGCAATCAACGCCGGCACGTTGGCGTACGGCGTATTCTTGGGTGCGACCAGAATGTAGGAGTTGTTGTAGACGATGGCGACGGGCACGAGCTGTGCCAGCGGATCGTATGGCGCCTTTTTGTAAAGGCCCGAATTGAAGACAACGTTGCTCAGTCCGCCGACCAGCAGCGTGTAGCCGTCCGGCGGCGATGCGATGGCGGATTGCGTACCGACGATCGTGCCGCCGCCTGTTCGATTTTCAACGACAACACTCTGTCCGAGACGCTTGCTCAACTGATCCGCGACCACGCGTCCGACAAAATCGTAGCCGCCGCCCGCGCCAGTCGGGACCACGATGCGGATCGGGCGCGTCGGATAGTCCTGAGACCACGCCGGGCCAGTCAGACCGGCTGCGACGATCAAGCTCGCGAGAGCCAACCGACCCTGTCCACGAAAGCGCGTCATGTGCTCCTCCCGATCCGGATTTTTTATCGGCAAAGACCTAGCCCAAAGAAATCGCCCGGATGAGCTACCAAAAATGCCCGCGCCATGTCCGCGAGCTATGGCTCCGCAGGGCCGCGGGCGAGTCTAGCGCACCACACCATGCCGCTTGGCTTGCTTGCAGAACAGATCGCTAAGATGCTGTGCCGCAGGTGTTAGAGGCAATGACGCCTTCTGAACGTGCACAATGTCGATCCCGCGAACCGCCTCGCGGATCTCGATTCGCTGCATCAGGGGCTTGATGAGCGGTGCGTCGGCAAACTGGCGCGCCGTGAGCGCAAGGAGATCGGTGGTCGCGACAGCCATGATCCAGGTGAGCGCGGATTCGCAGCGCAGCATCAGGCGTGGAGCCGGCAGCCCATGTCTGGCGAACACCTCGTTGAATTCCGTTTCCGGCTGGTTGGTGACCGACGTGGTGACCCACGCCGCATCAACCAACTCCCGGAGCGATTTCGCACCGGCGAGAGGATGACCTCTCCGCGCCAGCACACAACGCCCGTTGTGTGTCAACACCTCGTGCTGAAGCCCCGGGGCGATCCCGCCTTCCGGCATCGGCCCGACGTAGAAGTCGATTGTGCCGTCCAAAATCTGCCTTTCGTTTACCGGATAGCCGCCTTCGATGATGCGCAGCTTTACACCCTCGTATCGGCGGCGGAATTCGGTGAGCGCACCCGGCAGGAATGCGACGTGCGCCATGCTCGATATGCAGGCCGTCACGACGCCCTCATCGGCGCCGAGGCATTGGGCAATCTCGTCCTGCGCTCGTTCCAGTTCGGACACCGAGGCACGAGCTCTGCGAACAAATATCTGCCCCATAGGCGTCAGGAGTGCACCTTTGGCGCTGCGCTCCAGAAGAGGGGCACCGACGATCCGTTCCAGTTCGCGCACACTGCGGCTGATCGCCGGCTGCGACAGGCGCAATTGCTTCGCCGCCGCCGACATGCTCCCGCAATCGACAATCGCGATCAGGTCGCGCAGATGATGCAGCTTGATCTTCATTCAATACCCGGAAAGCAGGTACCGCCGGAGACGGGCGTCCGCCCTTTGACAATTATAGCAGCGGATCGGTGACTTGAACGCGCGTCGCAGCCGTCCGATCGGCGCGCGTACTTTCAGCGTTGCAGCAAGCAGAGGGGCGGCGCATTGTGCCACCCAAAGGGAGAGCGGAGAGATGCCCGAAGTGTTCGTCGCCAAGGCCTCCGAGTTCCTGAACGGCGACCGCCGCATCATCCAGCACGGCGCGCACGATATCGGGGTGTTTCACTGGGAGGGCGAGTACTACGCCTACGCCAACATGTGCCTGCATCAGGGCGGCCCCGCCTGCGAAGGCCTGATCATGCATCAGGTCGAGAACGTGCTGGCGCCGGACAAGACCCTGATCGGCCAGAAATTCTCCGACACGCAGGTGAATTTCGTCTGCCCGTGGCACGGTTATGAGTACGACATGCGCACCGGCGAATGCGCCGCCGACCGGCGGCTGCGGCTCAAGAAATACAAGGTCGTCCAGCGCGGCGATGAGATTTATGTGGCGATCTAGTACCTGGAATCATAGACCGGTGATACAGTCGTCATCGCGAGGAGCGAAAGCGACGAAGCGATCCAGCCCTGCGTTCGCGCCCCTGGATTGCTTCGCTTCGCTCGCAATGACGGCGCCCCGTGAATCACCTTTCTCTGATGGCAAGTACTGGGATGACCTTGCGCGCCCTTTCCGGTCATTCCGGGGCGCCGCAAAGCGGCGAGCCCGGAATCCAGGGGCTGCGCTCAGTGACAATTGCGGCTCTGGATTCCGGGTTCACGCGCCATAGCGCGTCGAAGACGCGCGTAAACGCACTTATGGCGCGTGCCCCGGAATGACAGCCGGATAAGACGAGAGGACATCCATGGTCGAACTTCCGCTCTCGAACGACCGCCGCATGAAGGTCGACGAGTTCG
>CAZGSW010000061.1:0-20433 GCA_964528635.1 uncultured Rhodoplanes sp. | reverse complement strand
CCATCGACTTCCTCAAGGACCGCGCCGTGTTCTCGGTGTTTCGCCGCGCCTCCGAGATGCCGATCTACCGCATCGAGAAGAATCCCAAGCTGGCGCGGCGTCAGGGCGCCTACAGTGTGGTCTCCGCCACCGGCCTGATCGTGCGCCGCGGCCACGAGCTCGACCGCGTGCTGCGCGCCATCGACAAGGTGAAGCTGGTCGCGGTGTAATGGCGCGGCCGCGCGGCGCCGGGAAGGGTGCCCCGTGTACTTCGAGATTCTGGGCGAGATTTCGGAGATCGAAACGTTTGCCCGCGGGCGCGGAATCCGCGAGTTGGCGCGCTTGCGAAAAGTTTATGGCCGGGGCCGATGGCGAAAGCGCAAGGGTGCGGCGCGTGTGCGCCTGTCGGATGGTTCGATATGCATGGCTGAGGTACACTGGTATGAGGCGGTTGGCATCGGCCGCAAGGAATTCAAAATCAAGAGCCTGCTGTGAAGCGCACCGAAATGGCAAAAATCCCTGCAAAAGACCTGGTCGTCTGCATCAGGAACAATGGCTATCCCGTCTCTCTTGAGCCGCGGAAAATCTATGTCGCTCTCAAAGACCCGGTTGCCGAAAAGCGGGGAATGCTTCGCGTGGTGGACGAGTCCGGCGAGGACTATCTCTATCCCAAAGCCATGTTCAGACCGATTGCACTGCCGCAGTCGGTAAGACGGGCCGTCCTCGCTGCAGCCTAGGGCGGCGTCTCCGCTCCGTCTCCCAGCGCGCGCTGCATCATCACGGTGTCGAGCCAGCGGCCGAACTTGTAGCCGACGTTCTGGAACGTGCCGACCATGCGGAAGCCCAGCGCGCGGTGCAGCTCGATCGAGGCGGTCTGCGCCGAATCGCCGATCACCGCCAGCATCTGTCGGAAGCCCCGGCTCTCGCTCTCCGCGATCAACCGCGCCAGCAGGGCGCGGCCGATGCCGCGGCGGTGCGCATGCGGCGCGATGTAGATCGAATCCTCGACGGTGAAGCGGTAGGCCGGCCGGGTGCGGTACAGGCCGGCGTAGGCGTAGCCGAGCAGCTCGCCGCCGTCGTCTGCGGCGATGTAGGGAAAGCCGCCGTCGAGCAGCGCCCGCATGCGGTTCGTCATTTCCGCCTCGTCCGGCGCTCCCAATTCGAACGATGCGGTGCCGTTCGTGACGGCGTGGTCGTAGATGCGGGTGATCGCGGGGATGTCGGCGAGCGTGGCGGGTCGGATCGAAAGCGGCATCGGGATACTCGTCATGCCCGGCATCATGCCGGGCATCCACATCTTCTTGACGGCATCAAAGCAAGGCGTGGACGGCCGGGCCTTCGCCCGCCGAAGGTTCTTACAGAAATGCAAGGTCTGCAAGCTTCGGCCCGCAGGCGGGACAAGCCCGGCCATGACGGAAATGGACCGTAGTGCGCAACAAAAAAAGCGCCCCGGCGTGAGCCGGGGCGCTGCAACCCTCTTCCGTTTCCCGAGGCGTCAGCGCCGGTCGCCGACCAGGCGGAGCAGCATCAGGAACAGGTTGATGAAGTCGAGGTAGAGCGACAGCGCGCCCATCACGGCCTTGCGGCCGCTCGACTGGGTGTCGTCGCGCGAGTCGAACATCTCCTTGATCTTCTGGGTGTCCCATGCGGTCAGGCCCGCGAAGATCAGCACGCCGGCGGCCGAGATCACGAAATCGAGGCCGGACGATTTCAGGAAGATGTTGACGACCATCGCGATGATCAGGCCGAACAGGCCCATGATCAGGAACGAGCCCATCGCGGTGAGATCGCGCTGCGTGGTGTAGCCATACAGGCTCAGCGCACCGAACGCGGCGGCAGAGATGAAGAACACCCGCGTGATCGACGCTCCGGTGTAGACCATGAAGATCGACGACAGCGTCACGCCGAGCAGCGCCGCGTAGACCATGAAGACCGTCAGCGCGGTGGTGTACTGCATCTTGTGGATGCGGAAGCTCAGCCAGAACACCATGCCCAGCGTGCCGAGCATCAGCACGATCATCAGCGGACCGCCGAAGATCGTCTGGCCGAACGCCGTCAGTCCGGTGATGGCACCGGCCTCGTTGGTCACCACGGCGGCCTGGAATGTGAACCACGCCACCACGCCCGTCAGCGCCACCGCCGATGCCATGTAGTTGTAGACGCGGATCATGTGGGCACGAAGGCCCGCGTCGACGGCTGCCGCACGGTCGGAGAAAGTGCCGCGGGCGGCCACGTTCCGATCGAAGTCCGACATCGATGTTCCCTTTCCAGGTCCCGGACCGAGCCGGGGCTCAATCGCGCCTGCTGCCTTCCGGCGCGCGGCACGTTCGCTTGAAAATGTAGGATACCGCGCGCTTTTCCGCCAGATGCCCGGGCCGGGCGCGAGCCTCAGGTTACGGACTTTTCACCTTGCCGGGCGGCAAAACGGGCACGAAAAAAGCCCCGGCCGGGAGGCCGGGGCTTCAAAGCGCGGAACGCGCGGCGGGCCGGTTACTCTTCCCGGGTGCCGAGCAATTGCAGCAGCAGCGTGAACAGGTTGATGAAGTTCAGGTACAGCGACAGCGCGCCCATGATCGCCGAGCGCTCCATCGTCTCGCCGTCCATGGCGCCGTAGAGGTACTCGCTCTTGAGCCGCTGGGTGTCGTAGGCGGTCAGGCCCGCGAACACCAGGACGCCGACCACCGAGATCACGAACTGCAGCGCCGAGCTCTGCATGAACAGGTTGACCAGCATCGCCAGGATCACGCCGAACAGGCCCATGATCAGGAACGAGCCCATGCCGGTGAGGTCGCGCTGGGTGGTGTAGCCCCACAGGCTGAGCGCACCGAACGAGGCGGCGGTGATGAAGAACACCCGCACGACCGAGGTGTGGGTGTAGACCATGAACACCGAACTGAGCGACAGGCCGATCAGCGCCGCGAAGATCCAGAACATCACGTGCGCGGTGGCCGGGCGCATCCGCTGCAGGCCATACCCAAGCGCGAACACCATCGCGAGCGGCGCGAAGATGATCGCCCACTTCAGCGGGCTGGCGAACAGCGCGTATCCGAGCGGAGTGAGGTAGGTGTTGGCGGCGATGCGGGCCGGAATCTCGGCGCCGTTGCGCATCACCTTGGCGGCGGCGGCCATGTCGCCGGTCACCGACAGCATGTAGATGCCGAGCGCGGCAAGGCCGGTGATCGCCAGGCCGATGACCATGTAGTTGTAGACGCGCAGCATGTAGGCGCGCAGTCCTTCGTCGACTGCGACTGCCTGACCTGCAGTCGATCCATAATTCGTAGCAGTCATATGTCGCTTAAAGTCCGACATCGTCGAAACCCCCGTAGTTGTCGAACCCAGTTTGGCCTCTCGGGTCGCGCACGCCGCGCGGCCGGGCTACGCCATGCTAGCACACCGTGCGGCACAACCGTGGCAGAGGCTAAGCTATTGTTATAAAGCAACAAATACGCGACCCTTTGTCGCGATAGCTACAAATTCCTCAGCACCGTCGCGGGCTTATGGCCAAGTGCGCTGAAGGTTCCGGCCAGCCCAAACGCGATTGTGACCGCCAGCGCGCCGAATGCCGCACCCGCCGCGGGGCCGGGAAGCCAGACGTAGGACAGGTTCATCAACTGGCTGACCACCAGCCAGGCCGCCGCCGATCCGGCGGCGACGCCGAACAGTGCCGTGGCGGCCCCGAGCAACAGATATTCCAGCGCGTAGGCGCCGATCAGCCGGCCGCGCGTCGCGCCGAGCGTCTTGAGCACGATGGCGTCGTAGACCCGGTGGCGGTGCCCGGCGGCCAGCGCGCCGCCCAGCACCAGGACGGCCGCGATCAGCGCCAGCGTGCTGGCGCCGCGCACCGCGAGCGTGAGGTTGCGGACGATGCCCGCCACCGCGTCGAGCGCGTCCTTGACGCGCACCGTGGTGACGTTGGGGAACGCCCCGGCCACCGCCTTCACCAGCGCGATCTCCCGCTCGAGCGTTCCGCCGTTGCCGCCGGGCCAGGTCAACGTCGCGATATGGGTGTGCGGCGCGCCGGCGAAGGTCCGCGGCGAAAACACCAGCACGAAGTTGATGCCCAGGCCCTGCCAGTCGACGGTGCGGAGGTTCGCGACCTTCGCCGTGATGTTGCGGCCGAGCACGTTGACGGTGATCGTGTCGCCGATCCGGAGCCCCAGCCCGTCGGCGATGCGCCGCTCCAGCGAGACCAGCGGCGGTCCCTGATAATCCGGGGTCCACCATTCGCCGGCGGCAAGCTGCGAGCCGGCCGGGAGATCGGCGGCGTAGGTGATGCCGCGGTCGCCCCGCACCGCCCAGGCCGCGTTGGCCGAGACCTGCAGGTCTTCGGAGCGGGTTCCGTTGGCGGAGACGATCCGGCCGCGCAGCATCGGCACACGCTCGACCTTTGCGCCGGGCACCTCTTTCTGCAGGAAGGCGTCGAAGCGCTCGGCGTCGGCCGACTGGATGTCGACGAAAAAGAACGAGGGCGCCTTCTCCGGCAGCGCCGCCATGAACTGCCGGTTCAGGTTGCCGTCGATCTGCACCACGGTGACCAGCAGCGCGAGGCCCAGCCCCAGAGACAGCACGATGGTGGGCGTCAGCGCGCCCGGCCGGTGGATGTTGGCGACCGCGAGCCGCACCGCGGTGACGCGCGAATGCGGGGCGCGCCGCGCCAGCGCCATCAGCCCCAGCCCGACCAGTTGCAGCACCACGAACACCGCGGCCGCAGCGCCGATGAACACCAGCGCGATGCGCCGGTCGTAGGCCTGGAACACCGCGAAGGCGCACAGCACCGCGACCACCAGCACGGCGGCCACGATGTAGCGGCGGCGCGGCCAGCGCCGCTCCAGCGAGACGGCGTCGCGGAACAGCGCCGAGGCGGGGATGTCCTGCGCGCGGCCGAGCGGCCACACCGCGAACGCCAGCGCGGTAAGCAGCCCGTACAGCAGCGCCAGCGCCAGTTCGCCGAAGTGCAGCGACGGCTCGACCGGCAGCGGAATGACGGCGCCGAACGCCGCGGTGACCGCGAACGGCAGCGCGGCCCCGATCGCAAGCCCGATCGCCGCGCCGATCAGCGACAGCGCCGTAACCTGGAACAGGTAGATCGCAAACACCCGGCCGCCGCTGGCGCCCAGCGACTTGAAGGTGGCGATCACGTCGCGCTTGCGATCGAGATGACTCTTCACGGCGTTGGCGACGCCGACCCCGCCGACCAGCAGCGCGGTCAGCCCGACCAGGGTGAGAAACTGGGTGAACCGCTCGACGTTGCGCTCGAGCGCCGGCGAGGCGTTGTTGCGGCTGCGCACCCGCCAGCCGGCATCGGGAAACTGCTTCTCGGCATCGGCGACCAGTGCGTCGGCATCGCGGTCGCTGCCGCCCGGAACGGCGATCCGGTAGTGGTTGTGGACCAGGCTGCCCGGCTGCACGAGGCCGGTGGCCTTGAGCGCGGCCTCGCTGACGATCACGCGCGGGCCGAACGCGATGCCGTCCGCATACTTGTCCGGCTCGCTCGTCAGCACCGCCGCGATCTCGAATTTGGCGTCGCCGATGCCGATGCGGTCGCCCGGCTTGACACCGAGCCGCGCGGCCATGGTCGGGTCGACCACCGCGCCGAATGCGCCGTTGCGGCCGGCAAGCGCCGCGTCGAGCGGGATGTCGCGATCGAGCCTGACGGCGCCATAGAGCGGGTAGGCGGCGTCCACCGCCTTCAGCTCGACCAGCGTGAACTGGCCCGCTTCGTTGCGCGCCATCGCGCGCATGGTCGCCGCGGCGGACAGCCGGCCACGGCTTTCGAGGAACGCGCGCTCCTGCGGCGACGCCTCGCGATGGATCAGCGAGAACGCGAGATCGCCGCCGAGGATGACGCGGCCTTCACGGGCGAGTCCGTCGGTCAGGCTGCGCGCGAACGAGTTCACGCCGGCGATCGCCATCACGCCGAGCGCGACGCAGGCGATGAAGACGTAGAAGCCCCGCAGGCCGCCGCGCATCTCGCGCAAGGCAAAGCGCAACGCGCTGGATCCGCCGCTCGACCGGTTGTGCGTGACGGCGCTCATGGTGCGGCTCATGGCACGGTTCATGGCGCAGCTCCGGGTTTGGGTGCGAACCGCAGCAGCAGCAGATGCACCGGCAGCGACAGCACAAGCGGCATGCCGATCATCAGCCCCGCGACCCACACATAGGGGTGCACCCAGGTCTGCGCGGCATGATCGCTCGGTCCCCACACGTAGTTGATGTTGACCGGCGTCAGTCCGGGGTTGGGGTCAGGCGGCGGCATGAAGAGGAAGCACACCGGGATCAGCACCCAGACGATCAATGTCCAGCCGGCCAGTCCGCGCCGGTCGTAGCCGGTCCGCCACACGAGATAGAGCAGGAGAAACGGGATCCAGCCGTGGAACAGCGAGAGCCCGCGCAGGAACAGCGAGTTCTCATGCCTGAACATGTAATCGGTGATGCCGAGCAAAGGCGTGCCGGACAGGTTGGAGAAGAAGTCCACGTTCCATATGAGTTGCGGCGCGACGATGCCGGCCGCTCCAACGGAAACCAGCAGCGGACTCTCCAGCCAGATGCCGGCCAGCGTGAGAAACAGCGCGACGTCGCAGAGATACAGGAAGTTGGTCGGTCCGTAATAAGTCCAGTAGACCGGCACCAGCACCGCCATGAACGCCGTGTAGGCGAGCTTGAGCGGCAGCGGGATGCGGGCGGCCGCGGCGCTCATGCCGGTGTGGCGGCGTTGGAGACGCTCTCGATCCGGCCGGACCGCAGCCGCACGATGCGGTCGCAGCGCTGCGCCAGCGAACTGTCGTGCGTCACCAGGATCAGTGTCGTGCCGCGCTCGACGTGTCCCCTGAACAGCAATTCGACGATCTGACTGCCGGTGGTCTCGTCCAGGTTTCCGGTCGGCTCGTCGGCGACCAGAATCGCCGGGTGAGGCGCCAGCGCCCGCGCCAGCGCGACGCGCTGCTGCTCGCCGCCGGACAGTTGCGCCGGATAGTGATTGAGCCGCTCGCCGAGGCCGACCAGCCCCAGCTCGTGGCCGGCGCGCTCGAACGCATCCGTCTCGCCGGCCAGCTCCAGCGGCACCGCCACGTTTTCCAGCGCGGTCATGGTCGGAATGAGGTGGAAGGACTGGAAGACGATGCCGACGTTGCGGCCGCGGAATCGCGCCAGCGCGTCCTCGTCGAGACGGGTCAGATCCTGTCCCGCAACCACGATGGTTCCGGTGTCGGCGCGCTCCAGCCCGGCCAGCACCATCAGCAGCGTGGTCTTGCCCGAGCCGGACGGGCCGACCAGGCCGATCGCCTCGCCAGTGCCTATATTCAGGTCGACGTCTTTGAGGATATGAACCCGGGCCGCACCCCGCCCAAGCGATAGATTGATGCCGGAAAGCGCAATGGCCGGCCGGCCCGCCCGCGAGGAATCGTTCATGAGGTCCCGTATTTCCAAATCCCTTCGCTCATATGGGAACCCGGGGCGTCTGGTCCAGCGGCTGGCTGCCGCAGCGGGTCTGGCGGTCTGGCTGTGGACCGGCATGGCGGTCGCGGCCGACCGTCCCGTCAGGATTGTGGCACTGGGGGATTCGCTCTCCGCCGGTTACCAGCTTGGCGCCAGCGAGGCGTTTCCGGCCCGGCTGGAGAAGGCGCTCAGGGCCAGGGGCCTCAACGTGGAGATCGCCAACGCCGGCGTGTCGGGCGACACGGCGTCCGGCGGCCTCGCCCGGCTCGACTGGTCGGTGCCGGACGGCACCGACGCGGTGATCGTCGAGCTTGGCGCCAACGACATGCTGCGCGCAGTCGATCCCAAGGTGACGCGCGCCGCGCTCGACGGCATCCTGACCCGGCTGAAGGCGCGCGGCATCGAGGTTCTGCTGTGCGGGATGCGGGCGGCGCCCAATCTCGGTCCGGATTTCGGCCGGGCGTTCGACGCGATCTACCCGGAGCTTGCCGTGACTCACGGCGTCGTCTTGTATCCTTTCTTCCTGGAGGGCGTGGCGGCCGATCCGAAGCTCAATCAGGGCGACGGGCTGCACCCGACCGCGGCCGGCGTCGATGCCATTGTCACACGAATCACACCCAAGATGGAGGAGCTGCTGTCCCGCGTGCATGCCAAACGCAACTGACGAGCCTAACCGACGAGCTTAACCGCAGGGATTGCCGACCGGCTTCGCCGCGATGCTCTCCCGAAACGTACCGGAGGCTGCAAATGCCCCGTCTCTTCACCGGCCTCGAGATTCCAGACGACATCAGGGAGTCGCTTTCCATGCTGCGCGGCGGACTGCACGGCGCGCGCTGGATCGATCCCGAGAACTATCACCTCACCCTGCGTTTCATCGGTGACGTCGACGACGTGATCGCCCGCGAGGTGACGTTCATGCTGGGGCGCGTGCACCGCGGCGGCTTTCAACTGCAGATCGACGGCGTTTCTTCCTTCGGCGGCCGCAAGCCGCGCGCGATCGTGGCGACGGTCGCGCCGTCGCCGCAGGTGATGGAATTGCAGGCCGAGCACGAGCGGCTGATGCAGCGCATCGGCATCGAGCCGGAGGGCCGCAAGTTCACCCCGCACGTCACGCTGGCGCGGCTGCGCGACACCCCGGCTCACGAGGTGGCGGAATACCTTTCGGTGCGCGGCGGATACCGGTCGGCGCCGTTCCTGGTCTCGGACTTCGTGCTGTTCTCGTCGCGCGCCTCGGTCGGCGGCGGGCCGTACGTGGTGGAAGCGGCCTATCCGTTGGCCGCGTAGGCGGTTTGCAGCCGGAACACCGGCACGCGATACAGCCGCGTGGCGCTCTGCTCCTGGATGCGGAGCTGGTTGAGGTGGTGCCGCTGCGCCTCGTCGATCACCCGCGCGGTGAGGTCGCGCTCCAGTCCCAGTTCCGCAAATCCGTCCTCGACGGTGATGGCGGCTTCGGCGCGGCGTGCGCCGCGGTCGGGAATGATCTCGGCGGCCGCGCGCATCACGCCGTTCACGTAGGCGCCGATCAGGATGGCGCCGGCAGCAACCAGCCCCAGGCAATGCACGTCGATGGCGCGGTCGTCTTCGCCGGGAAAGCGGCTGAAGCGGTCGAGCCGGACCAGATGGGCGTGGAAGTCCTCGATCGAACCGGGGCTTAGAACGCGTATGTCGGTGCTTCGGACCGCTGACCTGCCCGTGACCGGACCATCCATGACAGAACCCATGACCGGGCCTCACCGTAACTCGATCCTTTCAGGATAGGGCGCAATCCCAGCCAACCCGTTAACGCCGCGTTTGTCCTGATCCGGCGCAGGCAAACCCCCGGTTGCGGCGCCGACCCGCTTGAGCCGAAAGGGTTTTTCCGCGAATTTGCGGCAATGTCCGTCCGCGATCTCTACGAAGCCCTCGTCGTCAGCAAAAAAGTCGAGCGCGACCCGGCCCAGCAGAAGCTGCTGGACCGTCTGGCCGACGTCGAACGGCGCATCGTCACCCACCGCCAGGCGCGGCGCTCCAGCCCGATCGGCTGGCTGTTCGGCTCGCAGGACAAGTCCGGCACCGGCAAGGGTCTCTACATCCACGGCGACGTCGGCCGCGGCAAGACCATGATGATGGACCTGTTCTTCGAGGCGTCGCCGGTGGTGCGAAAGCGCCGCGCGCACTTTCACGAGTTCATGGCCGACGTGCACGAGCGGGTGAGGGTGTTCCGCCAGCAGATCAAGGATGGCGAGATCGCCGACGAGGATCCGATCCGGCTCACCGCCGCGGAGATCGCGGAGGAGAGCTGGCTGCTCTGCTTCGACGAATTCCACGTCACCGACATTGCCGACGCCATGATTCTCGGCCGGCTGTTCACGCGTCTGTTCGATCTGGGCGTGGTCGTGGTGGCGACCTCCAACGTCGCGCCCGACGATCTCTACAAGGGCGGGCTGAACCGATCGCTGTTCCTGCCGTTCATCGCCACGCTCAAGCAGCAGATGGACGTGATGCGGCTCGATTCGCGCACCGACTTCCGGCTGGAGAAGCTCGAAGGGCAGAAGGTCTGGTACGTGCCGGCCGACGACGCTGCATCGGCGGCGCTCGACGAAGCCTGGCGGAAGCTGGTCGGCAGCGCCAGCGGCATGCCGCAGGAACTGTCGATCAAGGGCCGGCGGCTGCGCATCCCGCGCGCCGCCATGGGCGTGGCGCGGTTCTTCTTCCACGACATCTGCGAGCAGCCGCTGGCGGCTTCGGACTATCTGCGCATCGCGCACGAATTCCACACGCTGATCGTCGACCGCATTCCGGTCATGCAGATCGAGCAGCGCAACGCGGCCAAGCGGTTCATCATTCTGGTCGACACGCTGTACGATCATGGCGTCAAGCTGATCGCCTCGGCCGCGGCGGAGCCCGACGGGCTGTACGATGCCGATCAGGGTTACGAGGCGATGGAGTTCAAGCGCACCGCCTCACGACTGACGGAGATGCGTTCGCGGTCGTATCTCGCGTTGCCGCACGGGCGGCGCGATTCCGAGGCAAGCGGATCGACCGAAGGCATCGTCGAGACGTAGGCCGCCCGCGCTACTCGGCGGGCACCGCGGCCGGGCGCTTGCGCCCGGCGCGCCACTCCTCGAAGCGCTGCACCAGCACGAAGAACGACGGCACGAACAGCACCGCAAGGCAGGTCGACGCCAGCATGCCGGTGAACACCGTGATGCCGATCGACTTGCGCGCCGACGCCCCGGCGCCGGTCGCCAGCACCAGCGGCACCACGCCGAGGATGAAGGCGAGCGACGTCATCAGGATCGGGCGGAACCGGGCGCGCGCCGCCTCGATCGCGGATTCGACGATGGCCTTGCCTTCGGCGCGCAGCTCTCGCGCGAACTCGACGATCAGGATGGCGTTCTTGGCCGACAGCGCGATCAGCAGCACCAGTCCGATCTGGACGTAGAGGTTGTTGTCGAGCCGGACGTTGCTCATCACCAGCACCGGACCGACCAGCGACAGCGGCACCGCGGCGATCACCGAGATTGGCGCGAACCAGCTCTCGTACTGGCCGGCCAGCACGAGGTACACCAGCAGCAGCGCGAGGCCGAACACCACGAACATCTGACCGCCCACCAGCTTCTCCTGGTACGACATGGCGGTCCATTCGAAGCCCATGCCCGGCGGCAGCGTGCGCGCCGCAAGCTCCTCCAGCAGCGCCATGGTCTGTCCGGTCGAGAAGCCCTGGCTCGGAATCGCGACCAGCGACGCCGACGGATAGAGGTTGTACAGGCTGATGAGGGAAGGTCCGACCGCCGGCTTGATGGTGATCAGGGTGCCGAGCGGCACCATGTTGCCTTCCTGGTTGCGCACGTTGAGGTTCCGGATGTCCTCCAGCCGCAGGCGGTATTGCGAGTCGGCCTGCACGTAGATCTGGAAGGTGCGGCCGAACTTGTTGAACTGGTCGACGTAGGCCGAGCCGAGGTAGCCGGACAGCGCCGAGAACACCTGATCGATCGAGACGTGCACCGACTCGGCCTTCACCCGGTCGACCTCGACGGTGTACTGCGGCACGGTGGCGCGGAACGGCACGATCACCCGCTGGATGCTCGACTGGCTCTGCGCGTTGGCCTCCATGGTCCGGGCCACGGTCTGCAGCTTGGCGAGGTCGAAGCTGCCGTCGCGCAACTGGATCTGCATGGTGACGCCGGCCGCGTTGCCGATGCCCTGGATCGGCGGCGGCGGCAGCACCATGATGCGCGCCTCCTCGATCTCTTCCATCGCCTTGTTGAGGCCGAGGTAGAGCGACAGCAGGTCCTGCCCCTTGCCGCGCTCGCTCCAGTCGTTGAGCATGATGTAGGCGACGCCGCCGTTGGCGAGCGGCGCGTTGTTGTCGAGCACCGAGACGCCGGCGATGGTGATGACCTGCCGCACGCCCGGAGTCTTGCGCGCGATCTCGCTCACCCGTTCGAGCGTCTTCTGCGTGCGCGCCAGCGAGGCGCCGTCGGGCAACTGCACGCTGGCGAGGAGATAGCCCTGGTCCTCGATCGGCAGGAAGCCGGTCGGGATGCGGGTGAAGCCGTAGATCGAGACGGCGGCGATGAGGAGCGCGGCCGCGACCATCAGGCCGCTGCGATGCACCATGCCGCCGATCAGCCGCGTGTAGCCGGCCTCCGAGCGCGCGTAGACCGCGTTGAAGCCGCGATAGAGGAGGTTGCGCTGCTCGGGCGGCTTCGGCCGCCGCAGCCACATCGCGCTCTGCGTCGGCTTCAGCGTCACGGCGTTGATCGCACTCAACAGCGCGGTCGCGGCGATCACCAGCGCGAACTGCGCATACATCTGCCCGGTCAGGCCGGGCAGGAACGACGCCGGCAGGAACACCGCCATCAGCACCAGCGTGATGCCGATGATCGGCCCGAGCAGAATGGTCATGGCGCGGACCGCGGCATCGTGGCCGTTCATGCCCTGCTCGATGTTGTGCGCCGCGCCTTCCACAACGACGATGGCGTCGTCGACCACGATGCCGATCGCCAGCACGATCGCGAACAGGGTGGAGAGGTTGACGGTGAAGCCGAGCGCGGCCATGGCGGCAAAGGCGCCGATGATGGTGACCGGAACTGTCGTCGCCGGGATCAGCATGGCGCGCCAGTCCTGCAGGAACAGCAGGATCACAACCAGCACGAGGAGCGCGGCCTCGAACAGCGTCTTGTAGACCTCGTGGATCGACTGGCTGACGAATATCGTGGTGTCGAACGGCACCGCATAGACGACGCCCTGCGGAAACTCGCGCGCCAGCGCCGTCATCCTGGTGCGCACCTCGTTGGCCACGTTCAGCGCGTTGGCGCCCGGAGCCAGGAAGATCGCAAGCCCGGCGGCCGGTTTGCCGTCCAGCGTGAAGACCTGACTGTAGGTCTGGGCGCCAAGCTCGACCCGTCCGACGTCGCGCAGGCGGGTGATCTCGCCCTGGCTGCCGGTCTTCACGATAACGTTGGCGAACTGCTCCGGGTCGTCGAGCCGCCCCATCACGTTGAGGGTGTACTGGAACGACTGGCTGTCCGGCGCTGGCGGCATTCCGATCTGGCCTGCCGAGACCTGCTCGCTCTGCTGCTGCAGCGCTTGGATCACGTCCTGGGTGGTGAGCGAGCGCGCCTGCATCTGGCGCGGATCGAGCCACACGCGCATCGCGTATTGCCCGGCCCCGAACACCGTGACGTTGCCGACGCCGGGCAGGCGGGCGATCTCGTCCTTGAGGCGGATGGTGGCGAAGTTGCTGAGATAGAGGCTGTCGTGGTTGTTGTCCTGCGAGGTCAGGGTCACGATCTGCAGGATCGCGGTCGAGCGCTTCTGCACGGTGACGCCCTGCACCTGCACCGGCTGCGGCAGGGACGACAGCGCGCTGGACACGCGGTTCTGCACCAGGATCTGCGCGGCGTTGAGGTCGGTGCCGATCTCGAACGTCACGGTGAGCGTGTAGCTGCCGTCGGCTGCGGCGTACGACTGCATGTAGATCATGTTCTCGACGCCGTTGACCTGCTGCTCGATCGGCAGGGCCACCGTGTCGATCACCGTGCGCGCGCTGGCGCCGGGATAGCGCGTCGTCACCTGCACTGTGGGGGGTACGATGTCGGGGTATTGCGCGATCGGCAGGCGGAACAGCGCGACCGCGCCGATCACGATCATGAGGACGGCCAGCACATTCGCGAGGACCGGCCGCTCGATGAAGAATTTCGAGATCATGACGGCCCCGTCAGCCCTTGGTGGCCGCTGCGGGGGATTTGGCGGGTGACTCGGCAGAGGGCGCGTCTTTCGGATCGACCTTCTGGCCCGGGATCGCGCGCAGCAGGCCGTTCACGATCACCCGGTCGCCGGCGGTGACGCCTTTCTCGATGACCCGCATGGAGCCGACCACCGGCCCGGCCTCCACCTTGCGCTGCTCGACGACGTTGTCCTTGTTGACGACCAGCACATAGACGCCGCCCTGATCGCTGCCGAGCGCCACGTCCGGGACCGTCAGCGCGGTGCGCTGCTGCGCGGGGATGCGCACGCGCACGAAGTAGCCCGGCAGCAGCGCACGCGTGGCGTTCTCCAGCACGGCGCGCACCGTCAGCGTGCCGGTGGTGCGATCGACGGTGGGCGAGGCGTAGTCGAGCGTGCCGTGGTGCGGATAGCCGTCCTCGTTCTGCAGGCCGACCTCGACCGGCTGCTTGCGCAGGTCTTCCGGTCCAAGTCCCAGCTTGGCCATCTCCTCGCGTATCCGCAGCACCTCGCTCTCGCTGATGGTGAAGTTGACGTAGATCGGATTGAACTGGACGATCGTGGCGAGCACGGTCGGCGTCGCGGTGCCGCCCACGTACTCGCCGGCGGACACCTGCCGCGCCGTGACGATGCCGTCGAACGGCGCGGTAACCTGGGTGTAGTCGTAGTTGACCTTGGAAAGCTCCGTATTGACGCGGGCCTGATCCAGCGTCGCCTGCGCGGAGTCGCGCGCCGCCAGAGCCTGATCGTAGTTGGCCTGCGTCGTGGTCTGGCGCGGCAGCAGGTCGGCTTGCCGTTCCAGCGTCTGCTGCGTCTGCTTCAGGTTGGCCTCGGCGCCGGTCTCGGCGGCCTTCGACTGATCGAGCTTGAGCTTGTAGGGGTCGGGCTCGATCGTGAACAGCAGGGTGCCTTTTTTGACCTCGGCGCCGTCCTTGTACTTGATCTCCTGCACGAAGCCGGGCACGCGCGCGACCAGATCGGCGGAATTCACCGCGGCGGTGTTGCCGGTGGCCTCGATGTACCGGGTTACCTGCTGCTGCGCCGGCGTGGCCACGGTGACAGCCGGTGGCGGCGGCGCCACGTAGCGGTTGTCCTGGCCGCATCCCGCGAGCAGCAATGTTGCAAGAGCCGCGATGACCGGGGCCACCTTCGCCTGACGATACATTGCAAACCTCAATAACAGCCGGACGACAATAACCGACGCTGCCGCCGGAGCTCGGGCACTGGCAAGCGTGACGCCGTCTTACGGCACGCGCCCGCACGGCGGGAGTAACTGCTTATGGTATTGACAGCATACTCCATCGCCGGATGCCGGTTCGGCGGGATTTGTGGCCTCCCGGGTAAATTTCATCGCGTCCGCCGCCGACGCGGAGGCCATTGTTGCAAAGGCATGTGGAACCCACAGGGACGGCGGGCCGGACTTGATTCAGGTTTGGCTGCCCTTGGACCGGGCCGGCGGTTTGCTCCATGATACGGCTGCCGGATTTCGAACCGGCGCCGGTGGCGCCGCGGTCCGGGGGAGCGACTGATGCAGGGAGTTTTCGGGCGGCAGGGAGCTTTGGTGTCCTCCGCCCTTGCGCTCGCCGTCCTGACGGGCTGCGGTGAGGGAAACAAGGGCGCACAGCAGGCGGCTCCGCCGCCGCCGGCCGTCACCGTGGTCAAGGCCTCGACCGAGGATGTGCGCCAGACCTACCGGTTCACCGGCCGTATCGAGGCGGTGATGAAGGTCGATCTGCGCGCCCGCGTCGACGGCTTTCTGGAAAAGCGCCTGTTCACCGAGGGGGCCGACGTCAAGGAAGGCGAGCTGCTTTTCACCATCGAGAAGGGGCTCTACCAGGCGGCGGTCGACGAGGCCAAGGCCGCCATCGTCACCGCCGAAGCGTCGCTGAAGCTCGCCGACGTCGAGTTCGACCGTCAGACCGAGCTGGTGCAGAAAAACGTCGGCGCGCAGGCCAGGCTCGACGAGGCGACCGCCAAGCAGGGCGAGGCCCGGGGCAGCCTGATGCAGCAGAAGGCGGCGCTCGAACGGGCGCAGCTCAACCTCAGCTACACCGATATCCGCGCGCCGATCGCCGGCCGCATCGGCCGCGCCAACGTCTCGATCGGCAATTTCGTCGGCCCCTCGACCGGCCCGCTTGCCACCATCGTCAGCCAGGACCCCATCTACGTGGGATTTCCGGTGACCCAGCGGGAGATCCTCGAATACCGCAAGGAACGCAACAACCCGGCGGAGATCGTGGTCTTCCTGCAGCTCGCCGACGGCAGCCGCTACAAGCATCCCGGCAAGCTCAACTTCCTCGATGTCACCGTGAACCAGGGCACCGACACGGTGCTGGTGCGCGCCAGCTTCCCCAATCCGGACCGCACGCTGGTGGACGGTCAGCTCGTCGCGGTGGTGCTCGAAGGCGGCAAGCCCGAGCATGCGATCGTGGTGCCCGCGCAGGCGCTGCAACTCGACCAGAGCGGCACCTTTGTCCTCGTGGTCGACGCCGAGAACAAGGTTCAGGTTCGCCGTGTCGAGATCGGCGCGCCGCGCGGCACCAACATGGTCATCCGCGGCGGTCTGAAGGAAGGCGAGCGCATCGTCACCGAGGGCATCCAGCGCATCCGTCCCGGCCAGGTCGTCAATCCGACCGAAGCCAAGCCGGGGGTCTAGCCATGATCTCCAGCGTCTTCATCGCGCGGCCGCGGCTGGCCGCCGTCATTTCCATCGTCATCACGCTGGCCGGTCTGGTGGCGCTGACGCAGATTCCGATCGCGCAGTTTCCCGACATCGTGCCGCCGCAGATCGAGGTAAAGGGCACCTATGCCGGCGCCAGCGCCGAGGTGGTGGAGGCCACCGTCGCGCAGCCGATCGAGGCGCAGGTGATCGGCGTCGACCGCGCGCTGTACATGAAATCGACCAGCGGGAACGACGGCAGCTACACGCTGACCGTGACGTTCGCGGTCGGCACCAACCCGGACATCAACAACGTTCTGGTGCAGAACCGCGTCAACCTCGCCGAGCCGCGGCTGCCCGCCGAAGTGAAGGCGCAGGGCGTCAGCATCAAGAAGAAGTCGTCCGCGCTGCTGCAGGTGATCGCGCTGTACTCGCCGGACGGGCGCTACGACCAGCTTTTCCTTTCGAACTACGCCACCATCAACATCATCGACCAGCTCAAGCGCATCAACGGCATCGGCGACGTTTCGCTGTTCACGCCGTCCGACTACAGCATGACGGTCTGGCTCAACACCGACCGCTTGACCAACTTCGGGCTGACGCCGAAGGACATCGCCGGCGCGATCAGCCGGCAGAACATCCAGGCCGCGATCGGCCGCATCGGCGCGCAGCCGGCGCTGCCGGACCAGCAGTTCCAGCTCAACATCCAGACCACCGGCCGGCTGTCCTCGGTCGAGGAGTTCGGCAACATCGTCGTGCGCGCCAATACGGACGGATCGTTCGTGCGGGTGCGCGACGTGGCGCGGGTCGAACTGGCGGCGCGTTTGTCGGAGTCGCGCGGCCGGCAGGACGGCAGCCCGGCCGTGGTGCTCGGCCTGTTCCAGTCGCCCGGCGGCAACGCCCTCTCCAGCGCCGATGCGGTGAAGGCGAAGCTCGCGGAGCTGAAAGGCTCGTTCCCCGAAGGGGTCGAATACAAGATCACCTACGACACCACCGTGTTCGTCAGTGAGAGCATCAAGGGGGTGCTGCACACGCTGTTCGAGGCGTTCGCGCTGGTCGTGGTGGTGGTGTTCCTGTTCCTCGGCAACGTGCGCGCCACCATCATCCCGCTGCTGGCGGTGCCGGTGGCGCTGATCGGCACCTTCGCGGTGATGCTGGCGCTCGGCTATTCCGCCAACACGATCTCCCTGCTCGCGCTCGTTCTGGCGATCGGCATCGTGGTGGACGACGCCATCGTGGTGGTCGAGGCGGTCGAGGCCGAGTTGGAGAAGGATCCGTCGCTGCCGCCGGCTGAGGCGGCCAACCGCGCGATGCGCCTCATCACCGCGCCGATCATCGCCATCACGCTGGTGCTGCTGTCGGTGTTCGTGCCGGTGGCGTTCATCCCGGGCATTTCCGGCGAGCTGTTCCGGCAGTTCGCCGTCGCGGTCTCGGTGTCGATGATCATCTCGGCAGTCAACGCGCTGACGCTGTCGCCCGCCCTGTGCGCGGTGTTCCTGCGGGCGCACCACGGCCCGCGCCGCGGCGTCCTCGGCTACATCCTGCGCGGTATCGACAAGGCGCGGGACGGCTACGCGTTCGTGATCCGCAAGACGGTGCGGCTGGCGGCTTTCAGCGTCGTTCTGATTGCCGTGGTCATGGCGGGTGCGGGCTGGCTGTTCAAGGTCACGCCGACCGGCTTCCTGCCGTCGGAAGACCAGGGTGCGGTGTTCGCCGAGGTGCAGTTGCCCGAAGGCGCGTCGGTCAACCGCACCGAAGCGGTGGTCAAGCGGGTCGAGGAGATCGCCCGCAATACGCCCGGCGTCGAAAGCATCACGACGGTGGTCGGGTTCAGCATGCTGGACAGCCTGACCAAGTCGAACAGCGCGCTGGTCATCATGATGCTCAAGCCGTTCGACGAACGGAAGGATCCTGCGCTCGGCGTGAACGGAATCATCGCGCGGCTGATGGGCCAGTTCCAGACCATCCAGGAAGCCATCGTGTTCGCCTACAACCTGCCGCCGATCATCGGACTCGGCAC
This sequence comes from uncultured Rhodoplanes sp., assembly GCA_964528635.1. GTDB lineage: Bacteria > Pseudomonadota > Alphaproteobacteria > Rhizobiales > Xanthobacteraceae > Z2-YC6860. Next base: position 2,128 of record CAZGSW010000061.1, on the reverse strand, counting down.
CGGTTCAGGCTTCGAATTCCAGCTCGAGAGCTTCACCGGCGCGCCGCCGGCCGAGATCGCGGCGGTGGCGCGCGGCATGGTATTCGCCGCCAATCAGAATCCGGCGCTGGCCCGCGTGTTCACCACCTACAGCGCCAGCACACCGCAGCTCTTTCTCGATATCGATCGCGACAGGGTGCAGACGCTCGGCATCGACCTGTCCGAGCTGTTCAACGCGCTGCAGTCGGTTCTGGGCAGCGCCTACGTCAACGACTTCAATCTGTTCGGCCGCACCTGGCAGGTCGTCATCCAGGGCCAGGCCGCGGAGCGTTCGCGGATCGACGACATCTACCGGATCAACGTGCGCAACAGCAAGGGCGAGATGGTGCCGGTGCGCGCGTTCGCCACGGCCAGACTGATTCTCGGACCGCAGTCGGTGGTGCGCTACAACAACTTCCGCAGCGTCACGCTGATGGGAGGTCCGGCGCCGGGCCATTCGTCCGGCGACGCGATCGCGGCGATGGAGCAGGTCGCGGCGTCGACGCTGCCGCGCGGCTACGGATTCGAATGGACCGGCACGGCGCTGCAGGAGAAGGAGGCGGCCGGCAAGACCACGATCATCCTCGCGCTGGCAATCGTGTTCGCCTACCTGTTCCTGGTCGGTCTGTACGAGAGCTCTGCGATCCCCGTTCCGGTGCTGCTGTCGGTTTCGGTGGGCGTCGCCGGTGCAATGACGGCGCTGCTGCTGTCCGGCCTGCCGAACGACGTCTATGCACAGATTGGACTCGTCGTGCTGATCGCGCTCGCGGCCAAGAACGGCATCCTGATCGTGGAGTACGCCAAGGAGCGGCGCGAGCAGGGTCTGTCGATCGAGGACGCCGCGATCACAGGCGCGCGCGAGCGCTTCCGCGCAGTGATGATGACGAGCTTCGCGTTCATCGCGGGCCTGGTCCCGCTGGTGATCGCGACCGGCGCCGGCATGCTGAGTCGGCGCGGCGTCGGCACCGCGGTGTTCGGCGGCATGATCGCGGCATCGCTGATCGGAATATTCCTGATCCCGCTGCTGTACGTGGTGTTCCAGCACCTGCGCGAGAAGCTCAAACCGAAGCCGAAGCCTCCGGCGGCGAATGCTGCCGCTCACGCACCATCTCACTGAGGCCGCGGGGCGCGTTTCGTCGCGTCGCCCGCGTAGCGGCGGGAGGCCGTCCGTCGTCACCGGATGGCGCACTGCAGCGGCGATTTTGCGCCGCAACAGGGCTGTTCTGTCTTGCGCTCTGGTATAATGTATTAATAATGGCAGGCAGGAGAGCGAGGGTAAAAACCCGCGCCAAATCTGCGATCCAGCCGACTTGAACGCTCGCAGTTAAACCGATAACCACCGCGCGACCCGCCTTTGCGGCGGCAATTTCCAGAAGGGTCATTCCCAAATGGCGCGTAGCAAGATTGCATTGGTCGGTGCCGGCCAGATTGGCGGCACGCTTGCCCATCTCATCGGTCTGAAGGAACTCGGCGACGTCGTGGTGTTCGACATCGCGGAGGGCATCCCGCAGGGCAAGTCGCTCGACCTCGCCCAGTCCTCTCCGGTGGAAGGGTTCGACTCCAGGCTCTCCGGCACCAACTCCTACGAGGCCATCGACGGCGCCGACGTGGTGATCGTCACCGCAGGCGTGCCGCGCAAGCCGGGCATGAGCCGCGACGATCTGCTCGGCATCAATCTCAAGGTGATGGACCAGGTCGGCGCCGGCATCCGCAAGTACGCGCCGAACGCGTTCGTCATCTGCATCACCAATCCGCTCGACGCCATGGTGTGGGCGCTGCAGAAGGCCTCCGGCCTGCCGGCGAAGAAGGTGGTCGGCATGGCCGGCGTGCTGGATTCCTCGCGCTTCCGCTATTTTCTCGCGGACGAATTCAACGTCTCGGTGGAAGACGTGACGGCCTTCGTGCTTGGCGGTCATGGCGACAGCATGGTACCGCTGGTCAGGTACTCGACGGTGGCGGGCATTCCGCTGCCGGACCTCGTCAAGATGGGCTGGACCTCGCAGGCCCGCATCGACGAAATCGTGGATCGCACCCGCAACGGCGGCGCGGAGATCGTCAACCTGCTCAAGACCGGATCGGCGTTCTATGCCCCGGCCACTTCCGCGATCGC
>CAZGSW010000060.1:0-20480 GCA_964528635.1 uncultured Rhodoplanes sp. | reverse complement strand
GACCATGTCGCCGCATTGCGACGACGAGAAGAAATACGGCGTTGTCGAAAAGGTGGTGAAGCACTTCGAAGCTGCGAAGCAGAAGGGCGAGAAGGTCGCAGGGCAGATGATTCGCGACGTTGTCACGGTCAACGGCGTGCGGGTGACGGTTGAAGATGGCTCCTGGGGTCTGGTGCGCGCGTCGTCCAACAAGCCGGAACTGGTCGTTGTGGTCGAAAGCCCGGTCTCCGAGGCGCGCATGCGCGACATGTTCAAGGCGGTCGACGGCGTGTTGCGCACCCATCCCGAGGTAGGTGAGTACAACCAGACGATATAGCGCGCTGGCGCGAACCTAACGTTTGTCATGGCCGGGCTCGTCCCGGCCCCATCCACGCCCTGGCGGCAAAGAAAGGCGTGGATGCCCGGCACAAGGCCGGGCATGACGTGGATGGATTGGCGCATCGCGTCTGGCATATGCTTCACTGCACACTTGCTCGCACAGCACGTCATGCCCCGCAGCACCATCCCCACCACCAACCTGCCGTCAGGCGAGCCGATACCGGTGTTCGGGATCGGCACCTGGCGGATGGGCGAGGACCGGCGGGTGCGGAACGACGAAGTCGCGGCGCTGCGGCTTGGGATCGAGCTTGGTGTCACGTTGATCGATACCGCCGAGATGTATGGCAACGGCGCGGCGGAGGAGATCGTGGCCGAGGCGGTCGCCGGCCGTCGCGACGGCATGTTCATCGTGAGCAAGGTGCTGCCGTCCAATGCGAGCCGGGCGCGCACCGTCGCCGCCTGCGAGCGCAGCCTGAAGCGGCTGAACACCGACCGGATCGACCTCTATCTCCTGCACTGGCGGGACTCCACGCCGCTTGAAGAAACGGTCGATGCTTTCGCCGCGCTGCAGGAGCAGGGCAAGATCAGACACTGGGGCGTCAGCAACTTCGCCATGGACGATATGGTCGATCTGCTGGCGCTGTCGCGCGGTCGCGGCGAGACCTGCGCCACCAATCAGGTGCTCTACAATCTGACCCGACGCGGCATCGAGTTCGATCTCATGCCGCTCTGCCGCGAGCACGGTATGCCGGTCATGGCCTACTCGCCGATCGAACAGGGCCGCATGCTGCGGCACCCGGAACTGGGACGGATCGCCAAAGGCCTGGGGGCAACGCCCGCGCAGGTGGCGCTGGCGTGGCTGTTGCGGCAGGACGGCGTCGTTGCGATTCCGAAAGCGACCGGCCTTGCGCATATGCGCGAGAACATGGCCGCGCTCGATCTCAGGCTCGACGACACGGCGTTGGCGGCGCTCGACCGCGCATTCCCGCCGCCGCAGAAGCGCGAGCCGCTGGGGATGCTGTAGGGGTTCGCACGCTGAACCGAACCTATCGATTCGTCATGGCCGGGCTTGCCCCAGCCATCCACGCCTTGGCGACAAAGGAAGGCGTGGATGCCCGGCACAAGGCCGGGCATGACGGGGAAAGAGTGCCGTCAAATCTAAGCGGTCAGGAAATCCTGCAGCGCTTTTGAGAATTCGGCAGGCCGATCCATGTTCGAAATGTGCCCGGCCCCGGGAATCTCGACATACTGCGACGCCGGGAATTCCTCCTTCATCTTGCGCATGACGGCGGTGTTGTTGCCGTCCTTTTCGCCGCAGATGTAGAGAACCGGGTTCTTCACGTTCTTCATGCCCGGCCGGTAATCATGGTTGGCGAGCGCCGCCGCGCAGCCACAGAAGCCGTTGACCGGCGTCTCCAGGATCATCTTGCGCAGGGCGTCGAGATGCGGCGGGTTGGCCGTCACGGTCTCCGGCGGAAACCAGCGCGTGATGGTGGGCTCGACCTCCGCCTGCATCCCGTTCTTTTGTGCATTGGCGATGCGCGCCTCCCACTGCTGGGACGACGCCGGAGTCGACTGCCCGGTGGTGTCACAGATCGCGAGCCGATCGAATCGGCCGGGATGCTTCTGCACCGCGCCCATGGCGGTCGCGCCGCCCATCGAGATGCCGCACCAGCTCGCCTTTTGCACGCCGACCTCGTCCATCAGGGCAATGATGTCGTCGATCAGTAGTTCGAACGTGTAGCGCCCCGCCGGCGCCTCGGTCTGTCCGTGACCGCGCTGGTCATAGCGCAGGATGCGGTGGGTGGCGCCAAGATCGGCCGCCGTCCGGTCCCACATGTGCAAGGTGGTGGCGAGCGAGTTGGAGAAAATCAGCCACGGTGCTCCTTCCTTGCCCGAGATATCGGTGTTGAACGTGATGCCGTTTGCCCTGATCTTCATTGTCAGACCTTCACTTCCTCGAACGTTTCACGGAACGGATGGGCGGGATACACGCCGAGCACCTTCAGCTCCTTGGAGAAGAACGACAGTTCTTCCAGTGCAAACACCAGCCCGCGGTCGTCGGGATGGCCTTCGACGTCGGCGTAGAACTGAGTGGCGAAGAAGTTGCCCTCGACCATGTAGCTTTCGAGCTTGGTCATGTTGATGCCGTTGGTGGCGAAGCCGCCCAGCGCCTTGTAAAGCGCCGCCGGCACGTTCTTCACCCGGAACAAGAATGTCGTCACGACCTTGCCTTTGCCGTGCTGCGCCCACTTCTTTTCCCGCGAAAGAATGATGAAGCGCGTCGTGTTGTGGGATTCGTCCTCGACGTTCTCCTCGAGGATTTCGAGGCCGTAGATTTCCGCTGCCAGCCGCGTTGCGATTGCGGCGCGGGTGGGATCGCCGGCCTGCGCGATCTCGCGGGCCGATCCAGCGGTGTCGGCGGCCACGACAGGCCTGATGCCCAGCCGCCGGATCACCTTGCGGCACTGTCCCAGCGCATGGACGTGGCTTTCGACCGTCTTGATGTCCTTCACGGTCGCGCCCTTCGGTGCCAGAAGCTGGTGCCGCACCGGCATGAAGTGCTCGCCGACGATGTGCAGATTGGAGTCCGGCATCAAGTGATGGATGTCGGCGACGCGGCCCGCCACCGAATTCTCGACCGGAATCATCCCTACCGCGGCCTCGCCAGAAGCGATTGCGGTGAAGGCGTCCTCGAACGTCGAGCACGGCACCGCTTCCGCATCGGGATAGGCTTCGCGGATGGCGAGATGCGAATTGGCGCCTGGTTCGCCCTGAAACGCGACTTTCATTTTTGTCATCATCCGATTTCGCTTGAGCCCATCCGTTGAGTCAACGCCCGCCGAGCACGGCGCGGGCGGTCTCGAGATCCTCCGGCGTGTCGACGCCGAGCGGTACACTGCCGACGATCATGGCGTCGATCCGCATTCCAGCCTCCAGCGCGCGAAGTTGCTCCAGCCGTTCGCGCGTCTCCAGCGGAGAAGGCGGCAGTTCGACGAAGCGCGCCAGCGCTTCGCGACGATAGGCGTAGAGCCCGATGTGATGGTAGAGCGGCCCCTCGCCGGAGGGCGCTGTGGCGCGGGTGAAGTAGAGCGCGCGCAGGCGGCCGGGCGAAACCTCGGAACCGACCAGCTTGACCACGTTGGGATTGTCGCGCTCCGACGGCTTGACGATCTCGGCGGCCAGCGTGGCAATCGCGACACCGGGGTCCGCCAGAGGCGTGAGCGCGGTCTTCAGGTCGTCGGGCTCGAGGGTCGGCAGGTCGCCCTGGACGTTGAGGACGATGCGGTGGCGGCCGTTCGGGTCGGCCTGCTGCAGGGCCTCGAAGATCCGGTCGGAGCCGGATGCGTGGTCGGCCCTTGTCATGATGGCCCGCCCACCCGCCTTTTCCACAGCGGCAAACACCGGTTCGCTGTCCGTCGCCACGGCCACGGCGCCGATCCCTGCGGCCTCCGCCCGCCGCAGCACATGTACGATCATCGGCTGCCCCGCGATCTCGGCAAGCGGCTTGCCGGGCAGGCGGGTCGAGGCCATGCGGGCCGGGATCAGGATCAGGACGTCATCGGCCACGGCCGGCACCGGCGCTGCTTTTGGAGGAGTGTCTTGCGCGTTATACGGGTTGCCACAGCCGAGGAAAACCGGGTATTCCTGCGCCGCCGCGGGGATCCCCGACGGGCACCCCAATGCCGCCACAGGACGCTGGAGCCGAGCCGCAATGGATTCCTTTGAACTCAACAAGATCATGGGCGCGGTGCTCGGCTGCTGTCTCGTGCTGTTGTCGCTGAACATCACGGCTGGGGCCATTTTCGCTCCGCACGCGCCCGCCAAGCCGGGTTATGACATCGCGGTGCAGGAAGCGGCGCCGGCCGGCAAGCCGGGCGCGCCTGCCGCGCCGGAGGAGCCGATCGCCAAGTTCCTGGCCGACGCCGATATCGCCCGTGGCGAAACCTCCGCCAAGAAGTGCGCGGCCTGCCACACCTTCGGAAAGGGCGAGCCCAACCGCGTCGGTCCGAACCTGTATGGGATCGTCGGCCGCGCCAAGGCCTCGGTTGCCGGGTTCAACTACTCGGCCGCGATGAAGGGCAAGGGCGGCGAGTGGACCATCGATGAACTGAACGACTTCGTGCACCATCCCAAGGTGTCCGTGCCCGGCACCAACATGAACTTTGCAGGTATCCCCCGGCCCCGTGAGCGCGCCGACCTGCTGTCGTTCCTGAACTCCAAGGCGGACAACCCGGCTCCGCTGCCGAAGGCGGCCGATGCCGGCGCCGCGGGCGACGCGCAGAAGCCCGCTGCGGGTGACGGCCAGAAGCCTGCCGACGGTGGAGCGCAGAAGCCCGCCGGCGAGGCGCCCAAGAAGTGAAGTAATGAGGCGGCAGCAGCCCTGCCGCCTTCCTTGCGTGCACCCGAACCGGCGTTGGCCTCGCGCATCGCGGAACGTTCGCCGTTGTGCGCAGATGTCGCGGTTTTGTGAGCGATTTGTAATGCCGGCTGGCGGCATGGGAGTTGCCAGCATTCCAAAACCGACATAATTGCCGGCTACCGGTGTTTGCATTATCGGCGGGTTGATGCCGCCAGGAGCATTGCCGCATGCGCATTTCCCGCCGCACCGTCCTGAAGTCCGGCGCAGCCGCGATTGCCACTCCGGCTCTTGGCACCCTGACCGCGCTGCCGTCGTCCGCGCAGGACAAGATTTGGCGGCACGGACTGTCGCTGTTCGGCGACCTGAAGTATCCCGCCGGGTTCAAGCACTTCGACTACGTCAATGTGGATGCTCCGAAAGGCGGTGCGGCACGGCTGATTGCGTTCGGCACCTTCGACAACCTGAATGTCGTTCCGGGCGGTGTGAAAGGTTCGCTCGCCGCCGGGCTCGACCGGATCTACGACACGCTGATGGCGCCTGCGCTCGACGAGATTTCAACCGAGTACGGACTTCTGGCGGAGTCGGTCAGTCACCCGGACGATCATTCTTCCGTGACCTATCGTCTGCGCGCCGGGGCAAAGTGGCACGACGGCAAGCCGGTCACCGCGGAAGACGTCATCTACTCGCTCGATGCCTTCAAGAAGCATCACCCGCAGTATTCGGCGTACTACCGTCACGTCGTGAAGGCGGAGAAGACGGGCGAGCGCGACATCACCTTTACTTTCGACGCGCCCGGCAACCGGGAGCTGCCGCAGATCGTCGGCCAGCTCAACGTCATCCCGAAGCATTACTGGGAAGGGACGGATGCCGCCGGCCGCAAGCGCGATGTCGGCGCCACCACTCTCGAACCGCCGCTCGGCAGCGGGCCGTACAAGGTGAAGGAGTTCTCTCCGGGCCGGACCGTCACCTACGAGCGCGTGAAGGACTACTGGGGCAAGGACATTCCGGTGAATGTCGGCCGCGACAACTTCAACGAGCTTCGCTACGAATACTTCCGCGACATGACTGTCGCGCTGGAGGCCTTCAAGGCCGACCAGATCGACTGGCGCAACGAGAACAGCGCCAAGGCATGGGCGACGGCCTACGATTTTCCCGCTGTTCGCGATAAACGCATTGTTCTGGAGGAATTTCCGATCAATTCCTCGGGTGTAATGCAGGCGTTCGTGTTCAACACGCGGAGGAGCAAGTTCCAGGACCCCCGGGTCCGTCGTGCGTTCAACTACGCCTTCGATTTCGAGGAAATGAACAAGCAGATCTTCTTCGGCCAGTACCGGCGGATCGCCAGTTATTTCGAGGGCACGGAGCTGGCGGCGCGCGACCTGCCCGAGGGTCAGGAGTTGGACATCCTGCAGACCGTCAAGGACAAGGTCCCCCCCGAACTGTTCAAGGAGGCGTTCACCAATCCGGTCGGCGGCAGCGCGGAAAACGTGCGCAAGAATCTGCGCGAAGCGTTCCGGCTGCTGCGCGAAGCCGGCTGGGAGGTTCGCAACCGGCGCCTGGTCAACGTAAAAACCAACGAGCCGATGGCGGTCGAATTCCTGATTACAAATCCCGATTCGACGCGCTTCGTCGAACCCTACAAGCCCAACCTCGAGCGGCTTGGCATCGCAGTCAATGTCCGGATCGTCGACGACGCGCAGTACGAGAACCGACTGCGGCAGTGGGACTACGACATCATCACAGCGGTGTGGGGCCAGTCGCTGTCGCCGGGCAACGAGCAGCGCGGCTACTGGAGCACCGAGTCGGCGGACCGTTCCGGTTCGCGGAATTACGCCGGGATCAGGAATCCGGCAATCGACGCGCTGATCGACCGTGTCATCTTTGCCAAGAACCGGGCCGAGCTTGAAGCTGCGACCAAGGCGATGGACCGCGTGCTGCTGTGGAACCACTACGTCGTGCCGCAGTGGACTTACGGCAAGATCCGCAGCGCGCGCTGGAACAGGTTTGGCCGCCCGGATCCGTTACCGAAGTACGGATTTTCCGGCTTTCCCACCATCTGGTGGTGGGACAAGGACAGGGCGGCGAAGACAGGGAACCGTTCGTGAGGCGGCCCTCGCGCCGGGACGTCCTCATCGTCGGCGCCGGTGCCGCAGCGTTTCCGTTTTTATCGCATACAGCCGCGGCTTCCGATGCCGCCACCACCGAGCGCCACGGTCTGTCATCGTTCGGTGACCTCAAGTATCCGGCCGATTTCCGTCACTTCGATTACGTCGATCCGGCAGCCCCGAAAGGCGGGACGTTCTCGCAAATCGGCGCCAACCGGATATTCAACCAGTCGTTCCAGACCTTCAATTCGTTGAACAGCTATATCCTCCGCGGTGACGCTGCGCTGGGCATGGAGTTGACGTTTGCCCGGCTGATGATGCGTGCCAACGACGAGGCAGACTCGATCTACGGGCTGGCGGCGAGGTCGGTTCGCATTTCTGCAGACGGCCAGACCTACACGTTCCTGCTGCGTCCGGAGGCAAAGTTTCACGATGGCACCGGGCTGACGGCGCACGACGTGGCGTTCTCGCTGAACGTCCTGAAGGAAAAAGGTCACCCGATCATTACGCAGTTCCTGCGCGACTTCATCGGCGCGGCGGTGGTCGATGAATCGCAGGTGACGTTGCGGTTCAAGCCGGGCCGCGCCCGCGACGTGCCGCTGTTCGCGGCGAGTCTGCCGATCTTCTCGCGCGCTTACTACGGCGCGCGCCCGTTCGAGGAGACCACGCTCGATGTGCCGCTCGGCAGCGGCCCGTACAAGGTGGGCCGCTTCGAACCCGGCCGCTTCATGGAGTATGAGCGGCAGAAGGATTGGTGGGGATCCGATCTGCCGGTGTCTCGCGGCCACTACAACTTCGATACGGTCCGGTTCGAGTATTATCGCGATCGCGACGTCGCGTTCGAAGGCTTCACCGGTCGCAGCTATCTCTTCCGGGAAGAGTTCACGTCGCGCATCTGGGCCACCCGCTACGACTTCCCTGCGATCAGAGACAAACGGGTGAAGCGCGAGGTGCTGCCCGACGAGACACCGTCCGGTGCGCAAGGCTGGTTTCTCAACACCCGCTTGCCGAAGTTCAAGGATCCCCGGGTGCGTGAGGCGCTGATCTGTGCGTTCGACTTCGAGTGGACCAACAAGCAGATCATGTATGGCTCCTACGAGCGCACCCACTCGGTGTTCCAGAACTCGGACATGATGGCGAAGGGCAAGCCCGGACCGGACGAACTGGCGCTGCTCGAGCCGTTTCGCGGCCGGGTTCCGGACGAGGTGTTCGGCGAACCGTTCGTGCCGCCGGTTTCGGACGGGTCGGGTGCCGACCGGCGCCTTTTGCGGCGCGGCGCGCAACTGCTCAACGCGGCCGGTTATACGATCAAGAACGGCAAGCGGGTCGGGCCGAACGGCGAGCGGCTCAGCATCGAGTTCCTGATCGAGGAGATGTCGTTCCAGCCCCATCACATGCCGTTCATCAAGAACCTCAACGTTCTGGGCATCGGCGCTTCGCTGCGTATCATCGATCCGGCGCAGATGCAGGTGCGCCGCAACGATTTCGATTTCGACGTCGTGGTTCAGAGGTTTGGTTTCTCGCTCACGCCCGGCGACTCGTTGCGCTCGTACTTTTCGTCGCAGTCGGCCGGACTGAAGGGTTCCCAGAACCTGGCCGGGATCGCGGATCCGGTGATCGACGCCATGATCGAAAAGGTGATTGCGGCGGAGAGTCGCGCGACACTTACCATCGCCTGCCGGGCGCTGGACCGGCTGATCCGGGCCGGACGCTACTGGATTCCCCACTGGTACAAGGCGTCGCACTGGATCGCCTACTGGGACGCATTCGGCCGTCCGGCCAAAAAGCCGCGTTATGCCAGGGGTGTTCTCGAAACCTGGTGGTATGACCCGGACAGGGCGGCGAAGTCCGTGCAGAGAGGATAATGAGGCTGGCGGTTCTGCCGTCAGTCCGTCATCCTTGCCATCCTAGGATCGGGTCACAACCGGAAATTTACCCCCAACCATGGCCTCCTATATCGTCCGCCGCCTCCTGTTCATGATCCCGACCCTGTTCGGCATCATGCTGGTCTCGTTCGTGGTGGTGCAGTTTGCCCCGGGCGGCCCGGTCGAACGGGTGATTGCGCAGTTGTCCGGAGCGGACACCGGTGCGGGCTCGCGCATTCCGGGCTCGGGCGCTGGCGGCGACTTCGGCGCCCGCGGCGGTGCGCAGGGTGGCTCGCAGATCGACACCACAACCTCCAAGTACCGCGGTGCTCAGGGCCTCGATCCGGACTTCATCAAGAAGCTCGAGGTGCAGTTCGGCTTCGACAAGCCGGCCCACGAGCGATTTCTCCTGATGCTCTGGAACTATCTGCGGTTCGATTTCGGCAAGAGCTACTTCCGCGACACCGCCGTGATCGACCTGATCAAGGAGAAGCTGCCGGTGTCGATGTCGCTCGGCATCTGGATGACGCTGCTCACCTACCTGATCTCGATCCCGCTCGGCATCCGCAAGGCGGTATCCGACGGATCGCGGTTCGACGTCTGGACCTCCGGTATCATCATTATCGGCTACGCCATTCCGGGCTTCCTGTTTGCGATCCTGCTGATCATCCTGTTTGCCGGCGGCTCGTACTTCGACTGGTTCCCGTTGCGGGGGCTGACCTCGGAGAACTGGTCGTCGATGCCGTGGTACCAGCAGATCGCCGACTATTTCTGGCATCTTGCGCTGCCGCTGACGGCAATGGTGCTCGGCGCGTTTGCCACCATGACGCTCCTGACCAAGAACTCGTTCCTCGACGAGATTCGCAAGCAGTACGTGCTGACGGCGCGCGCCAAGGGCTGCACCTCGCGGCAGACGCTGTACGGACACGTGTTCCGCAACGCCATGCTGATCGTGGTCGCGGGATTCCCGGCGGCGTTCGTGCACGCTTTTTTTTCCGGATCGCTGCTGATCGAGACGATTTTCTCGCTGGACGGGCTGGGCCTGCTCGGCTTCGAGAGCGTGCTCAACCGCGACTACCCGGTGGTGTTCGCGACGCTCTACATATTCGCCCTGATCGGCCTGATCGTGAACCTGATCTCCGACCTGACCTACACCTGGATCGATCCGCGGATCGATTTCGAGACGCGGGAGGTCTGAGGTGGACGTCAGGGTCGATTCGAAGCCCGAGGGAACCGGCTCACCTGAGGAAACGACTGTCGTATCGCCGCTGGCGCTGGCGGCTCCGGCGATGCAAAAGCGGCTCGCCCTCTCGCCGATCAACCGGCGGCGCTGGGATAATTTCAAGAAAAACCGGCGCGGCTACTGGGCGTTCTGGATCTTCATGACGCTGTTCGTGTTGACGCTGTTCGCGGAGTTTATCGCGAATGACAAGCCGTTTCTGATCCGGCACGAGGGCCGATTCTATTTCCCTGCGATATTCACCTATCCGGAAACCGCCTACGGCGGCGAGTTCGAGACCGCGGCCGACTATCGCGATCCGTACCTGCAGAAGCTGATTGCCGAAAAGGGCGGCAGCGTGTGGTGGCCGCCGGTTCGCTTTTCCTACGACACGCACAATCTCGACCTGCCGACGCCGGCGCCTTCGCCGCCAACGTGGATGCTGACTGACGAGCAGTGCAAATCGGTGGTGGAGAAGAAGGGGCTCAGAGGCTGCAGCGACCTCGAATACAACTGGCTCGGGACCGACGACCAGGGCCGCGACGTGCTGGCGCGGATGATCTACGGCTTCCGCATATCGGTGCTGTTCGGGCTGACGCTGACGATCGTATCGTCGATCATCGGCATCGTGGCAGGGGCGGTGCAGGGCTATTTCGGAGGCTGGACCGACCTGCTGTTCCAGCGCGTCATCGAGATATGGACGTCGGTGCCGTCGCTGTATCTGCTGCTGATCATTTCGTCGGTGCTGGTGCCCGGTTTCTTCGTGCTGTTGGGTATCTTGCTGCTGTTCTCGTGGGTCTCGCTGGTCGGGCTGGTGCGCGCCGAATTCCTGCGTGGGCGCAACTTCGAATACATCCAGGCGGCGCGCTCGCTCGGCGTCTCCAACGCCAAGATCATGTTCCGCCACCTGCTGCCGAACGCGATGGTGGCGACGCTGACGTTCCTGCCGTTCATCCTGTCGTCGTCGGTGATGACCTTGACTGCGCTCGACTTCCTCGGTTTCGGCCTGCCGCCCGGGTCGCCATCGCTCGGCGAACTGCTCTCGCAAGGCAAGTCGAACATCCAGGCGCCGTGGCTCGGCCTCGCCGGCTTTTTCTCGGTCGCGATCATGCTGTCGCTGCTGATTTTCATCGGCGAGGCGGTGCGCGACGCTTTTGACCCAAGGAAGACGTTCCGGTAATCACATGACCGAACCCCTCCTCAAGGTGCAGGACCTTTCCATCGCCTTCCATCAGGGCGTGCGGCAGACACTTGCGGTCGACCGCGTCTCGTTCGAGATCGGGAAGGGTGAGACGCTGGCGCTGGTGGGCGAATCCGGGTCCGGCAAGTCCACCACCGCGCTTTCCGTGATGAAGCTTTTGCCCTATCCGGCGGCGAGCCATCCGTCGGGTCGCATCCTGTTCAAGGGCAAGGAACTGCTCGGCATGTCGGAGAACGAAATCCGTCATGTCCGCGGCAACGATATCACCATCATCTTCCAGGAGCCGATGACGTCGCTCAATCCGCTGCACACCATCGAGCGGCAGATTGGCGAAATCCTCGATCTGCATCAGGGCGTCACCGGCCAGGCCGCGACCAGGCGGACTGTCGACCTGCTGACCCAGGTTGGCATTCCCGATCCAGCCGGACGGCTCAAGAGCTATCCGCACCAGATGTCGGGCGGGCAACGCCAGCGCGTCATGATCGCGATGGCGCTCGCCAACGAGCCGGACCTGCTGATCGCGGACGAGCCCACCACCGCGCTCGATGTCACGGTGCAGGCGCAGATTCTGCGGCTGTTGAAGGAAATCCAGAAGCGCCACGGCATGGCGATGCTCTATATCACCCACGACCTCGGTATCGTTCGGAAGATTTCCGACCGCGTCTGCGTCATGAGCAAGGGCAAGATCGTCGAGCATGGGCCGGTGGAGCGCATCTACACGGCGCCGGAGCACCCGTATACGCGGGCGCTGCTGGCTGCCGAGCCGAAGGGCAATCCGCCGCCCGTCAATGACAGCGCACCGGTGGTGATCAAGACCGACGATCTGAAAATCTGGTTTCCGATCAGACGCGGCATAATGCGAAAGACCGTAGGCCACATCAAGGCGGTGGACGGGGTCAGCATCGAGGTGCGCGAGGGCGAAACGCTCGGCGTGGTCGGCGAGTCGGGTTCCGGCAAGACCACGCTCGGCCTCGCCATCATGCGGCTGATTTCTTCGGAGGGCCCGATCGTCTTCATGGGCAAGGGCGTCGACGGACTGCAGTTCAAGGAAATGCGGCCGTTCCGCCGCAACATGCAGATGGTGTTTCAGGATCCCTACGGCTCGTTGTCGCCGCGCATGTCGGTGTCCGACATCATCTCCGAAGGGCTTGGCGTGCACTATCCCGAACTCTCCAACGCGGACCGGGACCGCCGGGTGCTCGCGGCGCTCAAGGACGTCAACCTCGATCCGGAGTCCCGGCACCGCTATCCGCATGAGTTTTCCGGCGGGCAGCGTCAGCGCATCGCTATCGCGCGCGCCATCGTGCTGGAGCCGAGCTTCATAGTGCTCGACGAGCCGACCTCGGCACTCGACATGCTGATCCAGGCGCAGATCGTGGAACTGCTGCGCGACATCCAGAAGCGCCGCAAGCTGACCTACCTGTTCATCTCTCACGACCTCAAGGTCGTGGCCGCGCTGGCCAGCCGGCTGGTGGTGATGCGCCACGGCAAGGTGGTCGAATCGGGCCCCGCCGCGGACGTGTTCAAAAATCCTCAGACCGAGTACACCCGCGCCCTGTTCGCGGCGGCGTTCTCGCTCGAAGCCGCCACCGGCGAAGTGCTCGCGCAGTAGCGCCGGCAGGGACATGGCCGGCAGCGCCATTCTGGTTGCGATCGACGGCACGCAGGCGGCGAGCTGGCTGCCGATCCTGACGCGACGGGGCAAGGGCCGCGATTTGCGGTTCTGGCCTGACGCCATCGGCGAGAAGACCGATATTCAATACGCATTCGTCTGGCGGCCGCCGCGGGGGCTGCTGGCAAGCCTGCCGAACCTGAAGGCAATCCTCAACATCGGCGCCGGGGTCGATGCGCTGCTCGCCGACCCGACACTCCCGAATGTCCCGGTTGCCCGCGCCGCCCACCCGGACCTGACGCGTCGGGTGGCCGGCTATGTCGTGTTGCACGTTCTTGCCCATCACAATCGCGCCTGGACCTATCGGCGGCAGCAGGAACAGTGTGTCTGGAAAGAACATCACCATCCATCCGCCGACCGTGTCGCTGTCGGAATCATGGGCATGGGCACGATCGGAAGCGAGGCGGCGCAGGTGCTTGCGCGGCTCGGGTTCCGGGTGGCGGGCTGGAGCCGGACACCGAAGCCGGCCTCTTCCATTGAGAGCTATCACGGCGACGCTCAGCTCGACGCATTCCTGGCGCGCACCGAAATCCTGGTGTGCCTGTTGCCCCTGACGCCTGCGACGGCGGGTCTGCTTGACCTCGCTCTGTTCCGCAAACTCAAACGTGACGGTGCGGCGGGCGGTGCTTTCCTCATCAACGCCGCGCGGGGCAGGGTGCAGGTCGACGCCGGCATCCTGGCCGCGCTCGACGAAGGGGCCCTGTTCGCGGCCACGCTCGACGTATTCCCCGAGGAGCCGTTGCCGTCCTCCAGCCCTTTGTGGGCTCACCCGAAAGTGATGATAACCCCGCACGTGGCCGGTGATATCTCGCCCGAGGCGTTCGCCGACTACCTGTTCGCCCAGGTGGACAGGTTTGAGCGCGGAGAGATGCTGGAAAACGAGGTCAGCCGCGAGCGCGGCTACTGATCGAGAGTGATACAGAGCTATGACATTCCGTTCCGCATTGATCGCACTGACGGCGGCGCTGTTTCCGGTTGTCGCGCACGCGCAGCAGCTCACGGCACAGTTTCCTCTCAAGGGCATGGACGGGACGCCGATCGCCAATCACAGCGTTGCGCCGGATCTCGGACGGCAGGTGCAGCAGCTTCCGGGAGCCGTGGTGGCCGGCAATCCGGACGGCGATGTGACGCTGGTGCAGTTTTACGATCTGAATTGCCCGTTCTGCCGGCGCGCCGCCAGCGAGATCGACGCGCTGATCAAGTCGGACGCGTCACTGCGGCTGGTTTTCGTTCCCTATCCGATTCTTTCACCTCAGTCGGTTGAGGGTGGCCGGGTAGAACTTGCCTTGCGCGATCTTGGGGCCGACAGGTATCTCGAATTTCGGCGGCGCATCTATGCGACGCGCGGCACCATCGATGGTGCGCGATCGCTCGCAGTGGTCAAGGAGATGGGACTCGATCAGCGCAAGATCGTGGAGCGCGCCAACGCGCCTGAATTGACCGAGATGCTGAAGGCGCATGCCCGGATGGCCTCGCAACTCAAGCTGTTCGCGACGCCTTCGTACGTTGTGCAGAACGTCGCCATCGTGGGTCACCCCGGCCTCAAGACGCTGCGCGGCGTGGTGGCGTCGGTCCGCAAGTGCAGTGCCGTGGTGTGCTGAGCGAAACTACAGCCGGCGCACGCCGGTCAGTTCGCTGCCTGAGCCTCTGATGCGCTCAATTGCTTCGCGCACAGGCTCGATCGCCACCATCATGTGATGCGCGTTGGCGTGGATCATGGTCGTTTCGTCGCGGGCGATGGCGACGTGTCCCTTCCAGAACAGCAGGTCGCCGCGCCGCAACTGCGTGAGGTCGACCGGCCGTCCCAGGCTGGCTTCCTGCATATCGCTGTCGCGCGGACAGCCGATGCCGCAGGCGGCCAGAGAAACCTGAACCAGCCCCGAGCAGTCGATGCCGCGATCCGTCTTGCCGCCCCACAGATAGGGCGCGTGAAGCAGACGCTCCGCGACCGCGACGAAGTCCAGTTCATGGGTTCCGGCCGGCGCAAGGTGCCGGGCCGGAACGTGACCGCCGAGTGCGGTGATCGCGAAGCTGCCTTCGGTCCGGACGATAGCGAGCGTTGCGCCGAGCGGTGGCGCCTCGGAGGGCGGCAGCTTGATCGACGGGCCGGGGAACATCAGGGTGCGCGGCACCGCGACCCGGTGGGTGGGGGCGGGACCCTGCGCCAACAAGGCCGACGAGGCCAGCCAGCCGACGTAGCCGTCGGTCTCGAGCTGCCCCCAGGCCCAGCCCTCCTCGTCGGCTTCGTAGACCGTGACGTGCTCGCCCAGCAGGGCTTCGGTCACCTGGGTCGCGCCATGGGACGGCGCATTGCGGACCGCAGTCTGCGCGATGACCACCTCCTGAACCACGCCGTCGGCGAACCGAGCCGCTTCCACCTTGCCGCGCAGATGACTTGCGGCGAGGTCGGGCCGGGCCGGTGTGGTGCGTGGATCGAGATTCACCATCAGCGATAGCGCTCGGACAGCAGCGCGTAGAGTGCGCGCGCCGCCTGGCATTCGCCGCCTTCCGGGCGGCCGGGCCGTGCTGCCGGGGTCCAGGCGTAGATGTCGAAGTGCAGCCAGCGCGTGTCGGCGTTGACAAAACGCTTGAGGAACAGCGCGCAGACGATCGACCCGGCCATGCCGCCGACGGCGACGTTGTTCAGATCGGCGGTCTTCGAGTCAAGCATGGCGTTGTAGCGGGGCCAGAGCGGCAGGCGCCATACGGGATCGTTCTGCTCGGCCGCATGGCGGGCCACGTCGGCGGCCAGTGTCTCGTCGTCGGTGTAGTACGGCGGCAGTTCGGGACCGAGCGCAACGCGTGCCGCGCCGGTGAGAGTGCCCATGTCGATCAGGAGGTCGGGCTTTTCCTCATCGGCCAGCGCCAGCGCATCGGCGAGGATCAGCCGCCCTTCGGCGTCGGTGTTTCCAATCTCGACGCTCAGTCCCTTGCGGGATGGATAGACGTCGAGCGGACGGAATGAATCTCCGGAGACCGAATTCTCCACCGCCGGAATCAGTACCCGCAGCGAGATCGGAAGCCTCGCATCCATCACCATGTGCGCCAGCGCCAATGCTGCTGCGGCGCCGCCCATGTCCTTCTTCATGATGAGCATGGCGCTTTCCGGCTTCAGATCCAGTCCACCAGTGTCGAAGCAGACGCCCTTGCCGACCACGGTCACCTTCGGATCGCTCGCCTTGCCCCAGCGCAGCTCGATCAGGCGCGGCGCACGGGCCGGATCGGCGGCGCGTCCGACCGCGTGAATCAGCGGGAAATTCTGCTTGAGCAGATCGCGTCCCACGGTGGAACTGAACCTGGCGCGGTGGCGCTTCGCGAGATCCCGCGCTGTACTCTCCAGTTCTGCGGGGCCGAGATCGTTGGCCGGGGTGTTGACCAGATCGCGAGCGAGGGAGACAGCCTCTGCGATGCGCGTCAACTCGTTGCCGTCGACGCCGTCCGGCAGCGCCAGCTTCACGCCGCGGTTCGGCTGCGAGCGGTAGCGGGTGAAGCGGTAGGCGCCCAGCGCGAACGCCAGCGCGGCCAGCCGCCTGTCGTGCGGCTCGTTGGCGAAGCGGTAGGTTCCGGCGGGAAGCAAGGTCGCGAGCTGCCCCGGCAGGAACGGGTTCTTGTGAGCGCCCTCGGGTTCGATGCCGAAAAGCGCGCCGCCTCCCGGCAGAAGCAGGTGAGCGCCCGGTGCTGCCCGGTAGTCCGCCGATTTCACGAAGGCCCGATCTGCCGCTCTCAGGAGGCCGGTGACCTTGCGGACATTCGACGCCGTCACGAACCAGATGGGACGTGCCGATTTGCTGCGCGCTGCGAAGGTGGGGTGCATGGGACCTGTTGCGGCCGTGGAGGGGATGATTTGCCCCGCATGTTATTCAAGTTCGATCCGAAAGTGGCGGGTCTCGTGGGGACCGGGAGTTGACCCGGTTAACCATTGGTTAGGGTTAACATTTTACTGCTGGGCGCAAGCCGGGCGGCCCTTCCCAGTCAAGCCACGCGAGAGGCCATGCGCTCCATGCACCGTCGTCGATTGCGCCTGCTGGCCTCCGCCGCCGTCATCGCGGCCGCAGCAGCCGCGGGCGGCTGCTCTACCCGGCCGTCGCCCGATGTCACCGGATCCATTGCGTCGACGCCGGAGCCCCGGACCGAGGCCGAGTGGCGCCGCGAGATGAACGCGTGGGGACAACGCTATCGGGCCAACCAGCGCGATCCCCAGGCGGCGGTACGCTACGCCCAGGCGTTGCGCGCTATCGGACAGCGAGGTCAGGCGGCTGCGGTGCTCGAGCAGGCCACCATCCACAACCCGCACGATCAGTCGGTGCTTGGCGCCTACGGCCGCGCGCTCGCGGATAACGGATCCTATGTGCGGGCGCTCGAAGTGCTCGACCGCGCACACTCGCCGGACCAGCCCGACTGGCGCATCCTTTCCGTTCAGGGGGCGGTGTTGGACCAGCTCGGACGTCACAATGACGCGCAGCGGCAATACGCCAGCGCGCTTCGGCTCAATCCGGACGAGCCGTCCGTGCTGTCCAACCTCGGCCTGTCCTATGCCCTGTCGAAGGACCTGCCGCAGGCGGAGACAACCTTGCGTCGCGCCGCTGCGCGAAGCGGATCCGATCCCAAGATCAGGCAGAATCTCGCTCTGGTGGTCGGGCTACAGGGCCGCTTTTCCGAGGCCGAACAGATTGTCCGTGCCGACCTCTCGTCCGAGGAAGCGGCGCAGAACGTCGCCATCCTGCGTCGTATGCTGGCTGAGCAGAAGGGTCTGCAACGCGCCAGCCGTTCCAGCGCGTCCCGCTCCTGATCGCGGACCGGTCTACTGGTTGCGCCGCGCCGCCTGCGCGGGTGCCTCCGGGGTTTCCTGGGTGTTCATCACGCGGATTGCCGCAGGCCCCAGGATGACGACGAACAGCACCGGCAGGAAGAACAGGATCATCGGAACGGTGAGCTTCGGCGGCAGCGCGGCCGCTTTCTTCTCCGCCTCCGACATCCGCATGTCGCGGTTTTCCTGGCTCAGCACGCGCAGGGTCGCACTGAGCGGCGTGCCGTACCGTTCGGCCTGCTGCAGAGCCACGCAGACTGATTTCACGCCATCCAGATCGGTGCGCTTGGCCAAATTCTCATAGGCCATGCGGCGATCCTGCAGGTACGACAGCTCCGCCGTGGTGAGGGTCAGCTCCTCGGCGAGCGCCACCGATTGCGAGCCGATTTCCTCGCTCACCTTCCTGAAGGCCGCTTCGATCGACATGCCGGATTCGACGCAGATCAGCAGCAGATCGAGCGCATCCGGAAACGCGCGTTTGATGGAGAGTTGACGCTTGGCGATCCGGTTCTTCAGGAAGACGTAGGGCAATTGCATGCCGGCATAGGCCGCACCAAGGCACATGCCGATCTTCACGGTGGCCGGCTGGTCCAGCTCGATCACGACGAAAAGATAGAACAGCGCAAACGCCAGAAGCGCCAGCGGCGTCACCATTCTGAAGAACAGGAACGCCACGTACGGCGCCTGGCCCCGGAAACCGGCCTGCACGAGTTTCTCGCGCGCGGCCTCCTGGGCAAGCCACTTGTTCAGGTTGAAGCGCTCGACCACCCTGGCCATGTACTGCTTCGGCGACGGCCGGAGGTTGACCTTCTCCTTCTCGCCGCGAGCGAGCCTCTCGCGCTCGCGCTGGCGGATCTTCTCGCGCTCCACCGAAACCGCCCGCATGCGCGAACCGAGCGTGTTGGAGGACAGCAGCGGCATCGCCAGCGTCAGGACGGTCGCCATCGCCGCAATGGCGGACAGCGTCATCGTCATGAACTTCGGGTCGTGGAACTTGGCGATGATGAGTTCGATCATGGGTCGCCGCTCAGAAGTCGAAGTTGATCATTTTCTTCATGACGAAGACGCCGATCGACATCCAGGCCACGCATGCCGCGATCATGATGCGGCCGAACTCGGTCGTCCAAAGCAGCTCGATGTAGTCGGGGCTGGTCAGCCAGACGAGCATGCCGACGCATATCGGCAGCGATCCGATGATCGTGGCGGAGGCCTTGGCCTCCATCGACATGGCCTTGATCTTGGCTTTCATCTTCTTGCGGTCGCGCAGCACGCGCGACAGGTTGCCGAGCGCTTCCGAGAGGTTGCCGCCGGCCTTCTGCTGGATCGCGATGACGATGCCGAAGAAATTGGCTTCAGGAAGCGGCATCCGCTCGTGCAGCTTGCCGCAGGCCTCGCCCAGCGGAATGCCGATCGTCTGCGTTTCGACGATCTGCTTGAACTCCGACCTGGCCGGCTCCGGCGCTTCGTTGGCGATAATCTTGAGCGAATCGAGCAGCGGCAGGCCGGCCTTGATGCCGCGGACGATCACGTCGACCGAATCCGGGAAAGTATCGAGAAACCTGTTCTCGCGACGCTTCTTGAGGAACGAAATCGCCCACATCGGGACGCCGAACGCGCCGGCAAAGCCGAGAGCCAGGGCAGGCAGGATTCCGGCGTCTATCATCAAAAGCAGCAGAAACACGAACAAGCCGAAGCCTGCGGCGGCCATCATGAACTGCTGCTTGGTCAGGCTCAGGCCGGCCTGCGCGATGCGCGTCTGAAGCGGCGGTTTCTTCGACTTCGCGTTGCGGATATCCAGGTCCTTGAGGCTTTCCTCGACCTGCTCGCGCCGCGATTTCTGGGCGCCACGGCTGACCCGGACGGTCGCCTCCGGCTTGGCGACGCTCTGCCGCCGCTTCTCCGCCGTGCGCTCGCCGGACAGGATCGGATAAAGGAAAACCCAGGCGACGCCGCCGATCGCGACCGCCACCAGTGAGAACATTGCCAGGTGCTGGATGTTCACGGCACTAGCCCTTGGCCGCGTCGATATCGGCCGTATTGGCCGCGTCGAGCGCGTTGGCGAGGTGGGTCTCCTCGCCGTAGTAGCGGGCCCGGTCCCAGAACTTGGGCCGGCCGATGCCGGTCGAGCGGTGGCGGCCGATCAGGTTGCCCTTTTCGTCCTCGCCGACGATCTCGTAGACGAACAGGTCCTGCGTGATGATGACGTCGCCTTCCATCCCGATCACCTCGGTGATGTGGGTGATCTTGCGTGAGCCGTCGCGCAGGCGAGCCGCCTGCACGATGACGTCGACCGAGGCGACCAGCATTTCGCGGATGGTCTTCGACGGCAGCGAGTAGCCGCCCATGGTGATCATGGATTCGACGCGGGACAGCGCCTCGCGAGGTGAGTTGGCGTGCAGCGTGCCCATCGAGCCGTCGTGGCCGGTGTTCATGGCCTGCAGCAGGTCGAACGCTTCTGGTCCGCGCACTTCGCCGACGATGATGCGCTCCGGCCGCATACGCAGACAGTTCTTGACCAGATCGCGCATGGTGATCTGGCCTTCGCCTTCGATGTTCGGCGGGCGGGTTTCCAGCCGCACCACGTGGGGCTGCTGGAGCTGAAGCTCGGCGGCGTCTTCGCAGGTGATGATGCGCTCGTCGGTGTCGATGAACTGGGTGAGACAGTTCAGCAAGGTTGTCTTGCCCGAGCCGGTGCCGCCCGACACCATCGTGTTGACCCGGCAGCGCCCGACGATGCGCAGGATTTCCGCGCCTTCCGGCGTGATCGAGCCGAACTTGACGAGGTTTTCGAGCTTGAGCTTGTCCTTCTTGAATTTGCGGATGGTCAGCGCAGGTCCGTCGAGCGCCAGCGGCGGCACGATGGCGTTGACGCGCGAGCCGTCGGCGAGACGCGCGTCGCAGATCGGCGAGGATTCGTCGACACGCCGGCC
>CAZGSW010000059.1:7480-20537 GCA_964528635.1 uncultured Rhodoplanes sp. | reverse complement strand
CTGCGTCGGCATGCGCGGCTCCCGCGTGCAGGCCGACGCAGGCGCCGACCGGATCGACCGAGGAATCCCGCGAAATCACAGCAATCTTGGCGCGCGAGCCTGGGTCGCGGGCCACCGCCTTGATCTCGACGATGCCGTCGTAGATTTCCGGCACCTCCTGGGCGAACAGCTTCGCCATGAACTGCGGATGGGTGCGCGAGAGGAAAATCTGCGGGCCGCGCGGCTCGCGGCGCACGTCGTAGATGTAGGCGCGGATGCGGTCGCCGGTACGCATGGTTTCGCGCGGCAGCATCTCGTCGCGCCGCACGATCGCCTCGCCGCGGCCGAGATCGACCACCACGTTGCCGTACTCAACGCGCTTCACCAAGCCGTTGACGATGTCGCCGATCCGATCCTTGTACTCCTGGTACTGGCGATCGCGTTCGGCCTCGCGGACCTTCTGCACGATCACCTGCTTGGCCGATTGAGCGGCGATGCGGCCGTATTCCAGCGGCGGCAGCGCATCGGCGATGGTGTCGCCGACCTGTGCCAGCGGATTGCGCTTCTTGGCATCCTCGACGCTGATCTGGTTGGACGGGTTCTCGACCGTGTCGACAACCAGCATGTGGCGCGACAGCCGCAGCTCGCCGGTCTTCGAGTTGATCTCGGCGTGGACGTCGGTTTCAGCGCCGTACCGCGAGCGCGCAGCCTTGGCGATCGCATCTTCCATCGCGGTGACGACGATGGTCCGGTCGATCGACTTCTCGCGGGCAACCGCATCGGCGATCTGCAGCAGTTCGAGCCGGTTGGCGCTCACAGCCATAGCTCATTCTCCCTCGTGCTGGGCGCGGCCCCTGCGGGGTCCGCGCTGAAAACCATTGTGACGGCGGGTCCGCCCCGCCTCGTGTTGCGTTTCTTCGGCGGCGTCTTGTCCCGTCTCGGCCAATGTTTCGCGCTCGGCCTGCTTGCCGCGCCGGAGCGATTCCGCGATCAGTGCGTCGGTGAGGACGAGCCTTGCGTCGGCCATGTCCTCGATCGGCAGCAGCACCTCGTCGGGTTCGCCAGGCTTGGCATCGTCGCGGCGCAAGCGCGCGCAGTCGCCCTCGACGCCGATCAGCATTCCGCGGAACCGCTTGCGGCCGTGCGCCGCAATGTTCATCTCGATCCGAGCCGTGTTGTTGGCGTAGCGGGAAAAGTCCGACCGGCGAACCAGCGGACGGTCGATGCCTGGCGACGAGATCTCGAGCCGGTAAGGCCGGTCCATCGGATCGGTTTCGTCGAACACCGGCGACAATGCCCGCGATGCCGTTTCGCAGTCCTCGATCAGCATGGTGCCGTCCGGCTTCTCGGCCATGATCTGAACCGTGCCGCCATCGCTGCCGGTGATGCGGACGCGAACCAGCCGGTAGCCGAGTCCTTCGAGCACCGGCTCGGCAATTGTCGCGACTCGCGCGGCGAGGCCGGGTTCGACGATCAGGCGACGCTCCGCGCCGCTGTTGGCAGCCGCATCATCCATCAGAGGTAGGACTAAACCTTTGATATAATTTGTATTTCTTCATGAGCCCATTCAGGTAACAAAAAAGAGCGGGTCCCGGGGGGCCCACTCTCAAAAGCCGGTCTGGACTTATGAGGATCCAGTCAGACGGTCTGACTGGACGGGCGGAATATAGCGATTTGCGTCTTTTGCGCAAGGCCGCGGCGAACCGCGATTTGTTTGGCTAACGGTTCGTTCACCCGACACGCCTAATTTTGCATCCGGTAGCCGCCAAGGGCGGCGGTGGGTCGTTGTATGTCAGCGTGTGCGTCACTGATTCCCGAGCTTGAGGACGTCATTCAGCACGGCTCCTATGCGCGCCGTGCCGAGACCGTCCGCCGCATCGCCAATCTTTTCGTCGACGGCGCTTCTTCTTTCAACGAAGACCATATCGGACTGTTCGACGACGTGCTCTGCCGTCTCGTCAACGAGATCGAGAGCAAGGCGCGCGCCGAGATGGCGCGGACTCTCGCTCCGGTCGTCAACGCTCCGGGCGATCTGATGCGCCAGTTGGCGCACGACGACGACATTGACGTGGCTGGACCGGTGATCGCGCAGTCGTTGCGGCTTGCGGAAACGGATCTGGTCGATATCGCCAACACCAAGGGCCAGGCGCACCTGTTCGCTATTTCGGGACGCAGCGATATCGGCGAGGCCGTCACCGACGTGCTGGTGCGGCGTGGCGATCCCGAAGTGGTCCGCAACGTGGCCGACAACAGGTCGGCGAGGCTGTCGGAAGGCGGATTCACCGCGCTGGTGCGCCGCGCCGAGGCCGACGGCGTTCTTGCGGAGAAGGTCGGAATGCGTCCCGACATTCCGCCAAGACTGTTTCGCGAACTGCTGGTTCGCGCCACCGCGGTGGTGCAGCAGCGCCTGCTCGCGGCGGCGCGGCCGGAGACCAAGGCTGAAATCCAGCGTGTGCTGGAAAGGGTGTCGAGCGAATTCCACGCCCCGGCGCGCGACTATTCGGCGGCGATGAGCGCGGTGCTCGAACTGCACAAGGCGGGCAAGCTCGGCGAGGAGAAGCTCGCCGAATTCGCCAATGACAGGAAGTTCGAGGAGACCATGGCGGCGCTGTCGGTGCTATGCAAAATCCCGGTCGACGTGGCGGACCGCCTCATCTCCGGTGATCGGCCCGATCCTGTCCTGATCCTGTGCAAGGCATTCGGCTACGGCTGGAACACGGCACGGGCGATCATCTCGTCGCGGCCGAGCGTCAAGGGTACGTCGCCGCATGCGCTCGATGCCGCGTTTGCTCATTTCGAGAAGCTGTCGTCGGCAACCGCACAGCGCGTCGTGCGGTTCTGGCAGGTGCGCGAACCCGCCGGCGCCGCCTGACCGGGTTCACTCGCCAGATCGCTTGCGCACGAAGGTGAGATAGCAGGGCACGCGGTCCTCGCGGATCGCCTTCGCCTCGTATCGTGTGCCGCCGAATTGCGGCCATGGCTTGCGCCAGTCGTCGGCTTGCTCAGCCGTCCAGTCGAACTGCGGCGCGCGCAGCATCCGCACAAGCGTCCAGGTCACATAATCCGGGATGTCGCTGGCGAACCGGAATTCGCAGCCGGGCTGCAGGATGCGTCCGATCTGGATGATGCTTCCGTCCTGCACGAAGCGGCGTTTCCAGTGCCGGCGCTTCGGCCACGGGTCGGCGTAAAGAAGGTCGAAGCGCGCAAGCGAAGCGTCCGGCAGCCACGCCAGCACGTCGGTCGCGTCGCCATGATGCAGCCGCACGTTGACAAGCTTGCGCTCGTCGATGGCCGCCAGCGCCTTAGCCATCCCGTTCACGAACGGCTCGATGCCGATGTATCCGACATCGGGATTGCGCTCGGCCTCAGCGATCAGATGCTCGCCGCCGCCGAATCCGCTTTCCAGCCTTACCTCGCAACGCGGCTGCGCGAACAGCATGCGCAGATCGTGGGGAGCGGGTTTCGACAGGTCGAGCGATAGCGACGGCAGCAGCGTGTCGAACAGCGCAGCCTGGCGCGTGCGCAAGGGATGCCCCTTGCGCCGGCCGAAGAAGGCGCCCTTGCGGTGCTGTTCAGGGTCTGCCGCCATTGTCCTTGCGCACGGCCTGTAGCCTGATATCCGCGCTCTGCTCTGCTCAAACTAAAGACGCAAATGGCCGGGACAAGCCCGGCCATCGACGCGGATAATTGTGAACCTGCGGCTTATTTGAAAGCGCTCTTGAGCTGGCTTACCAGGTCGGTCTTCTCCCAGGAGAAGCCGCCGTCCTTGTCCGGCGCGCGGCCGAAGTGGCCGTAAGCAGCGGTGCGCTGGTAGATCGGCCGGTTGAGCTTCAGCGAACGGCGAATATTGGTCGGCGTCAGCCGGAAGATTTCAGGCAGCACCTTGGCGAGCTTGCGCTCGTCGATGTTGCTGGTGCCGTGCGTGTCCACGAGGACCGACATCGGATCGGCGACGC
This sequence comes from uncultured Rhodoplanes sp., assembly GCA_964528635.1. GTDB lineage: Bacteria > Pseudomonadota > Alphaproteobacteria > Rhizobiales > Xanthobacteraceae > Z2-YC6860. Next base: position 16,602 of record CAZGSW010000059.1, on the reverse strand, counting down.
CGATCGCGTAGGCGATCTGGATGGTGCACTGGCTCGCGAGCCCTGCGGCGACGACATTCTTGGCAAGATAGCGCGCTGCATAGGCCGCCGAGCGGTCGACCTTGGTCGGATCCTTGCCGGAGAATGCGCCGCCGCCGTGCGGCGCATAGCCGCCGTAGGTGTCGACGATGATCTTGCGTCCGGTCAGGCCGCAGTCACCGTCCGGGCCGCCGACCACGAAGTTGCCGGTCGGGTTGACGAGGAAGTCGGAGTCCTTCTTCGGCATCCAGCCCTTGGGCAGCGCCGAGGCAACGGCATCCTCGATCAGATCCTTCACCATCGACGGCGTGTACTTCTTGCCGTTGCGGGTCGCGGCATTGTGTTGCGTTGAAACGACGACCTTGGTGCAGCCGACCGGCTTGCCGTTGACGTACTGAACCGTCACCTGGCTCTTGGAGTCTGGCTGCAGGTCGAAGATCGCTCCGGAGCGGCGCTTGTCGGACAGCACCTTCAGGATCTTGTGCGCGAAGTAGATCGGGGCCGGCATGAACGAGCCCTTTTCGTACACCTCGCTTTCGGTGCAGGCGTAGCCGAACATCATGCCCTGGTCGCCGGCGCCTTCTTCTTCCTTGCCCTTCTTCTTCTTTGCGTTGACGCCCATCGCGATATCGGGCGACTGGCCGTGCAGCAGCACCTCGACGTCGGCTCCCTGATAGGAGAAGCCGTTCTGCTCGTAGCCGATGTCCTTCACCACGCTGCGCGCAATTTCGGTGATTTCCTCGCGGTCGACCACGGAGACGCCGTCGATGGTCTTGAAGAGCTGGCCGCGGCCTTCGCCGGCGATCACGATCTTGTTGGTGGTGCAGAGCGTTTCGCAGCCCAGCCGGGTGTTGATCAGGCTGTCGTCCGCGATGCCCAGCTTGATGTCCTTTTCGATGAAAGCATCGAGAATCGCATCGGAAATCTGGTCGCTGACCTTGTCGGGATGGCCTTCGGATACGGATTCACTGGTGAACAGAAAGTTGGCGCGAGACACCGTTACACTCCCCTCGTGATAGGCGGGCTTCGGCCGCGCCGTGGCTTGATCGGTGGGTGTTCTTGCAGCGTCACGCCGCCCGGTCAAGGTGTGGGCGGTCGTGGGCAAACGCAGCGGTCGTATCGGGGTGGCCTTCAGCCCTCGTGGTCGGCAACCATCTGCTCGACCAGATCGACGATCCGCCGGCGGAGCTTCGGATCCTTGATCCGCATGAAGGCCTTGGTCAGTGCCAGACCATCTGACGTCGCGAGGAAGTCGGACACGTAGGTCGGCGACGGCGCCTCGGCCAGTCCCTCGCCCAATTGCGGTCCGGAGTTCGGTGCACCTTCGAAGAAGAAGGAGACCGGCACCTGGAGTATCTGTGCGATCTGCTGAAGACGCGACGCGCCGATACGGTTGGCACCCTTCTCGTACTTCTGAACTTGTTGGAACGTCAGGCCGAGCGCGTCACCAAGTTTTTCCTGGCTCATGCTCAACATCATTCGGCGCATTCGCACCCTTGCACCGACATGTTTGTCGGTTGGGTTTGGCGCCTTCTTAGCAATCATGTGAACCCTCAATCTGGCTTCATGCTAATGCACACAATTCATTCCCGTGCGCAATGCGCTATTTGCAACCTCAGCCCACATGCCAGCTTCAATCAAACACTGCCTTGCGATTTAGTTCCAATTGCGAACGTTTATTTAGCATATCGGGGAACAGCTTGATTGGTCGCGAACGTTACCTGCAACTGACGGTCGGCGTAAGCGAAACGTATTCGCAGCGCTTGCAGGCAGTGGTTTTGTTGTACCGCAAATAACCTTCAGGCTTGGTACAGGGACAACTAGTTATGCCTGCCGAGCGCGCCGCCTTATGACGACGATCAAGGCGAACAACAACATCAGCGCGGCGATGCTGTCGCCCGCACGAACGTAGAGCGTCCGTCCGATCGGTCGCGGCAACGGGGAATCGAGAACGCCTTCGGTACCCAGAGGCAATGATTTCACGATCCGGCCGAACGGATCCACCACTGCGGAGATGCCTGTATTGGCCGCTCGTACGAGAGGCAGGCCTTCCTCGATGGCGCGAACGCGAGCCTGCTGCAGGTGCTGGTAGGGGCCGCTGCTGTTGCCGAACCAGCCGTCGTTGGTCAGGTTGACCAGCCAGCCCGGCCGCTCGCTGTCCGGCACGGCCTCGCCGGGAAATACGATCTCGTAACAGATCAACGGCAGGAAACGCGGCGCGCGCGGCACTTCAATGGCGCGCCTGCGGTCACCCGGAATGAAACCGCCTTGCACCTTGGTGATCTGCATCAGCCCGAGCTGCTCGAGAAAGCTCTGGAACGGCAGATACTCGCCGAAAGGAACGAGGTGAACCTTGTCATAGACGGACAGCACTGCGCCGTCGTGATCGATGACGTAGATCGAATTGTACGCTTTGGTGAGCGGAGCGCCCGGCACAGGCTCCGGTGCGCGGATCGCGCCCGTGATGAGAACGGTGCCTTGCGGGAGAAGCTCCGCGATCTGAGCCAGCGCTTCCGACTCCCGCGTCAGGAAAAAAGGAAACGCAGACTCCGGCCATATCAGATGCGTGACGTCGCGGATGCCGGACGACTGCGGTCCGGTCGAGCGATCGGACAGCGCGAGATAGCGCTTCATCACGTCGTTGCGCTCCGTGTAGTTGAACTTCTCGTCTTGTTGCAGGTTCGGCTGCATGATCCGCAGTCTTACGTCCTGCGCGAACGTGGGTTGCGTGCGGCCAAGGCGCCATGCGCCGAAAGTGGCAAGAGCGCCAAGACCGGCAATTGCGATGAGCAGCGGCAGCCACGGTCGCGGCGTGTCGCTGCGGTCGTCCGCAAACAAGGCCGGCGTCGAGAACGCTGCAACGGCGATGAACGTCAGTCCCCAGATGCCGAACAGCGAAACGGCTTGCGCCAACATCAGCGGGCCGGTCAGGGCATAGCCGTAGGTGTTCCACGGGAACCCGGTGAACAGGTGGCCGCGCAACCATTCCATTGCGGTGAGGGTAACCGCAAGCGACAGGACGCGAAGCGGTCCTCGCACCCAGATCAGGCGCGCAAGCGCAAGCCCGAGGCCGGTGTAGATCGCAAGTGCAGCGGGAACGGCCGTAACCGCGAATGGCAGCATCCAGCCGAATGTCCGGGCATCGACCAGGAACGCGTGCCCCATCCAGTACAGGCCGGCGAAGAAATATCCGAACCCGAACCACCAGCCCGCAACGAACGCGCTGGCGAGACCGCCGAACCGGCCCGCGGCTGCGCCGTCGACCAGCCAGACCAGCACGGGAAATGTCAGGAACAGCACCGGCCAGAGGTCGGTCGGAGACAGCGCCAGCACGGAGACGGCGCCAGCGGTGAACGCAATCAGGGCGCGCTGCCAGCCCCAGGCCAGCACCACCCTGTGGGCAAGACGGACGATCGGTCGGGTGCGCGGTGTGGTGTCGGCGATGGTCACGACCGGGTCGGGTTCTTGGGTGTTTCCTGCGACGCCTTGGACTGGGATTGCGGGTCTCGCCCGGCGGGCTCGACGGGCAGATCGTCACTCGCCGCCGCGCCGGCGGCGGCGTTCGGAACATCGGAGCCGCTATAGCGGCGCCGGCCTTCGCGGTCACGCTCAATCTTGCGGTCGGTACGGCGATGAATGCGAACCCGCTTGATCCGGCGCGGGTCGGAATCCAGCACCTCGATCTCGAATCCGGTCGGGCCGCTGACCAGCTCGCCCCGTAACGGCAAGCGGCCGCCCTGCGCCATCAGATAGCCGCCCAGGGTGTCTACCTCCTGCGCAGCGTCGCCGAGTTCGAACTCCGGGCCGACCACCATCACCACGTCCTCGAGTCTGGCGCGCGCGTCGGCAATGAACGATCCGTCGGGCTGCCGCACCACGGTGGGATCGTCATCCTCGTCGTGTTCGTCCTCGATTTCGCCGACGATCTCCTCGACCACGTCCTCCATGGACACCAGTCCGTCGGTGCCGCCGTATTCGTCGACCACCAGAGCGAGCTGTATCCGCATCGCCTGCATCTTGGCGAGCAGGTCGAGCGCCGGCATCGACGGCGGGACGAACAGCATCTGCCGCACAAGCCCGGCCTCCGACAGCGGCATCGCGAGGTCCACGCTCTTGAGGTCGAGGCCGGCTGGCAGCGGCTTCTTGCGCTTGACGTTCTTTTCAGGCGTCACCGCAGCGCGGATGGCCATGAAGGCGATCAGGTCGCGGATGTGCACGATGCCGAGAGGGTCGTCGAGAGTGTCGTTATAGACGACGAGTCGGGAATGCGCAGCGATCTGGAACACCTTGACCAGTTCGCCGAGCGAGATGTCCTGCTGGATCGCGACGATGTCGGCGCGCGGCACCATCACGTCCTCGATGCGTCGCTCGCGCAGCGCCAGAATGTTGCGCAACATCCGGCGCTCGGCGGCCGATACGCCGGTCTCGCCGGGCACCGCGGCATCGAGAACGACCTGCAGGTCGGCGCGCGTCGTGCCCGATCGCCAGCCGAACAGCGCTCTGGCAAGGCGTGCGAACATCCCTTCACGCTCCGGAGCGTCGTGCGGCGGGATGACTGCGGGAAGGTTGCGGATGTTGCCGGTTGAACTGTCGCTGTCAGGCATGGCGCGTCTCACCGCTGACGCGCATAGGGATCGGGCACGCCGAGGCTCGCGAGGATGCGGGTTTCCAGCGTCTCCATGCGACGGGCGTCGCGCGACGTCTCGTGGTCGTAGCCGAGCAGGTGCAGGAAACCGTGCACGGCAAGATGGGTGAGATGGTTCTCGAGCGGTTTGCCCTCGGTTTGCGCCTCGCTCGCCAGGGTCTGGTAGGCGATGATGACATCGCCGAGCGGCAGCGGCGTTCCGTCCGGGGTCTGCCCGCGACCGCGGACTGCCGGGAATGACAGCACGTTGGTCGGCTTGTCGTGGCCGCGCCACTCACGGTTGAGCGCATGGATCGCCGAATCATCGGTCAGCACGATAGCAAGCTCCGCAGGCCCCGTTGAGACCACCGATGCCGCAGCCGAAATGGCTTTTCGCACGATGGCTGCGGCCCCGGGCTGGGCTTTCCAGCGCGGCGACTGAACCAGCACTTCGACCGCAACCCGGGCTGACGCCCGGGCCGCCGACTTTCGCCGGCCGGCCTTCGCGGTGGTGACGGTGCTCATTCCGCCTCGCGCTTGCGCGCGGCGGCCTTGTCGTAGGCCGCGACGATGCGCGACACCAGTTCGTGACGGACCACGTCGTCGGCGCTGAAGGTCGCGTGGCCGATGCCCTCCACGCCCGAGAGCAGCCGCACCGCCTCTGCGAGACCGGACGTCTGGCCTGTCGGCAGATCGACCTGGCTGGGATCGCCCGTGACGATCATCCGGCTGTTCTCGCCAAGCCGGGTGAGAAACATCTTCATCTGCATCGCCGTGGTGTTCTGCGCCTCGTCGAGGATGATCGCGGCATTGGACAGCGTGCGGCCGCGCATGAAGGCCAGCGGCGCAATCTCGATCTCGTTGGTCTGCAGCGCGCGTTCCACGATGCGCGCGTCCATCAGATCGTACAGCGCGTCGTACACCGGGCGCAGGTAGGGATCGACCTTCTCGCGCAGATCGCCGGGCAGGAAGCCGAGCCGTTCGCCGGCCTCGACCGCAGGACGCGACAGGATGATGCGATCGACCTCCTTGCGCTCGAACAGCGACACCGCGTGCGCAACCGCAAGCCAGGTCTTGCCGGTGCCGGCCGGACCGGTGCCGAACACCAGCGCATCGCGCCGGAGCGCGCGAATGTAGGCGTCCTGGGCGGCTGTGCGGGCGCGGACCGGACGCTTGCGCAGGTTGATTTCCTCGAACGCGGGCCGCGGCGCGGCCGGATCGAAATCGAACAGCGAGCCTTGCGCGATCACCTGGCGGATCGCACCTTCGACGTCGCCGGGTGCGAGGTCGCGGCCGCGGCGGAGCTGATCGTACAATCCCTCCATGACGCGGCGGGCCTGCTCGCAGGCATCGCGCGAACCTTCAAGCGTGACATGGTTGCCGCGCTGCTCGGCCACGACGTTGAGGCGCCGTTCGATCAGCGCAAGGTTCTGGCCGTACTGGCCGAACAGCGTCGATGCGAGGCGGTTGTCGTCGAAGGCGAGTACGACCTGGGTGGGTGCGGATTCGGTGCCGAGACTTCCGGGTCCGATATTGCGCAACGGGATCAGGCTCCTGCAATGGCAAGCGCGTGCGGCTCCGTTGCCGCCGGCGTGGTTTCCAGCGTGCCGTCCAGCGTGAAGCTGCCAAGCCGGGTAATCCGCACCGGCCGGATTTCGCCAATCAATGTCGGTGGCCCCATGACATGCACCGCCTGAAGATATGGTGACTTGCCGACCATCTGGCCAGACCGCCGGCCGGGCTTCTCGAACAGCACGGGGAGGGTGGCGCCGAGGCATCGTGCGTTGAACGCGTCGAGTTCCCGATCGATTTCGTATTGAAGCCTCTGCAGCCGCTCGTCCTTCAGCGGCTCTGGCACCTGCTCCATCTCCGCCGCGGGCGTTCCGGGACGCGGCGAATACTTGAACGAATAGGCGCTGGCATAGCCGACCTCGGCGATCAGCGAGAACGTGGCTTCAAAATCGGCATCGGTCTCGCCGGGGAAGCCCACGATGAAGTCGGACGAGAACGCCATGTCCGGCCGGGCGCGGCGCAACCTGTCGATCGCGGCGAGGTAGTCCGCGCGGCTGTGACGGCGGTTCATGGCGGCGAGGATGCGGTCGGAACCCGACTGCACCGGAAGATGAAGCTGCGGCATCAATGCGGGCAGGTCGCCGTGCGCGGCGATCAGTGCATCGTCCATGTCGAGCGGGTGGCTGGTGGTGTAGCGCAGGCGCGCAACACCCGGTACCTCGGCGAGGCGATAAAGCAGGTGTGCCAGCGTGACTTCGCGGCCGCGTTCGTCCTGGCCGTGATACGCATTGACGTTCTGGCCGATCAGCGTCAGCTCGCGCACGCCCGCATCGGCGAGCCGCTCGGCGTCTGCGACGATCTTCGCCAGTGGGCGCGATACCTCCGCGCCGCGCGTGTACGGCACGACGCAGAACGTGCAGAACTTGTCGCAGCCCTCCTGCACGGTGAGGAAGGCCGACACGCCGCGCCTGCGCGTCGTGTCTCGTGCCGGTGCCGGCAGATGATCGAACTTGTCCTCCGGCGGGAATTCGGTGTCGACCACCGTGCCGTGCTCGGCGCGCGCCAGCATGGCGGGCAGCCGGTGATAGCTCTGCGGTCCGAACACCAGGTCGACCGCGCCGTTGCGGCGCACGATCTCTTCGCCCTCCGCTTGCGCCACGCATCCGGCGACCGCCAGCATGACGCGGCGGCCCTCGCCGGCGGCCTGCTCTTTGAGCTGACGCAGGCGGCCAAGCTCGGAATAGACCTTGTCGGCGGCCTTCTCGCGGATGTGGCAGGTGTTGAGGATGATGAGATCGGCGCCGTCCGGCGTTGCGGTCTCCACGAAGCCTTCGGGAGCCAGCGCGTCCGCCATGCGCTGCGCGTCGTACGCGTTCATCTGGCAGCCGTAGGACCTGACGAAAAGCTTGCGGGAGGGGTTGCGAGCCTGGGTCATGCCGTCCGGACCGATTCCGGGAAATTCCTTCGCTAAATCAGACGCTTGCGATGCGGTCTTGCGAGCCGCTTGTGGCTCTGTCTTAGCCGCTTTCGAGCACGAAGGGAATGCCCGTGGAACGGCCTGTCCGGGGGATCAGATGTGGCTTGTCTGCAGCGGCTTGGCCTCCACCAGCACAATCGCGATCAGGGCCAGAGCGAAGCTCGCTCCTGCGGCGTAGAAAATCCGCCCGAAGCCTTCCGCCGAATACGCCGCCGCGGTCAGCACGCCGGATTCCAGCGGACCCGAGACCACGATGGCGCCGAACGTCGCCACCATCATCGTGCAGTAGAGATTGCGCGAGAACTGCATGGTCGCGACCGCAGTGCCGAATTTCGAGATCGGCACGCTGTTCTGCAGGATGGTCGCCGACAGCGGCGGCAAGCCGCCAAAGCCAGCACCGATCAGGAACAGCAGGATCTCGAATTCCATCAGGGTGACGTGCTGCGCGCGCCACGCCAGAACGACGATCGCGACGATCGCGACCAGCAGTCCGGCGATCGGCAATGCCTTGTAGTGCGTCATTTTCGTCAACAGGATGCCGTTGATGCCCGCGCTCACGTTGAGCATTACCGCCAGCATGATGAGAGACAGGCCCGCTGCGAACGGCGACATGCCGACGATGTTCTGCAGATAGATCGGCAGGAAGATGTGCAGGCCGACGATGGAGCCCCAGCCGAGCGCATTGGCGGCGATCGTCAGCCGCGTAGCCGAGCTGGAGAAGAATGCCAGCGGGATCAGCGGCTCCGGCGCGGTGAAGAGCCGCCAGACAAATGCGCCGCTGACCGCGAGCGATAGCGCGAACAGCGCGAGGATCGGCGGCGAGGTCCAGGAATAACGCACGCCACCCATGCTCAGCGCCAGCATGAACGAAACGCCTGCGGTCATGAACAGGAACGCGCCGAGAAAATCGAGCTTGTGCGGCTGCTCGTGTCGCGGAAGCTTCTTCAACAGCGTCAGGGTAAGCGTCAGCGCGACAATTCCCATCGGAATGTTGATCCAGAAGATCGCCGACCAGTGCAGGTACTCGGCGAGGAAGCCACCGAGCGCGGGTCCGCACGCGCCTGCGGTCGTATAAGTCGCGGAGAAATAGCCGTAGTACTTGCCGCGGTCCTTTGGCGCGGCGATGTCGCCGAGCACCACCATGCCCGTCGAAGTCAGCCCGCCGCCACCCAGCCCGTGCAGAACGCGGCCGAGGATTAGCACGAACATGTTGGGCGCCAGTGCACACACCAGCGATCCCGCCATATAGAGGGATATGGCGATCAGCAGCGTGGTGCGGCGCCCATGGATGTCGCTGATCTTGCCGTACAGCGTGGTGATGGTCGTGTTGGCGATCAGATAAGCGGTGATCAGCCAGGGCAGATTATGCACCTCGCCGAACTCGCGGCCGATCGAAGGCAGGGCGCTCGCCAGGATGGTGTTGTCGAGCGAACCCATGAACACCGGCAGCAGCACGCCGAATACGATCAGCAGCGTTTCCCGGTGGGTCAG
>CAZGSW010000059.1:0-7380 GCA_964528635.1 uncultured Rhodoplanes sp. | reverse complement strand
CTGGATGGCCTGCCACACCGTGAACGGCGTCGCCGGCATGATGATGTCGCGCACTCCGAGGTCATGCAGCGCATCGACGATCGCGCTGACCACCACCGCCAGGGCGGGCGTGGTGCCGCCTTCGCCGCCGGCCTTGATGCCGAGCGGATTGGTTGGCGACAGCACCTCGACAATCTCCGCCCTGAACGATGGCAGTGTGTTGGAGCGCGGCATGCCGTAGTCCATGAACGAGCCGCACACCGGCTGGCCGCTCGACGTATCGATGACGCATTGCTCCCACATCGCCTGGCCGACGCCCTGCGCAATGCCGCCGTGAGTCTGGCCGTGCACGATGAGCGGATTGATGCAGCGGCCGACGTCGTCGACCGCTGCATACCGCGTGATCGTCACATGGCCCGTGTCGGGGTCGACCTCTACCTCGCAGATCGCGCAGCCGTTCGGAAATACCGGATCGTGCATCTCGTTGTCGGCGGCGGCGCCAAGCCCGTCCTTGAGCTGGAGATCGGGATGCTGGGCGGCCTCTCTCGCCAGTTCGAAGAAGTCGAAGTTGCGGTTGCTGGTCGGCGCCGAGAATCGGCCGTCCTCGAACCGCACGCTGTCCTCGGGCGTGTCGAGCACCGTGGCCGCGATCTTTCGCGCCTTGGCGATCAGGTCGTTCGCGGTCTTGGCGATCACCGTGCCGGCGTGGCGCATGGAACGCCCCGAGTGGGAGCCGCCGCCCACGCTGACGATGTCGGTGTCGCCGATCACGATGTCCACGGTCTCGACCGGCAGGTGCAGCAGATCGGACGTGACCTGCGCGAAGCTCGTCTCGTGGCCCTGGCCGCTCGGCTGGGTGCCGATCACCACGCCGACCCGGCCGTGCGGCCGCACCATGATTTCGGCACGCTCCTTCGGCGCGCCGATCGAGGACTCGACGTAATTCGAAAGCCCGAGACCCAGCAGCTTGCCGCGCTTCCTCGCCTCGCGCTTGCGCTGCTTGAACCCGTCGATGTCCGCGATGCGCATGGCAAGGTCCATGTTGGACTCGTAGGTGCCGCTGTCGTAGCGCATGCCGACCGCGTTGAAATACGGAAACTTCTTCGGCGCGACGAGATTCTTGCGGCGCAGCCTAAAACGATCGAAGCCGAGTTCGTCGGCCGCCTTGTCGATCAGCCGTTCGATCGCGAACGTGACCTCCGGCCGCCCCGAGCTGCGGTACGCGTTGGTCGGCATGGTGTTGGTGAACGCCGCGCGCGCGCGCATGGTCGCGGCCGGAATATCGTACGAGCCGGTGATCAGGCCTGCGCCCTTCGAGAGCGGCGACAGCGAGACGCACAGCGAGCCGACATTGCTCACGTTGTCGGCGCGCATGGCGAGAAACCGGCCGTCCTTGCGGATGGCGAGCTCGACGCGCGTCAACAGATCGCGGCCCTGGTAATCGGTAAGAAAAGCCTCCGAGCGCGTGGCGGTGAATTTCACCGGACGGCCGACCTTCTTCGAAGCCCACATGACGAGGCCGAATTCGACGTAGGGCCGGTTGCGCGCGCCGAAGTTGCCGCCGACGTCGAAGCAGAGGATGCGCACCTTGTCGGGCGTCACGCCCAGCACGCCGGCGAGCTCCTGCTTGTGCTTTACCGCGCCGCCGCCGCCGGCATGCAGGGTGTAGCGGCCGGTTTGCTCGTCGTAGTGGCCGAGACCGGCGCGCAACTCCATCGTGACCGCGGTGACGCGCCCGATGTGATAGTCCATCGTCACGACATGGTCGGCCGCGGCGAACGCGCGATCGGTCGCTTCCCTGTCGCCGAAGGAGGTATCGGTGAACACGTTGTCGGGCACTTCCTGCCACACCGGCGGTGCGCCCGGCTTGATCGCGTCGGCGGCCTGAACGACGAACGGCAGCTCCTCGTATTCGATCTCCACCGCTTCGGCGGCATCCATCGCCTGCACGCGAGTCTCCGCCACCACCATCGCCAGCGCCTCGCCAACGTGCCGTGTCTTGTCGGCGGGCATCAGGTCATGGAAGCCGATGAACATGGCGCCGCCATCGGGCGCACCGAGCTTTATGTCGTATTTCGTCGAAGGCGCAGCAGAGTGCTGGATCGGGTTGAGACCGTCCGCCCTTACGTCGGCGCCGGTGAACACGCCGAGTACGCCCGGCATTGTTCTGGCCTTCGCGGTGTCGATCCGGACGATGCGCGCATGCGGATGCGGGGAGCGCACCATCGCCGCGTAGGCCTGGCCGTCCATCGAGAAATCGTCGGTGAACCGCCCCTTGCCGGTCAGCAGGCGCTGGTCCTCCTTGCGGCGCAGCGGCTGGCCGATGGTCTTGAACGCAGTCCCCTCGGGGATGGTAATGCGTTCGCTCATGGGGCGCCGGCCTTTACCCTTGCTCGCCTCGTGCCGCGCACTCCGTTCATTCCCGCGCAAGCGGGAATCCAGGGTGCAACGAGTGGTTCCGATTTGGAGCAGTGGGTCCCCGCCTTTGCGGGGAGGAACGGAAAGGGTAACGGACGCTGGATCATTCGTCAGCGCCGGGGCTTGTCGTCCAGCGGCACCGCGTAAAGCTCCAGCCGGTGGTCCACCAGCCTGTAGCCGAGCTTGCGGGCCACCTCTGCCTGCAGCTTCTCGATCTCTTCCGAAGTGAACTCGATGACCTGACCGGTTCGCAGATTGATCAGATGATCGTGGTGCGCTTCGGGAATCTGCTCGTAACGCGCCCGGCCCTCGCGAAAGTCATGGCGTTCGATGATGCCGGCGTCTTCGAACAGCTTCACCGTGCGGTACACCGTGGAGATCGAGATGTTCTTGTCGACCTCGTGGCAGCGCCGGTACAGCTCCTCGACGTCGGGATGATCGGCCGAGTCGGTAAGCACGCGCGCGATAATACGGCGCTGCTCGGTCATGCGCATGCCCTTGGCCGTGCACATGGCCTCGATGCTGGTCTTCGCTGCGGTGGTCTTGGATGCCGTCGCGGCCACGATGGAATCTCCGCTTGCCTTCATAATAGGTGCCGCGATCCACCCCGTCCATCGCGGCAATTCGCCCGTATTCACGACAGATCGCGCCGCAACACAAGAGCGGTGGCGGAATTGCCGCCGTCCTTTCGATAGTAGCCGTCACGGCGGCCGACTTCGCGGAACCCGGCGCGAGCGTACAAGCGGCGCGCCGGCGCATTTTCTTCGTCGACTTCGAGAAATACGGTTTGCGCTCCGAGCCCGGCCAGCCGGCGCAGATGCAGATCGAGCAGCGCGCGTGCCAGTCCCTGGCCGCGCCGCGCCGGTGCGACCGCGACTGAAAGGATCTCGGCCTCGCCGGCCGCGATCCGCGACACGATGAAGCCGTCGAGCGTGCGACCGCGCGTGGCGCGATGCGCCACAACGTTGCGCTCGATCAGCATCCGCTCGAATTCGCTCTCGCTCCAGCCGCGCCGGAACGAGACGGCGTGCAAGCGCGCGATTGCCGGAGCGTCATGCACGCCGGCCTGCGACAGCACGGGTTCACCGCGCACAAACAGCCGGATCAGCCATTGCATCATCGGCGCGGCAGTCTCGCGGCAGCCTGCGGCTGCGCATCCGGTGCGCGAAGATAGACCGGTTTGAGCGTGGCCGCTCCGCCGTTCGCGACCGCGCCCAGTCGCGCCACCCAGGCGATGTCAGGCGCCGGCTGCGGGTCCACCAGCGCGGGCGCAACCTCGTTGGCAGGCCATGCCGCAGCCATGATCTGCGCCGCATTGCCCGCGAGCCGCGTGGGCCCGGTCGCTGCAATTCGCACGGCCTCGCGGACGGGAGCGATGCGGGGGGCGACCAGCGTGCGACCTCCAGGGCCGAACACCTGAAGGTAGACATGCTCATGTCGCGCGTCGATTGCCACGGCGATGCCGATGCTGTCGTCGCTCGCGATATGCGGCGCGGCAAACGCCGCCAGCGTGGTCAGGCCGACGGCGGATTTCTCCGCCGCCAGCGCAATGCCGCGCGCAGCGGAGATGCCGACCCGCAGGCCGGTGAAGCTGCCGGGTCCGGTGGTGACCGCGATGCGATCGAGGTCGGCGAAACCGGTGTTCGCCTCGTCCATTACCTTCGACAGCAGCGGGATCAGGGCTTCGGCATGTCCCCGTACCATCGGACGCATTTCGCTCGCCAGCACGCCGGTCTCGGTGTCGAGCACGGCGGCGGAGCAGGCTTCGAGCGCTGTGTCGATGGCAAGCACACGCATGGGCAAACTCTAGGGTCGCGACTCCGAAGTTCGCCACACTAGCACCGTCATGGCTGACTTGTGCCGGCCGTCCACGCCTTTGTAGTCGGAAGACCATGCGTCCGGAACGTCAGATGCCCGGGGAGAGGTCCCCGGGCATGACGATCGGTCGGGTTTCGGAACTGGCGCCGTTACACCGGCTGTACTTCGGCCACCTCGGGCACGTAGTGCTTCAGCAGATTCTGGATGCCGTGGCGCAGCGTGGCGGTGGACGAGGGGCAGCCCGAGCAGGCCCCCTTCATGTGCAGGAACACGATGCCGTCCTTGAAGCCGCGGAACGTGATGTCGCCGCCGTCGTTGGCGACCGCGGGGCGCACCCGGGTCTCGATCAGGTCCTTGATGGTGGCGACGGTGTCGGCATCCTCCGGCGCGAAGAACTCTTCGTCGTCGTCGATGTCACCGGACGTTTCGCCGGAGCGCAGCAGCGGCTCGCCCGACATGTAGTGTTCCATGATGGCGCCGAGGATCGCCGGCTTGAGCTGCGGCCACTCGCCGGACGACTTGGACACGGTGATGAAGTCCGAGCCGAAGAACACGCCGTCGACGCCGTCGATGCCGAACAGCCGTTCGGCCAGCGGCGACCTGGCGGCATCGTCGCGGCTGCGCAGGTCCATCGTGCCGCTGTCCAGCACGGGCTTGCCGGGCAGGAACTTCAGCGTGGCGGGATTCGGGGTTGCTTCGGTCTGGATGAACATCGGCGGCTCTCCTCGTCCGGCAGCGGGTTCAAGGCCCGTGCGGTGCAAATCAGTATAACAGATAAGTGGCGGCTCTGCCGCCCGACTTCAACCGCAGAAACGCCTGCAAAACAGGCGTCAGGTCATGGCGTCGAGCTCTTCGTCGGTCAGATGGCCGGGCACGATCGCGAGCGGGATCGGATACTCTCCCGCCAGCTTGCCGATGTTCGAAACCAGCGGGCCCGGTCCATCCTTGCTGGTGCCGGCCGCCAGCACGAGAATGGCGATGTCTTCGTCGTCCTCGATCAGCTTCAGGATCTGTTCGCCGATCTGTCCCTCGAGGACGACCCGTTCTGGCGTGATGCCGGTCAGCCCGTTGGCGCGCGCCGCGGCCCGCTCCAGCGCGGTGCTGGCCGCCTCGTGAGCCTCCGCCTTCATGATGTCGGCGACGCCGAGCCATTGCTGGTTGTGATCCTGCGTCTCGATCACGCGCAGCATCACCACGCCCGCGCCTACGCGCATCGCGCGTCGGCACGCGAAATAGGCGGCGCGGTCACACTCGGGAGTGTCGTCGATGACGACCAGCCACTTGGGTGAATGGCCCGCCTCGTAGCTACGGCGTCTGCGAGACATCTGTCTCCTCGCTGGCGTCGGTCATCGGTTCGAATGGTGGCATGTCGCTTGGCCCGCACACAAGCGGCGAGCGTGCCTGATTTTGCGTCACGAAAGAGGAAAATTGCATAAATCGAGCGGTTGCCGAAAAAACCGGTGGCATTTTGGTTGTCGACAAAGATTCGTTTTCCTGAGGGAAACTATCTGCGCACGAAACCGACGATGTCCTTAACCGATTTCATGGTTTCCGCCGCGATTGCCTGGGCGCGATTCGAGCCGTCGGCCAGCACTCCATCAATATATCCGATGTCGTCCTTCAGCCGCCGCATCTCGGCGGTGATCGGTGACAGTTTCGCCACCAGAAGGTCGGCGAGCCTGGGCTTGAATACGGAGAACTGGGCGCCGGCAAGCTCCCCGAGCACGTCGGCCTTGCTGGCGCCGGTGAGCGCCGCGTAGATGCCGACCAGATTGTCGGCCTCGGGCCGCGCTTCCAGCGCCTTCTCGTTGTCGGGTAGAGGATCAGGATCGGTCTTGGCGCGCCGGATCTTCAGGGCGATGGCGTCGGCATCGTCGGTGAGGTTGATGCGCGACTGGTCCGACGGCTCCGACTTCGACATCTTCTTGGTGCCGTCGCGCAGCGACATCACGCGCGTCGCCGGTCCCTGGATCAGCGGCTCGGGCAGCGGGAAGAACGCGTCGCCGAAGCCGTTGGATGCGATGGTGTCGCGGAAATCGTTGTTGAATTTCTGCGCGATGTCGCGCGACAGCTCGAGGTGCTGCTTCTGATCCTCGCCGACCGGCACATGAGTGGCGCGATACACCAGAATGTCCGCCGCCATCAGGTTCGGATAGGCATAGAGGCCGACCGAGGCGTTCTCGCGGTCCTTGCCGGCCTTCTCCTTGAACTGGGTCATGCGGTTGAGCCAGCCCATGCGCGCGACGCAGTTGAACACCCAGGCCAGTTCAGCATGCTCGGCCACCTGGCTCTGGTTGAACACGATGTGCTTTTTCGGATCAATGCCGCAGGCAATGAACGCCGCCGTCACCTCGCGCGTCGCCCGCGTCAGTTCGGCCGGGTCCTGCCACACCGTGATGGCGTGCATGTCGACCACGCAATAGATGCAGTCGTGGCTCGACTGCAGCTTGACGAAATTGACGATCGCACCGAGGTAGTTGCCAAGGTGCAGGTTCCCGGTGGGCTGTACCCCCGAAAACACCAGTTGCTTGAACGCGGCCATGACGGGCTCCTTCGCGGCGCCTCTTGTAGCGGCGCCGTGGCGGCGCGCAAGCCTGCCGCGGCCCGCGCCCGTCCTTTCCAAGGGTTGCCGCATCGGGGATCGCCGCTATAGTGCGCGCCATTCCCCGCCATATCCCGCGAGTTTCCCATGTCCAATGTCCGCTATGACGTGCTCGGCTTCGGCAATGCCATCGTCGATGTGATCGCCCGTGCCGAAGACGATTTCCTGGTCAGGCAGGATATGCGCAAGGGCGGCATGTCGCTGATCGACGAGGCGAGGGCGCAATCGATCTACGACGCCATGGGACCGGCGGTGGAGGTATCGGGCGGGTCGGCCGCGAATACCATTGTCGGCGTGGCGGGCTTCGGCGCCAGCGCGGGCTTCGCCGGCAAGGTCAAGGATGACGAGCTGGGCCGGGCCTTCGCGCACGACATCCGCGCCGCAGGCGTCGCTTTTGACACCCCGCCCGCCGCTGACGGACCGTCGACCGCGCGCTGCTACATCATGGTCACGCCTGACGGCGAGCGCACCATGAACACCTATCTGGGCGCCGCCCAGGACCTGCACCCGAACGATGTCGATCCCGACGTGGTCGCCGCCTCCGGCATCATCTATCTCGAAGG
>CAZGSW010000058.1:0-20604 GCA_964528635.1 uncultured Rhodoplanes sp. | reverse complement strand
CGGAGCAGGTGCTGCCGCGCGTCAACGCCGCAATCGGCAAATCAGCGGCGGCTTAGGTTGCGATCGGCCACCGCAGTTTGGGCGTTCCCCGCGCGCGATGCGATGCGACGCACAGCAAAGCATGGCGTCGCAGGAGGCGAGGTCGGATGACCGCGGCCAACAAATCCGAACCGTTCGTTTCCGTCCGCAATCTCACCAAGCGTTTTGGCGCGCTGGTCGCCGTCGACGACGTCTCGATCTCGGTGGGTGAGGGAAACACGCTGGCGCTGCTTGGACCTTCGGGTTGCGGCAAGACCACGGTGCTGCGCTGTATCGCGGGGCTGGAAAAGCCCGACCAGGGACACATCGCGATCGCCGGGCGGACCGTATATGACGCCGCGAACGGCACGGATCTTTCACCCGAACGGCGCGACCTCGGCATCGTGTTCCAGTCCTACGCGGTCTGGCCTCATATGACCGTCGCGCAGAACGTCGGTTTCCCGCTGAAGATACGCAAGCGGCCGGCGGGCGAGATCGCCGAGCGTGTCAGCCGCATCCTCGAAATGGTCGGGCTCGCCGACCGGCACGACAAGCCGGCGACGCTGCTCTCCGGCGGTCAGCAGCAGCGCGTCGCGCTCGCCCGCGCGCTGGTCTACGAGCCGCGGCTGGTGCTGTTCGATGAGCCGATGTCGAATCTCGACGCGCAGTTGCGCGACCAGATGCGGATCGAACTCAAGATCCTGCAGGACCGGCTCGGGTTCACCGCGATCTACGTCACGCACGATCAGGCCGAGGCGTTTGGGCTCGCCGAAAACGTCGTGCTGATGAACCATGGCCACGTCGAGGCGGCGGGAGCCCCGCGCGATGTTTCGTTCCGGCCGCGAACGCCGTTCGTGGCGCGGTTCTTGGGACTGAACGTGCGCCAGGGACGCGCGATCCGGATCGGCGATCCGCAAACCGGGCTCTGCTACGCCGAAGTATCGATCGGCGAACGGTTCACGTTGCGCGGACTGATCGGCGACGAGCGGCCGATCGTGCCGGGCGCTCCGGTGCTTGCCTGCATCCGCAAGGAGCACGTCGGTATCCGCCGGCTGGCGCCGGACGGCACGGCGCAGCACGGCGGATTGACCGGACAGGTCCGCGCTGCGTCGTTTCTCGGCGCCGAGGAGGAGTACGTGATCGATCTGGACGGCGTGGAGCTGCGGTCCCTGCACGTGCCGGTCGGCGCCGAGGCCGGCGACACGGTCGAGGTCACGATCCGTCCCGAGGACTGCACGGTGTTTGCACAGGAGCAGGAATCTCCGGGGCCGCCCAATGGCTCTGAAAGCGGATTGCACCGATGAGAAAGGAATGCGCCGCGACGCTCGCCGTCCGGCGTGCCCCTCATATGACGGTGACGCCGCCGTCGACCGGCAGCGTGTGGCCGGTCACCGCGGCGGCTCCGGGGCTGGCGAGATAGACCACGGCGGCCGCCACCTCCTCGGCCGTCACGAACCGCCCGATCGGAATGCGCGACAGCATGCGGGCGCGCGCCTCAGGCTCGCCGAGCAGCTTCTCCTGCGATGCGGTCATCATCGTGGCGGGCGCCACTGCGTTGACGCGGATGTTGTGGTCCGCCCATTCGATCGCCAGCATCTTCGTCATCTGGATCAGCCCGGCCTTCGAGATGCCGTACACCAGCCGCTCGCCGATCCCGGTCATGCCATGGGTCGAAGCGATGCTGACGATCGATCCCGGCCGCCCGGCGGCGATGCAGGCGCGCGCAAACAGTTGCGACAGGAAGAACGCGCCCTTGAGGTTGATGCTCATCACGTCGTCCCAGTCCGCATCGGTGATCCTGACGGACGGCTTCAGCAGCGCGCGGGCGGCGTTGTTGACCAGCAGGTCGATTTCGCCGAGCCGCGCCCGGGCGTCGGAGAAGGCCGCGTTGATGCTGTTGCGGGAGCGAAGATCGAGCGGAAACACGGCGACCTTCCGGCCGGCGATCTCGGGCAGCGCCAGCGTCTCCTTCATCTGCGCGGCGTCGATTTCGGTCAGGGCGAGGTCGTAGCCCTCGCGCGCCAGCGCCACCGCGATGGCCTGTCCGAGGCCGCCCGACGTGCCGGTTATGAAAGCGGTCGGCATTGACTCTCGTCTCCGCGTTATCGGCCGTTCAAATGGAGTGCGTGTTCCTGGGTCTCCGCTTGCGCGGGGACCAACGGGCGAGCGTCAACCGAGGTCCACCCACGCCTTGTCGTTCATGCTGCGGTAGCAGGCCTCGGCGAACTGCACGTCGCGGATGCCGGCGGCGAAGTCGGCCTTCATCGGCGAGCCGGTGACGAGATGGCGCAGGAAGTTCTCCCAGCCGATCCGGTACGGGTTCACCGGCGACACGCCTTCCGTCACCTCGCTCCAGTGCGTCCGGTAGTCGATGCCGGGATCTTTCGCGATGCTGAAGTGCGCGGTGTGCGGCGTCTGCGCGCCGGTCTGCACGTGGCAGCGGTGCAGGCCGGCGATGGCGGAGCCCTGCGTGCCGTCGATCTGGAACGTCAGCAGGTCGTCGCGGCGCACCCGTGTCGCCCACGAGGCGAGGATGGTGCCGGTCGCGCCGCTGTCGAGCTGGATGACGGTCGAGGCGGTGTCTTCCACGTCCACCGCGTAGTGCGCACCCTTCTCGTCGATGCGCTCCGGAGTCGCGGTCGACAGCGCCGTGACGATGCGGCGCATCGGACCGAGCAGGTCTTCGATGATGTAGCGGAAGTGCGGATACATATCGAGGATCAGGCCCCCGCCGCCGGCGCGGGTGTAGTTCCAGCTCGGACGCTGGCACGCCACCTCGGTGCCGTCGAACACCCACCAGCCGAATTCGAGGCGGAAGCCCACGATCCGGCCGAGCGCCCCGGACCTCACGACATGCGCCAGCTTCTGCAGTCCGGGCAGGCCGAGCTTGTCCTCGACGGCGCCGTGCCTGACGCCCCTGGCTTTGATCCTCTCCAGCAACTCCCGCCCCCGGGCGACGGACAGCGCCACCGGCTTCTCGGAATAGATGTGCTTTCCGGCCGCGATGGCGCGCTCCAGCACGGCCTCGCGCTGGTGCGTGGCGGCGGCGTCGAAGAACACGGCATAGGCGGGGTCGGCCAGCGCCTTGCCGAGGTCGGTGGTCCATTCCGCGTTGTGAGCCTTCGCCGCCGTCTCGATGCGGGCGGCGTCGCGGCCCGCCAGCAGGATGCGCGGTACGATGCGGTCGTCGCCGGCCGGGAGGCCGCCTTCGTCGCGGATCGGAACCAGCGCGTTGGCCAGATGCTGCGTGCCGCCGATCCTGCCGGTGGCGCCGTTGACGATGATGCCGATTGTTTTCGTTGCCATCCCCCATGATTGTCATTGCCCGTGCAGGCGGGCAATCCGGTAATCACAGGCGGATGCGTGGCCTGCAGTTGTGCCTCGATCGGGATCGCCGGATACTGGATGCTCCGCCTTCGCGGAGCATGACAGGCCGCCTATGCCCCGCCATATCGTCTGCCTCACCTTCGACTTCGACACCCAGTCCGGTTTCATCGCGCGCGGCATGACCACGCCGACGCCGCTGTCGCGTGGCGAGTTCGGCGCGGCGGTCGCGGCGCCGCGGCTCCTGAAGTTCCTGCACGAGCGCAACATCAGGACGACCTGGTTCACCCCCGGCTTCACCATCCAGAGCTGGCCGATCGAGAGCGCCGCGGTGGCCGACGCCGGCCACGAGATCGGCCACCACTCCTGGGCGCACATTCCGAACGCCAGCCAGACCCGGGAGGAGGAGGAAGCGGACCTCGTCCGCGCCATCGAGAGCATCAGCAAGCTCACCGGACGCAATCCCCGCGGCTACCGTTCGCCATCGTGGGACCTGAGTCCGCACACCATCGACCTGCTGCTCAAGTACGGCTTCCTCTACGATTCCAGCCTGATGGGCGCCGACTACATTCCGTATCGGGCCCGGCGCGGCGACGTGGCCGAACTCGGCAAGCCGTACCACTTCGGCGAGCCGACGCGGCTGATCGAGATGCCGATCTCGTGGTCGCTCGACGATCATCCGCATTTCGAGTTCATCCGCACGGCGCAGACCGTGGCGCCCGGGCTGCAGCCGGCTCGCGCGGTGATGCAGAGCTGGCTCGACGAGTTCCTCTACATGAAGAAGACGGTGGACTGGGGCGTGTTGACCTACACCATGCATCCCTACGTGATCGGCCGCGGCTACCGGATGCTGGCGCTGGAATGGCTGACCGAGCACCTCGCGCGCGAGGGCGCCGTGTTCATGACGATGGAGCAGGCCGCCGAGGAGGCGCGGCAGAGGCTGTTCGGTTGATGCCTACTCCGGCTTCGGCACCTGCTTGACGTACCAGTCGTGGATCTGCTGGCCGGTCCAGTGCACCACGCCCGGCTTCTTGTTGATGTAGGCGTAAAGCTGTTCGAAGTATTTGATGCGGTGCGCCTGTCCGCTGACGTAGGGGTGGACGCCGATCGCGATGATGCGGGTCGATTCTCTGCTCTCGTCGTACAGCCGGTCGAACGCGTCGCGTGTGCGGTTGAACAGCACGTCGGATTCGTGGTGGTGCGACACCATGATGGTGATGTCGTTGATCTCGGCGCTGTAGGGGATCGACAGGATCGGACCGTTCGCCGTTTTCACCCAGACCGGCTGGTCGTCGAGCACCCAGTCGCCGAACCAGGTGAACCCCGCAGCGGTGGCATGGTCGAGCGTGTCGAACATCTGGCCGCGGCCCGGTCCGAGCCAGCCGGTCGGCCTGGTGCCGGTGAATTTGGTGAGGATGTCGATCGACTGGTCCATCACCTCGCGCTGCCGGTCGGCGATCTGCTGGATCGGCATCTGCACGTAGGAGTGCGCCATGAACTCCCAGCCGGCGTCGCGCGCCGCGGCGGTCGCCTCCGGATAGGTCTCGCAGACCCTGGCGTTGAGCGACATGGTCGGCGTCACCCTGGCCTTCTTCAGCGCACGCATCAGCCGCCAGAAGCCGACCCGCATGCCGTACTCGTACCAGGTCCAGTTCGGCATGTCGGGGATCGCGCTCTGGCCCTGCGGCGCGATCGAAAGCTGCCGCGCCATCGGCCGGGTGATTTCCCATTCCTCGATGTTGACCACGGACCACACGATGATCCGGCCCTTGCCGGGCAGCTTCAGCTTCGGCCGTGTGAACGGCGAGGAGTAGGACAGGCGGTCGCGCGGGTAGGTGGTCATGGCGTTCTCCGGCAATTCAGGCTGCGAATACTCGCTCAATTGTTCCGGCCGCGAAAGCAGGCATCGGGTTCATGCGGAGGGCGGAAGTCGGGCGAGGTTTCGTTGCGGCCGGTTTCCCAATAGGCTCGGCTCATGCTCAAGTTCATCACCTTCCTCGCCGCCTCGATCCCGATTATCCTGTTCGTGAAGAACCTGTTCTTCAAACGATCGAAGGCGATGCAGCATGCCTCTGCCGAATTCCGCAAGCAGGTCGACTACCTGGTGTGGGGCATTCTGATCCTGGTCGGCTGTGTGATGCTCTTTTCGCTCGGCAAGCTGATCTATTCGATGATGGGCTGAGAGAGGCGCGGGGCACTGCTCTCGCGTCCCGGCCCAAGCGACCCCGGGGTTGACCCGGGGGAGCGCGAGCCGGGACCCCGGTTACTTCTATGAACAGATGAACAAGCAAATAACCGGTGTCCCGGGTCTCGCTTCGCTCGCCCGGGACACGAGGCTAATGCTGGGTTGCTCTACTCCGCCGCCGCCGTTTTTGGCATTGAAACCAGCTTCGGCTGCGTCTTCGGGTCGGCGGTGATGCATGTGCCCGCCGCCTCGCAATAGGCGTGCGCGATCCGGAACACCATCGGTTCGGCGAAGGCGTGACCGGCGATCTGCATGGCAAGCGGCACTCCGCTCCTGGAGATTCCCGTCGGCACCGAGATCGCGGGCGTTCCCGTCACGTTGAACACCAGCCGGCACTGCTGGTCGTAGGTCTTGAGCACCAGCGCGGTGTCGTCGATCTGGCACGGCAGCAGCAGGCTCGACAGCGTGACAACCGCATCGAGATCGCGCGTCGCCTCCGCCATCTCGCGGGCGAGCGCGGCACGAAGCTGCTGCGCCTTGATGTATTTTGCCGCGGTGACGAACGCGCCCGGCATGATCCGGTTGCGCGTCAGCAAGGCGAAATCCTCCGGGCGCTCCTGCATGTCGCGCTCGTGGATGGCGTAGGCCTCCGACGCGTGGATGGTGCGGTTGCAGTCGGTCCACAGCGACAGCGGCGACACCGTGACGGTGCGGACCTCGGCGCCGAGCTTCTTCAGCACGTCCACCGCCGCTTCGATGCCGCGCACCTGCTCGGGATCGGCCGGCGAGTCCTTGGTATAGAAATGCTCGATCACGCCGATCTTCAGGCCCTTCAGTCCGGCCTTCAGATCCTTGAGGCAGTCGGGGAGCGGCCGCGGCGGCATGGTGGCGTCGGACGGATCGTAACCGGCCATCGCCTGCAGCAGGATCGCGTTGTCCTCGACGCTGCGCGTCATCGGCCCGACGTGATCCAGCGAATGGGTGAGCGGCTGCACGCCGGACAGGCTGAGCGCGCCGTAGGTCGGCTTCAGCCCGACGATGCCGCAGCAGGTGGCGGGATTGCGCACCGAGCCGCCTGTGTCGGTGCCGAGCGCGGCGGGAACCATTCCCGCCGCAAGGGCGGCGCCGGAGCCGCTCGACGAGCCGCCGGGATGCAGGTTGCGGTTCCACGGATTGCGCGCCGGCGGCCACGGCAGGTCGAACGCCGGTCCGCCGGTGGCGAATTCGTGCAGCGCCAGCTTGCCCAGCAGCACCGCGCCGGCCTCGCGCAGCCTCTTCACCACGAAGGCGTCGGCGGCGGCGCGGTGGTTCATCCGGATTTTCGAGTGGCAGGTGGTCGCCATGCCCTCGATGTCGAAGATGTCCTTGGCGCCGTACGGCACGCCGTGCATCGGGCCGCGCCACTGGCCCGATACGATCTCGGCTTCGGCGGTCTTCGCCTGTGCCAGCGCCGTGTCGGCGGTGACGGCGAGGAACGCGTTATAGGCCGGATCGAGCTGCGCGATGCGATCGAGCAGCGCGCGGGTCCATTCCACCGGCGACAGCCTGCGCGACTTGAGGAGCTGCGAACCTTCGGCGACGGACAACCAGGCCAGGTCGGTCATTTGCGGGTCTCGTAGCGGGCTG
This sequence comes from uncultured Rhodoplanes sp., assembly GCA_964528635.1. GTDB lineage: Bacteria > Pseudomonadota > Alphaproteobacteria > Rhizobiales > Xanthobacteraceae > Z2-YC6860. The sequence goes on along the minus strand of CAZGSW010000058.1, from coordinate 13,451 downwards.
GATCGAACACCGGGGCGGGATGCGCGTTCGGATCGTGGCCGCCGGGCGGATCGCCGACCGGACGCAAGCCGCGCTCGGCGCCGGCCCTCACGCCGTCCGGAAATTTCTCCAGCGCACGTGTCAGGCCGTGCAACCCGGCGAGACTTCGCAGGACGTCATTCGTTATGTCGGTCACAAAATCTCTCCCCGTCATGCCGGGACGCGGCCGGAGCCCGCGGACCATGGCCGTTACCGGGAGCGCGGAATCCGGTTCTCGCGCCGCTCGGCCGCAACGACTGTGGGAGATTTTTTGCCACCCCACAAGCCGGGCCGCTTCCGCGACAGCAGCGCCGTTCGCGTTCATGCCGGGAACGTCGTAAATCTGGAATGGCGGTCCAGGACAGCGCCAGCATACAGCGCCGGCATGACGGCGGCGGACCGCAGTGCGGAGTGAGCCATGCTTCCCATCAGACTGGACGTGTCGCGGGACACCACGCGCCTGTCGCTGGGCGTTGGCGATGAGCGCACCGAACTCAGCGCGGAGGGCGTCGACCGCCTGATTTCGCATCTGGCGGAATGCCGTGCCGCGATGTCGCCGGTGGAGTCGGCGGAACCGCCAGACGATCCCACGCGTCTGCACGAAGGCGGAGACCTGCTCGTGAAGGCCGTGCCGGATCGCGCCGCGATCCAGTTCGCGATCCATCATCAGGGGCTGGGCTGGACTTCGATCTGGCTGTCGCGCCTTCAGGCGGGAGATCTGATCGCGGGCATCGAGGCCGAGATGGGAAAGGTCCCGGACAGCCGGTGAACGGGACGGTTGTAGAGGGTCGCGTGCCGGACCGTTTTGAGCTATTCTAACCGGCATGGAAAGCACCGGGTTCGAATCGGCGCTGAACGCGCGCATCGGCGACATGCTCGACGCATGCACCAGGTGCGGCGCCTGCTTCACCGCCTGTCCGATTGCCGAGCCGGCCGGTCTCGGCGATGCCGAGCCGCAGGCCGTGGTGTCCGGCGTGCTGGACATCCTGGGCACCGGCAAGGGCCCGGAGGAATCCGAGAAGTGGGCCAGGGCCTGCATGGCCTCCGGCGAGTGCATCAAGGCCTGCGACTACGGCGTCAATCCGCGCTTCCTGCTCACCATGGCGCGGCTGTCGATGATGCGGACCTCGAAGGAACTGCCGGAGCGGCGCAAGGCCGGCGTCACCGTGTTCCGCAAGGTCAGCGAGGACGTCAGCATCCTGTCGCGCCTGCAACTGTCGGAGGACGATCTGATCCGGCTCGGCCAGCGGCCGGGCAAGGAGCCGCCGCGTGCGGACCTTCCGGACGTGGTGTTCTACACCGGCTGCAACGTGCTCAAGACGCCGCACATCGCGCTCTTGTGTCTCGACATCATGGACCGGATCGGCACCGACTATCAGGTGATGGGCGGACCGACGCACTGCTGTGGCACCGCACAGCTTCGCTCCGGCGACATCGACACGCTCGGCCGCTTCGCCAACAGCACCATCAACAAGCTCTCGCAGTCGAAGTCCGGGGAGGTGCTCGCCTGGTGCCCGAGCTGCATGATGCAGTTCGGCGAGACCGTGCTGCCCACCATCGAGCGCGTCACCGGCGAGACGCCGTTCGACATGACGCCGTTCATGCTCTACCTGCACGGCAAGGTCGATTTGCTGCGGCCGCTCCTGACCAGGCGCGTGGAGATGACGGTGGCGCTGCACCGGCATCCCGGCATTGCCGGCGTGGTGGAGGCTGCGGAAGAGCTGCTGCGCGCGGTGCCCGGTCTGCGCATCGTCAAGCTCGACGTTCCTGCGGTCGGGCTGCAGAGCGTCAACCTGGCGACGCTGCCGGGATACAAGGCGGAGCTTCAGCTCAGGGAGCTCGAGGCGGCGAAGGCGGCGGGCGTCGATGCGCTGGTGGCGGTCTATCACTCCGACCATCGCGAGCTGTGCGCGCACGAGCGCGACTGGCCGTTCCGCATCATGAACATCCTCGAGGTGGTCGGCGAGAGCATGGGCCTGTCGCAGGACGACCACTACAAGGCGCTGAAGATCAGGCAGGACGTCGATGCGATCATCGCCGATACCGGCGATCTGCTGAAGCGGCACGGCGTCAACCTCGACACCGCGCGCAAGGTGATCGTCAACGGCATGCTGGCCGACCAGCCGCTGCCGCTGCAGGGCGCGCGGTAGGCCGTCGCGCTGGCAACAGACACGGTGTCATCGCCCGCGTAAGCGGGCGATCCAGCAACCACAGGCCTGCAGAGAGGACTGGATGCCCGCCTTCGCGGGCATGACAAGGCTGCGTGTTGCAACACCGAGGTCAGACCGCCTCTATCTCCTTCACGAGCGCGTCGCTGACCGACAGCCCCTCCGCCTTCGCCTTCTCGCGCAGTTTGAGCCGCCGCATCCCGGGCAGCCGGGCGCCCTGCTGCGCTTCGATCGATTGCGCCAGCACGCCGAACCGCGTCACCGCATCGCTGCCGAACGCCGCCGGATCGAAAACCATCATGAACTGCCCGGTGCCCGGCGGCGGTCCGTCCGCGTCGAGGAACGACGACGCGTCGGCGGCGAAGTTCGCGCCGGTCAGCCCCGCCGCCAGCAGTTCCACCATCAGCGCAAGCGTCGTGCCCTTGGCGTCGCCCATCGGCACCATGGTGCCGCCGAGCGCGGCGTCCGTGTCGGTGGTCGGGTTGCCCTGCGCATCCAGCGCCCAGCCTGCGGGGATGGTCTCGCCGCGCTGCTTCGCCGCCATGATGTTGCCGCGCGCGACCTTGGACAGCGAAAGATCGATCGTCAGCGGCGCGCGGCCGGGGAGCGGACAGGCAAACGCCACCGGGTTGGTGCCGAACACCGCCTTCGCGCCGCCCCATGGCGCAATCGCCGACGGCGTGTTGACGAACATCAGCGCGACGAGTCCGGCCTCCGCCAGCCGCTCGACCGGATGGCCGGCCGCGCCGCAATGGTGCGAGCGGCGGATCGACGCCGCGGCCACGCCTTCGCTGCGCGCCATCGCGGGAAGCTCCGCCTCGGCCAGCTCGATTGCCGGATAGGCGAAACCGTGCGCGGCATCGACCGCGAGCAGCGCCGGCTTCTTCTTCTCCGCGAGCGGCGTGGCGCGGCCGTCGACCTTTCCCGCTTTCGCCTGCTTTGCGTACATCGGAAGCCGCGACAGGCCGTGGCCTTTCAGCCCGTCGGCCTCGGCCAGCACCAGCGCGCGGGCGACGCTGCGCGCGTTCGCCTCGCCGGTGCCGGCGCGCATCAGCGCGGCGGTGGCGAGAGCTTCAGCCTGGGGGAGGGTGAATGTCGGCACAAAAGCCTCCACGTCATTCCGGGGCGCGAGCGTAGCGAGCTCCGGCCTTCGGCCGGCCCCGGAATGACAGGCGGGGCGCTGCGCGCTACGCGCTCCGGTACAGCTTGGTCATTACGAACTCGCGGTGGCCCAGCGCCTCCGCCGCCGTGAGCCGTCCGTTCGCCGTGCGTACGATCATGTCGATCAGGACGTCGCCCGCCTGCGGGATGGTCATGTCGCGGCGCAGGATGCCGGATACGTCGACGTCGACGTGCTCGCCCATGGTGCGGATGGTCTTGGGGTTGCCGCTGATCTTGATCACCGGGACGATCGGATTTCCGATCACGTTGCCCTGCCCGGTCGGGAAGGTGTGCACCGCGTAGCCGCCGGCCGCCATCAGCGTGACGCACTCGGCCGCGGCCGAGGACGTGTCCATGTAGTACAGGCCCGGTCCCTTCGCCGGCGTCTCGGCCGGCAGCAGCACGTCGATGTATTTGCACTTGCGGCCGATCTTCTCGAGATTGCCGAGCGCCTTTTCCTCGATGGTCGAAAGCCCGCCCGCGATGTTGCCCTTGGTCGGCTGCGAGTCGGACAGGTCGTCGGTCTTGTGCGCCTCGATCACGTCGTCCTGATAAGACTGCCAGACCTTCATCCACTTGTCGCCGACCTTCTTGTCGATCGCCCGCGCGCGGGCGAGATGCTCGCCGCCGGTGATCTCGGAGGTCTCGCCGAACACGCCGTAGATGCCCTTCGGGATCAGCTTGTCGTACATGTTGCCGACGGTCGGGCACGACGCGAGGCCCGTGGTGGTGTCGCTCTCGCCGCATTTGGTGGAGACCCACAGCTCGGAGATGTCGCACTCCTCGCGCCTCAGCTCGGAGGCCCACTGCACGTATTCCTTGGCAACGTAGGATGCCTTGGCCACCGTGGCGATGTCGCCGTGTCCTTCGATGCCGAAGCCCATGACCGGCTTGCCGGTCTTCCTGATGCCGTCGACCACGATCTTGGTCCAGCCGTCCTCGATGCCGATCACGACGACGGCTGCGACGTTCGGGTTGGAGCCGGTGCCGATCAGGGTGCGGAAGTGCAGATCGAGGTCCTCGCCGAACTGCAGCCGCCCGTAGGCGTGCGGCAGCGCCATTGTGCCCTTGATGTTGTTTGCCACCGCCTCGCAGGCGGCGTTCGAGAGGTCGTCGAGCGGCAGGATGACGACGTGGTTGCGTACGCCGACCCGGCCGTTCTCGCGCCGCCAGCCCTGGAACGTGGCGGCGTTGTTTTTCTTTTTCGCTACGGCTGTTTTCGTCGTTGCGGACTTGCTGCCGCGCTTTGCCTTCTTAGCCATCGTTGTCATCCTTTCAACACGTGTCCCGGGCGAGCGTAGCGAGACCCGGGACCCCGGTTCGCTTTACTTCCCGGCGGCAAACCGGGGTCCCGGCTCGCGCTCCCCCCGGGCCAAGCCCGGGGTCGCTTGGCCGGGACACGAAACGAGAGAGAGTTGTGGCTCACCACCGCTTGGTCTTGATGTTGTGGACGTGGACGTGCTCGCCCCTGGCGATCTTCGCCTTGGCGACGCCGACGTCCTGGCCGTACTTCCAGATCGTGTCGCCCTTCTTGATATCGACCAGCGCCACCTTGTGGCCGATCGGCACGTCCATCCTCGACTTGAGCTTGAAGGACGAATTGTCGGCCGTCACGACGCACAGCATGTCGGTGCCCTTCTTGAGGCCCTCGACGACGACGACACCCACGGTGTCTTTCTTCTCGTGAACGAGCAGTTGCGGAATGGCCATGATCCTCCCCGGCGCCACCATTTGTTTGTCCATATCTATAGGACTGAGCCGTGGAGAGAGTCGAGCAGGGCCTGTCCCGACCGGCGCGAAATCGCATATGCTCGACAGGCATTCCGCGGGCGGCCGCGGCTCCGGCAACTCCCAATGTGAAGGCGCAATGGCACCTCCACCGCTCGACTACGTCGCGGTCCCCGAATCCTTCCGGTTGCCGGAAGGCATGAACTTCGGCGGCACGTCCGGCATCGCGATCAATTCGAAGGGCAATCTGTTCGTGCTGCATCGCGGGCCGAAGCCGCTGATGGAGTTCGATCCCGACGGCAACTACATCCGCGGCTGGGGCGACGGGCTGTTCGACCGTCCCCATGGCCTGCGCATCGATGCGGACGACAACATCTGGACGACCGATGTCGCTTCCCATGTCGTCTACAAGTTCAATCCTTCCGGCCGCCTCGAAATGGTGCTGGGCATCCGCGGGCGCGCCGGCGAGATGCACGATTACGGCCACCTGCGCCTGTTCAACGAGCCGAGCGAGGCGGTGGTCGGGCCGGCCGGCGACATCTACGTGCTGCAGGGGCACGGCAAGGCGCCGAGCTGCATCGTCAAGTTCGACCGGGACGGCAACCACCTCAAGGCGTGGGGCTCGACCGGCAAGGGCAGGGACGAATTCGATGTCCCGCACTCGCTGGTGTTCGACGACGAAGGGTTGCTCTACATCGCCGACCGCAGCAACGCCCGTATCGTGGTGTACGATCCGGACGGTAACTACGTCCGCGAATGGAGTCAGCCGGGCACGCCGTGCGGGCTTTTCATGGCGCCGGACCGGACCCTGTGGCTGGCGCACGGTCACACCGGCCAGATCATGACGCTCGACCGCAACGGCAAGGTGCTCGGCATGATCGAGGGATCCGGCCAGGGCAAGACGCTCGGCCGCTACGGCGAGGCGCACTACATCGCGGTCAGCAGCCGCGGCGAGGTGTTCGTTGCCGACACCCTGAACTGGCGGGTGCAGAAATACGTCAGGAAGTAGCCGTCCGGTCTCGTCTGTTGCGTATGTGTCTTGCGTTATCCGGAACTGTTTCCCGCTGCCGCCAATTGCCGGCACGGAACCGATGCGAGGACCAGCGATGACGATGCCAAAGGCGATGCTGCTGCTTGCAGCCGGCGCAATCTTTCTTGCCGGCGATCCGTCAGGCGGTGTTGCCGCCGATCTGGGCGTGACGCCGGCAAAGAAGGCTGCGGTCCGGGTGGCCCATCACGGCCGCGCCCGGGTGGTGCGCGACTATGACGGGTCGGCGGTGCTCGAGCGCCGCGTCCGGTCGGTCCGGCGTCTGCCCGACGGGACCGTCGCCGTCATGACCCGGACCGAGATGGTCCCGGTGTTGCGGCCGGAGCCGGGCCGCTATTTCAACGGTGAGCCGGTGCTGCCGAACCGGCCGAGACACCCGCAGCGCATCGTCGTGAGGCCGTACCGCTGACCGCCGGGCTGACGGCTAATCCAGGCCGAACCCTTTCCGTCTGACGAATGCGCCGAAATCGGCGCGTTGCGGTACGCCGTACTGCCGGGCCTTGTCTTCCGACCAGCCGTAGAACGGCACGTCCTCCCAGCGCGAAGGGTCGCGTGGCCTGTACGGGTGGACCGCGGCGCGGCGTCTGTCGTAGGCGTCGATGCGGGCGGCGAGATCGCCTTCGTCATGGTGTCCCCGATGAACGGTGCTTTCGAGTCCGAGGCGCGGACTGATGTGGCCTTGCTCCGAGGGCCAGCCGACGCACATGCCGGCCACCGGGATGACCCGCGGCGGCAGCTTCAGCATGTCGCTCACCTGTTGCGAATGGTCGCGGATCACGCTGATCGGGCAGGTGCCGAGCCCCACCGCGTCGGCCGCGGCGATGAAGGTCGCAAGCACGATGCCGGCGTCCACCGCGGTGTTGAAGAACTGGTCGAGATGGTCGTTCGGGAACGGCTTGCCGCGCATCTTCGCGATCTCGGGCAGCCGACGGCCATTGGCGACGAACACCAGAAAAGCGGGCGCCACGCGGATGAACGGCTGGTCCGGAATGAGGCCGGCGATGGCCGTCTGTTCGGCCCTGTCGAGAATGACGACGTCGGCCTGCTGCAGATCGCTCTTGGACGGCGCCGACAGCGCGCACGCGCACAGAAGCCGCAGCAGGTCCGGATCGACCGGCTTGTCGAGCCAGCGGCGATGCACCTTGCGGCTCGCCATGCGGGCGAGCGCATCGAGTCCGGGCAGATTCTCGTCGACGGGAATGGCTTCGCCGAAGCGGGCGCGCAACGCCTCACCAACGGTCTTTGCGGCCATCGGGTTTGCCATGATCTCTCCACCGTCATTGGCACCGTCATTGGCCGGGCTTGTCCCGGCCATCCACGCCTTCGCCCTGCGGTATCAAAGCAAGGCGTGGACGCCCGGCACAAGGCTTGTGCTCGGGCCGGCCGGAGGCCGGACCCGTGTGCCGGGCATGACGATGGATAGGCCTGTGCGCATGAGGTGGGGTAGAACGTCGCCATGATCTCCGATCCGGCGCTCGCCGCCGCGCTCACACTCAAGACCGTTCTGATCATCTGGCTGGGCGCATTCCTGGGCGGCGTCGCGTCCGGCGCGGCGGGCTTCGCCTACGGCGTGGTCGCGACCTCGATCTGGCTGCACGCGATCTCGCCGCTGCATGCCGCCATGCTGGTGGTGTCCGGCGGGCTGATCGTGCAGTCGGGTCTGGTGTACAAGATGCGCAGCGCCATCGACTGGCCGCGGTTCGCTCCGTTCCTGATCGCGGGGCTGATCGGCGTTCCGATCGGCGTCGCGCTGGTGGTCAGGACCGACCAGAGCGCGTTGCGGCTCGGCGTCGCGGTGTTTCTCGTGGTGTATGGAAGCTATGCGCTGTTCGCGCCGCGGCTGCCCTATGTGTCGGGCGGCGGCAGGGCGGCCGACGCCGCGGTGGGCTTTCTCGGCGGACTGATGGGCGGGCTGGCCGGCCTGTCGGGGCTTGCGCCTGCGATCTGGACGCAGCTTCGCGGCTGGCCGAAGGATGTCGCGCGCGGCGTCTATCAGCCGTTCATCCTGATCGCGCACCTCGCCACGCTGCTGATCATCGGATTCGTTGCGCTGGATCGGGTCGGCGTTGTGCTGTTCTTTCTGGCGGCTCCCGCGATTGCGCTCGGCGGCTGGATCGGCTGGCTGATCTACGGCAGGCTCAGCGAGCGGCGCTTCCAGCAGATGTTCGCCGGGCTATTGATGGTGTCCGGCGTGTTGCTGCTGATGCGGGTGTAGCGTCGCCTGTTCGCCGTCTGGTGGTTGCTGCATTCGAGAGTTCGCCATTTGCGTGTGCTCGGGCAACCGGCGTGCGGTCTCCCGAAGGCACCGACAGGGGCCGCATGGGCCGGCACTCCATCGCCTTGCTGCCGTGTCCGCAGGCCTGCGTCCGCGCGTGTGCATCCGTGCTGCGGTCAAGGTTGAAGCGCATGGCGGAATGGGCGACCCTGCGCGCGAATTTTTTTCCAGCGATGAGGTGATGCCGTGCCGATGATTCCCAGCCAGCGCGCGGAATTCTCCGCCATCGTCGACCGGCCTCCGCTCAAGCTGCCGAACAACGCCCGTGTGATCTTCTGGTCGATCGTCAACTACGAGGTCTGGGACATCGCGCGGCCGATGGCGCGGCAGGTGATCCCGGCGCCGACCGGACAGGTGCTGTGGCCCGACGTTCCGAACTGGAGCTGGCACGAGTACGGCATGCGGGTCGGCGCGTGGCGGTTCTACGAATTGTACGCGCGCCTCGGCATCAAGCCGACGCTCGCGGCCAACGCGCGCATCTGCGAGGACTATCCGCGCGTCGCCGAGCAGGCGAAGAAGGACGGCTGGGAGTTCATGGGCCACGCCTACGACCAGCAGCCGATCCACAAGGAGGACGACCAGGTCGCGATGATCGAGCGCTCGATGAGCGTGATCGAGAAATTCACCGGCAAGCGGCCGGTGGGCTGGCTCGGGCCCGGCCTGACCCAGACGCTGGAGACGCCGGAAAATCTGGTGAAGGCGGGCGTGCAGTACATCGGCGACTGGGTCTATGACGACGAGCCGACCACGATCAAGACCGACAACGGCCCGCTGGTGACGATTCCCTACACCGTGGAGCTCAACGACATCCCGATGATGATCGTGCAGCACCACGAGAGCGACTACCTGCTCAAGCGCGCCATCGACCAGTTCGACCGGCTGTATGCGGAGGGCGCGCACCGCGCCAAGATCATGGCTGTGGCGATCCACCCCTACATCTCGGGCCAGCCGCACCGCATCAAGTACCTCGAGGCGATCTACGACTACGTGAACCGGTTCGAGGGCGTGCTGCACTGGAACGGCGAGCAGATCCTGGACTGGTACAGGAAGGCGTCAAAGAAATAAGCCGTCATTCCGGGGCGGCCCGGAGGGCCGAACCCGGAATCCAGGAGCCACACGGCAGAGCCGTTTTTGTCGCCCCTGGATTCCGGATCGCCGCTTCGCGGCGTCCGGAATGACCGCGGAAACAACTTCGTATAGATAACCCCCATGACCTCAGACGCTCTCCGCATTTCCCCCGCCGATCTCCGCAAGTTCACCTCCGACATCTTCGCCGCGGCGGGCCTGTCCCGCGAGCACGCCGACGAATGGGCGAAGATGCTGGTCTGGGCCAACCTGCGCGGCACCGATTCCCACGGCGTGATCCGGGTCCCGCGCTACATCGACCTGATCAACGCGAAATCGATCAACGCGAGGCCCGACATCCGCGTCGAGCGGCGAACCGCCGCTGCGGTGGTGCTGGAGACCGACCGTGCGCCCGCTGCGGTCGGCATGACGCGTGCGATGAAGGAAGCGATGGATTGTGCACGGACCGCCGGCATCGGCTGGTGCTCGGCGCGCCACACCACGCACACCGGCGCGATCGGTTATTTCGCCGTGCAGGCGGCCGAAGCCGGTTTCGCCGGCGTCGCCATGAGCGCGTCAGGCCCGATGATGGCCTATCCGGGCACGCGGGTGCCCGCGGTGTCGTCGAACCCGATCGCCTTTGCGGTGCCGCGCGCGAACGGGCGGCCTTACGTCATCGATTTTTCCACCGGTGTGGTCGCCAATGGCAAGATCATGGGAGCGAAGGACCGCGGCGAAAAAATTCCGCTCGGCTGGGGCCTCGACAAGGATGGCCGCGACACCACCGATCCGAATGCCGTGAAGACCATCCTGCCGCTCGGCGGTGCCAAGGGTGCGGGGCTGTCGTTCATGATCGAATGCCTGACCAGCCTCCTGCTTTCCGAACCGCGGATCGCACCGGACCTGGAGGACTGGTCGATCGGTGACGATCCGTTCCTCAACGGCACTGTGATCGCAGTCAACATCGAGGCGTTCGGCGACCCGGAGCGGTTCCTGCGCGAAGCCGAGCGGCTCGGAACCGCGATCGCGGGGCTCGACCGCGCCGAAGGCGTGGACAAAATCATGCTGCCCGGCGAGCGCGGCGATGCGGTGCGCGCAGAGCGGGAGAAATCCGGCATTCCGATCCCGAAGGGGACGTGGCAACGTATCGGCAAGGCCGCGGAGAAGCTCGGCGTGACGTTGCCGGCGTAAGCAGGAAGGAGCAATCGCCCATGGGTTACAACAAGGGCCACATGGAATTCACCACCCTCGATCTGAAAGAGGGTTTCCACGCCGTGCCCGGCTATCCGCCGGGGTTCTACGAGCGCATCCTCGCCGGAACGCTCGACGAGAAGAACAAGGTCGGCAACCGCACCCGCATCCTGCGCATCGAGCCGGGCGCGTACTCCACCGTGCCGTTCGTGCACGATTACTGGGAAGAGGTGTTCCTGGTGTCGGGCGATCTGGTCTGCGGCTCCGACGAGAAGGGCCAGGGCGGTGAGCAGTTCAAGGGTCCGACCTACTGCGTGCGCCCGCCCGGCGTGTACCACGGGCCGTTCACGTCGAAGACCGGCTGCTACCTGCTCGAGACGCACTACTTCGCGGAGAAGTGACGGCTCTCGTGTCCCGGCCAAGCGAGCGACAGCGAGCGCGAGCCGGGACCCCGGTTGATTGCAGCGAAGGAAAAGCAACCGGGTCCCGGGTCTCGCCATAGCGCGTCGAAGACGCGCGTGAACGCGCTTAAGGCTCGCCCGGGACGCCAGTGGCGAGAACTCGAAGTACGGCTACCGCAATCCCAGCAGCCTCTCCGCATTGCCGTACGCAATGTCCGCCCGCACCGACTCGTCGAGCTTTTCGGTGTCGAGCCAGTGGCCGGCCTCCTCGGCCCTCTCGAACGGATAGTCGGCGCCGAACATGATGCGGCCATGGCCGAGTGCGGCGATGGCGCAGTTGAGCGGCTCCGCCGAGCACATGCCTGACGTCGTGATCTCGATGTTGTGCTTGATGTAGTGCGAGACCGGATTCTTCAGCCCCACATTGTAGAAGTCCGGTCCGGTGCGGCTGTCGAACCGCCACAGCAGGAACGGCAGCGTTTCGCCCATGTGGCCGAGTCCGATCCGCGCCTTGGGGAACCGGTCGAACACGCCGGCAAAGATCAGCCGCAGCGCGTGCGCGCCGGTCTCGAAGGTCCATTCCCAGGTGGCGCGCCGCAGGCCCGGGTGTCCCTCCAAGACCGGTGCCACCGAGACCGGATCGGTCGGATGGATGTAGATCAGCGTGCCGAGCGCCTCGGCGCGCTCCCAGAACGGCGCCAGCGAGGCATGATCGAGATACTGGCCGCGGGTGTGGCCGTTGATCATCGCGCCGCAGAACTTCAGATCCCTGACGCAGCGTTCGAGTTCGTCGGCCGCCGCCGCGGCGTCCTGCATCGGCAGATGGGCGAAGCCGGAATAGCGGTCCGGCCGGCGCTGGATTTCACGCGCGAGGAAATCGTTGGCGTCGCGCGCGCGCCGGATCGCAATGCGCGCGTCCGGCTCGGCCTGCACGCCGGGACCGGCGAGAGCCAGAACGGCGCGCGAGATTCCGGCCTGGTCCATCGAGGCGAGACGCAATTCGCCGAAATCGGTGCAGCGCTTCAGCAGATTCTCGCGCTTGTCCGCGGGCATCTGCGCCACGGTCGGGTCCCAGTACTCGATGAAGCCCGGACACAGGAAATGCTCTTCGAGAGCGATCTTCTTCACCATGGCTTCCCTCCCGGTTCGTGGTCCGATTCCAACATTCGCATCCGCTCCACCAGGGCTGCGTCATTGCACGCCAGCAGATGCGTGCGGCGCAGCAACTTTTCCGCTTTCTGATGTATCGGATATTGGGCTACCGTGTCCCGGGATGCAAGCTATGGCGAAACAGCGGATGCGCCAGTCATGAGTCGAGTGAGCGACAGGAATCCGGTTCAGGTCATTGCGCGCGCGGCGGCGATCCTGCGTGCCCTCGAAGGCGAGGACGCGGGGCTCAGCCTTGCCCAGATTGCGCATCGCGTGAAGCTGGCACGTTCGACAGTGCAGCGCATTGTCGCATCCCTGGAGGCCGAAAAGCTGGTGATCGCGGCCTCGCCGAACGGGCGGGTCCGGCTCGGGCCGTCGCTGCTGCGGATGGCGGGCTCGGTAAACAGCGATTTCGTCGCCACGGCGCGGCCCTACCTCGCCAGGCTCTCCGCCGAGCTGCACGAGACGGTCGACCTTGCGTCGGTGCGCAAGGATCATCTGGTGTTCATCGATCAGGTGATCGGTTCGCAGCGGCTTCGCACCGTGTCGGCGGTCGGCGAAGCCTTCCCGTTGCACTGCACGGCCAACGGAAAGGCCTGCCTCAGCCAGCTCAGCGACGAGGAGGTCGAGCGCCTGCTCGGCCGCAGCTACGAGGCGCGCACGCCGAACACGCTCACGAAACTCGGGCCGCTGCTTGCCGATCTGCGCGCCACGCGCCGCACCGGCGTGGGTTACGACCGGGAAGAGCACACGCTCGGCATCTGCGCGGTCGGCGTGGCGCTGCAGGACCCGTTCGGCAATCCGGTGGCGATTTCGGTGCCGGTGCCGGCCCAGCGGTTCGAGAAGCAGCACGCCCACATCGCCGCGCGCCTGCTCGCCACCCGGCGTGCCATGGAGGCCGGCATGAGGGCGCTGGCGGCGTGACGATTTCTGCGCCGGCGCGGACGTGCCGGCGGACTGCAACAGACGGAAGCGGGAGGACGCCTTGACCAAGAAGATCCGCGGCGTGAGTTTCGAGGAAAACCTCAACAACGCGATGGGGCTGCAATTCTACAACCTGTCGCACAGGTTCGGATACCAGTCGCCGAACTGGCCGTACTTCGAGGATGTGAAGATCGAGCGCATCCACTACATGGCAAAGTCCGGCGTGCTGTCGCAGCGCATCACCACCTCGATGCACAACACCACCCATATCGACGCGCCGGCCCACGTGGTGGAGGGCACGCCGTTCATCGACGAGGTGCCGC